>JANNKC010000308.1:0-14460 GCA_031396105.1 Anaeromyxobacter sp.
AACCCCGGCATGCTGTGGGTCGTGCGCGGCGAGAAACTGTGGAGCGAGCCCGCGGGAAAAAGCGGGCAATCCTGCGCGACCTGCCACGGTGACGCTGCCAAGAACATGAAAGGCGTTGCCGCTCGCTACCCGCGCGTTGACGCGGGCGCCGCGCGGCTCGTCAATCTCGGGGGCCGCATCAACCTGTGTCGCAGCCGCAACCAGCAGGCGGAGGCGCTCGGGCACGAGTCCGACGACCTGCTCGGGCTGACGGCTTACGTCGGCTACCAGTCGCGCGGCGTGCCGGTCGCCGTCACGATCGACGCGCAGAACGGCAGTCACTTCGAACGCGGGCGCGAGCTGTACAACCAACGCAACGGGCAAATGAACCTCGCCTGCACGCATGCGGGACTTCGCCTTCCACAAGCCCAGCAGCCTGGCCGAGGCCGTGACGCTGCTGAAGCGCGCGCCCGACGGCAAGGCGCTCGGCGGTGGCCAGAGCCTCATCCCCGTCATGAAGCTCGACCTGGCCAACCCGTCCGACCTGGTGGCCGTGGCGGGGCTCGACGAGCTCCGGGGGATCCGCGTCGAGGGGAAGGAGCTGATCGTCGGCGCCGGCACCACCCACGCCGCCGTGTCCGAGGCGGCCGAGGTGCGCCGCGTCCTCCCGGCGCTGGCCGACCTGGCCGGCCAGATCGGCGACGCCCAGGTGCGGAACCGCGGCACGCTGGGCGGCTCGCTGGCGCACGACGATCCGTCGGCCGACTACCCGGCGGCGGCGCTGGCGCTGGCGGCCACCATCCAGACCGACCGCCGGCGCATCGCCGCCGACGACTTCTTCACCGGGATGTTCCAGACGGCGCTGGCCCAGGACGAGCTCATCACCGCGGTCCGCTTCCCCATCCCGGAGAAGGCCGCCTACGCCAAGTTCCCCCACCCGGCCTCCCGCTTCGCGCTGGTCGGCGTCTTCGTGGCCCGGGGGCCGTCCGGCGTGCGGGTGGCGGTGACCGGCGCCGGGCCGAGCGTCTTCCGCCAGGCCGCGCTGGAGAAGGCGCTCTCGGCGCGCTTCACCGCCGAGGCCATCGCCCAGGTGGTGCTGCGCGGCGACGGGCTGACGAGCGACCCGTTCGGCAGCGCCGAGTACCGCGCCCACCTCATCGGCGTCCTGGCGCGCCGCGCCGTCGCCGCCTGCGGCTGACGCAGCAGACGGGAGCGCCGGCCTTGAGCGAACCACGCCCGCTGCCGGGCTCCGTCGACGCCGCGCAGGCGCTCCTGGCCGAGGGCGACTACCTGGCCGACCGCAGCCTGGCCACCGCGCTCTTCCTGTCCCTGCGCCTGACCCGCCCGCTCTTCCTCGAAGGGGAGGCCGGCGTCGGCAAGACCGAGGTCGCCAAGGTGCTGGCGCGGACGCTGGGCCGCCGGCTCCTCAGGCTGCAGTGCTACGAGGGGCTCGACCTGGCCTCGGCCGCCTACGAGTGGAACTACTCCCGCCAGATGCTGGAGATCCGGGTCGCCGAGGCGGCCCACGAGGCGGACCGGGCGCGCATCGAGGAGGGGCTCTTCTCGGAGCGCTTCCTGGTGAAGCGCCCCCTCCTGCAGGCGCTGGAGCCCGACCCGGCCGGCCCCCCCGTCCTGCTCATCGACGAGCTCGATCGCACCGACGAGCCGTTCGAGGCCTTCCTGCTGGAGGTGCTGTCCGAGTGGCAGCTCAGCATCCCCGAGCTCGGGACGGTGGTGGCCGCCTCGCCGCCCCTGGTGGTGATCACCTCGAACCGCACCCGCGAGGTCCACGACGCCCTGAAGCGGCGCTGCTTCTACGCCTGGATCGACTACCCGGACGCGGCGCGGGAGCTGGCCATCCTCAGGGTGAAGGTGCCGCAGGCGACGGAGCGGCTGGCGCGCGAGGTGGTCGGCTTCGTGCAAGGGCTCCGCGCCAAGGATCTCTTCAAGGTCCCTGGCGTGGCCGAGACCCTCGACTGGACCCAGTCGCTCCTGGCGCTCGACCGGCAGGCGCTCGACCCGGCCACGGTGGACGCCACGCTCGGCATTCTCCTCAAGTACCAGGACGACATCGCCCGGGTCCGGGGCGCCGAGGCGGCGGCGCTGCTCACGGCCGCCGCGGGCCCGGCGGCGCCATGACGCCCGGCGGGCAGCTGCCGGCTCGCGTCCTCGAGTTCGCCCGGACGCTGCGCGCCGCCGGCCTGCCCATCGGGCCGGGGCGGGTGCTCGACGCCGTGGGCGCCGTCGCCGAGGTGGGGCTGGCCCGCCGCGAGGATCTCTACTGGGCGCTGCACGCCGTGCTGGTGAGCCGGGGGGAGCACCGCGCCCTCTTCGACGAGGCCTTCCGGCTCTTCTGGCGCGAGCCGGAGGCGCTCCCCGACGCGCTCCAGCTCCTGCTCTCCCGCGCCTCCACGCCGGCCGCCGTGCGCCCCGAGGTCTCCCGGCGGCTCGCCGAGGCGCTGGCCCGTGCGGGCCCGGCCAGGGCGGCGGCGCCAGACGGGCTCGAGCTCGACGCCGTGCTGGCCTGGTCGGACCGGGAGCTGCTCCGCACCAGGGACTTCGAGCAGATGTCGGCCGCCGAGCTGCGCGAGGCGGAGCTGGCCGTGGCCCGGCTGCGCCTCCCGCTGCGCGACCTCCCCACCCGCCGCCTCCGCCCCGACCCCCGCGGCGCCCGCGTCGATCCCCGCGCCACGCTGCGCGCCGCGCTGCGCGGCGGGCCGGCCTCCATCCCGCTGCGCTTCCGCTCCGCGGCGCCCCGCCCGCCCACCGTGGTGGCGCTCTGCGACGTGTCGGGGTCGATGACCCGCTACTCGCGGATGCTGCTCCGCTTCCTCCACGCCCTGACCGGCGACCGGGAGCGGGTCCACTCCTTCACCTTCGGCACGCGGCTCGCCAACGTCACCCGCCTGCTGCGCCACCGCGACGCCGACCAGGCGCTGGCCGCCGTCGGCCGGGCCGTCGGCGACTGGGAGGGCGGGACGCGCATCGGGGCCTGCCTGCGCGAGTTCAACCTGCGATGGGCGCGCCGCCTGCTCGGGCAGGGGGCCCTGGTCCTCCTCATCACCGACGGCCTCGACCGCGAGGGCGCCCACCTGCTGGCCGAGGAGGCGGCCCGGCTGCGGCGCTCCTGCCGCCGGCTCGTCTGGCTCGACCCGCTGCTGCGCTTCGAGGGCTTCGAGCCGCGCGCCGCCGGGGTGCGGGCCCTGCTGCCGCAGGTGGACGAGCACCGCCCGGTGCACGACCTCGCGAGCCTGGGCCAGCTCGCCGAGGCGCTGGCCCGGGGGGCGCTCCGCCAGCCTTCACGGCGGCTCAGCCCTTCCCGCCCGTGAGCCGCCGCAGGAGCGACAGGAGCCAGGCCAGGAACGCCCGGAGGACGAGCGGTACGAGCCGCACCGCCTCCCGCGGCGGAGCCGGCGCCGGGGTGGCGCCGGCCGGCGCGCCGGCCTCGGCCTCCAGCGTGCGGCGCACCGACTCCGCGAACTGGAGGAAGATCTGGTGCGAGACCTGCTCGATCATCCCACGGCCGAGCTGGACCAGCCGGCCGGCGATGTCGAGCTCTGCCACCACCACCACCTCGGTCTGGCCGCCCGGCCCCGGGGTGAGCCGGCTCTCCATGGTCATCCGCGCCGACCCGGCGCCGCCGGTCTCGCGCCCCTCACCGTCCATCCGCACCCTCCAGCCCGCCTGGTCGAGCTCCACGAGGTGCACCGTGCCCCGGTAGGCGACGGCCACCGGTCCGACCTTCACCTTGACGTTGCCGCGGAAGGTGCGCTCGTCCACCACCTCGGTCAGCTCCGCGCCGGGCAGGCAGGTGACCACCCGGCGCGGGTCCACCAGGAGCGCCCAGGTCGCCGCGACCGGGGCCCGCACCGTGAAGCGCTCCTCCACCCTCGTCCCCATGCGCTACCCCTCCCCCAGCCGGAGGGCCTCGGCCAGCGTCTCGAACGGGAGCAGCACGCAGCGGTGCCGGCTGGGGACCTCCTGGACGGGCGCGAAGAGCCCGAGCTTGGCCCAGGGTGCGCCGGGCGGGGGCGCGCCCTCCTTCAGCATGGCCGCGGCGCTGGCCCCGGCGGCCAGCACCTCCTCCCGCGTCGCCGCCGGCGCGGCCTGCCCGAGCAGGGAGGCGGCCGCCTCGCAGAGCAGGCAGCCGCGCACCCGGTGGGCCAGGGCCACGACGCGGCGCTCCCGCAGCCTCACCTCGAAGGTGACGCGGTCGCCGCAGAGCGGGTTGTCCAGCGTGGCGGTGGCATCGGGGGCCTCGAGCGCTCCGGCCCCGGTCGCCTCCCGGGCCAGCCGGAGCAGCGCGTCCTGGTAGAGGTCGGCCGCGTTCACGGGCCGCGCTTCTTGGACGGCCGCAGGCACCCGACCAGCTCAGCCAGGATCGAGGCGGCGATCTCGCCGGGCGAGACGGCGCCGAGATCGAGGCCGACCGGTCCGTGGATCCGGTCGAGCTGCGCGCCGGAGAGCCCCTGCTGCGCCAGCCGCTCGCGCCGGGCGGCCTGCGTCTTCCGGCTCCCCAGCGCCCCGACGTAGAAGGCCTCCGAGCGCAGCGCGGCGGCCAGGGCGGGATCGTCGATCTTGGGGTCGTGCGTCATCGTCACCACCGCGGCGCGGCGGTCGAGGCGCCGCCCGGCGAAGACCTCGTCGGGGTACTCGCCGGAGAGGGGGATGCCGGGGAAGCGCTCCGGGGTGGCGAAGGAGCGCCGCGGGTCGATCACCAGCACGTCGTAGCCGACCAGCCGCACCAGCTGCGCCAGGGTCTGGGCCACGTGCACCGCGCCGACGATGAAGACCTGCACCGGCGGGTTGAAGACCCGCAGGAAGACCGGGCCGGCCGGCGTCTCCACGGTCCGCGACTCGTCCCGCAGCGCCGCCTCGCGGGCGGCGCCGGAGAGCGCGTCGGCGCCGCCGTCGTCGAAGGGGTGGACCAGCCGCGACGACCCGGCGCCGAGCTCGGTCGCCAGGACCACCGCCCGCCGGGCCGCCAGGTCGCGCCGCAGGGCCGAGAGGAGCTCGCGCCTCACTCGAGCCGCTCCACGTACACCTCGATGGTGCCCCCGCAGGCCATGCCCAGCTCCCAGGCGCGATCGTTCGAGACGCCGTAGGTGAGCCGGCGCGCCGTCCCGTCGCGGATGGCCTCGAGCGCCTCCAGGACCACCGCCCCCTCGATGCAGCCGCCGGACACCGAGCCGACGAACGCCCCGCGCTCGTTCACCGCGAGCTGGCTGCCCACCGGGCGGAGCGCCGAACCCCAGGTGCTGGTGACCGTGGCGACGGCCACGCCCAGCCCGCCGTCGCTCCACTCGGACGCCTGCGCCAGCACCAGCTCGTGATCGGTCATGTCGACACCCCGGAGCCGGCGTGGGCCCGAACCCGCAGGAGATCCTCCGGCACGTCCACGTCCGGGAGCGCCGCCTCGGGCTGCGCCACGAAGGCGGCATCGCCGCGGTGCCGGTGCACCACCTCCCGTCCTCGACCCTCGCCCCGGCCGCCCACCAGCTCGGCGAGGAGGGCGCGGCCGTACAGGGTGGGCGGCGCCTGCGCCTCGCCGTAGCGCGAGGCGACGAGCGGCGCCCCGGTCTCGCGCCAGCGCGCCACCAGGGCCGCGATCTGCGCCGCGCCGACCAGCGGCATGTCGCCGAGCAGCACCACCGCGGCGGCGCAGTCCGGCGGCACCGCGGCGATGCCGGCCGAGAGGGAGGTGTTGATCCCGCCGGCGTGGTCGGGGTTCCGGACGAGCTCGCAGTCGAGTCCGCGGAGCGCCTCGGCGACCCGCTCGCCCTCGTGACCCAGGACCACCAGCACCGGCTCGAGGCCGGCCTCGATGGCGGCGCGCGCGGCGCGGCGCACCATGGGCTCGCCGTCGAGCTCGAGGAGGAGCTTGTTCCGTCCCATGCGGGTCGCCGAGCCGGCGGCGAGCAGGACCCCAGCCACCTTCATGGAAGCGGTGTAGCAAGCCGGGAGCCCGCGGGCCACGGGCGCCCCCTTCCCAGGAGGGGTCCGACTCGCCGCGCTGCCCCGGATTCCGGACGGGGTCCCACCCGCGCGGGCACCGCGCGACCGTGCCTTCGCGTCGTTACAGTCAGGTTCCAGCGCCTGGCACGAGGCTCGAGGGAGGGTCATACCCATGGTGAGTGGCGGCAGGAAGCCGGCACCCCGGAAGAAGCGGAGGGCCGCGGCGGCCCGTTCCCAGCTCATCCTGGTCGCGACGCGGAAGGGGGCCTGGCTCTTCCGCGGCGACGCGGCGCGCCGGACGTGGCGACCCGACGGACCTCACTTCCTCGGCCACGTCGTCAGCCACCTGGTCCTCGATCCCCGCGACCGCCGGACGCTGCTCGCGGCGGCCAGGACCGGCCACCTCGGCCCGACGGTGTTCCGCTCGACGGACCTCGGCCGGAGTTGGAAGGAGGCCGCGCGGCCGCCCGCGTTCCCCAAGGCGGCGGAGGGCGAGAAGGGGCGCGTGGTCGACCACACCTTCTGGCTCACCCCCGGCCACGCCTCCGAGCCGGGCGTCTGGTACGCGGGGACGTCGCCGCACGGGCTCTTCCGCTCCTCCGATGGCGGTGTCGGCTGGGAGCCCGTCTCCGGGCTGAACGACGACCCCGGCTACCGGGCCTGGATGGGCGGCCCGCAGGACGGGACGCCCGACGGGCCGAAGCTCCACTCGGTCATCGTCGACCCGCGGGATCCGGCCCACCTCTACCTGGGCATGTCGAGCGGCGGGGTGCACGAGTCGCTCGACCGTGGCGCGAGCTGGACGCCCCTCGTGGAGGGCATGGAGGTGGTCGAGGGGCTCGATCCTGCGACCATCGCCTTCCACGACCCGCACTGCGTGCGCCTCTGCCCCACCAGGCCGGACCGGCTCTACCAGCAGAACCACTGCGGCATCTACCGGCTCGACCGCCCCTCGCGCGCCTGGACGCGCATCGGCCGGAGCATGCCCAGGCGGGTCGGGGATGTCGGCTTCCCGATGGTGGTGCACCCGCGCGACGAGGACACGGCGTGGGTCTTCCCCATGGACGGCACCTCGGTCTGGCCCCGCACCAGCCCCGGCGGGCAGGCTGCCGCCTACGTGACGCGAAACGGCGGCAAGAGCTGGCGGCGGCTCGACGGCGGCCTGCCCCAGTCGCAGGCCTGGTGGACGGTCAAGCGCCAGGCCATGGCCGCCGACGGGCGGGATCCGGTCGGCCTGTACCTCGGGACGACCGGTGGCGAGCTCTGGACGAGCCGCGACGAGGGCGAGCGGTGGAGCTGCGCGGCGCGCCACCTCCCCGAGATCTACGCGCTGGAGGCCGCCGAGCTCGCGTGAGGCGGCAGGAGGCCCGAGGTCGAGACGTGCAGGTCATCATCCCCACGCCGCTGCGCTCCTACACCGGGGCGCGCCTCGCCGAGGCGTCCGGCGCCACGCTCGGGGCCGTGCTGGCGGATCTCGACCGCCAGTACCCCGGCCTCCGCTTCCGCGTCATCGACGAGCAGGACCAGCTCCGACCTCACGTCCGCTTCTTCGTCGATGGCGAGCAGGTGTTCGACCTCTCCCGGCCGCTCGGGCCGGCCGCCGAGCTGCAGATCGTGCAGGCGCTCAGCGGCGGGTGAGGGCCATCCGGGTCGGCAAGTTCTTCACCGGTCGGCCCAGGCCCGGAGCCATGCTAGGCACTGAGGCATGCACGGGGCCCACGACTTCCTGGTCGCGCTCACCGTCGTCCTCGGCGTGGCGGCCCTCACCACCGTGCTGTTCCAGCGGCTCCGGCAGCCGGTGGTGCTGGGCTACGTCCTGGCCGGGGTCATCGTCGGCCCCCACGTTCCCATCCCGCTGGTGGCCGACGTCGGCGTCGTCCAGACCCTGTCGGAGCTGGGCGTCATCCTGCTCATGTTCGCGCTGGGGCTGGAGTTCAGCCTGCGCAAGCTCGCGGAGGTCGGCCCGGTCGCGGGCGTCACGGCCTTCGTGGAGGCCAGCCTCATGCTCTGTCTGGGGTTCATCACCGGGCGCCTCTTCGGGTGGTCGGTCCTGGAGAGCGCCTTCGCGGCCGCCGTCAGCGCCATCTCCAGCACCACCATCATCGCAAAGGCGTTCGGCGAGCTCGGCATCCGCGGCAAGCTCCGCGAGCTCGTGGTGGGCGTCCTCATCGTCGAGGACCTCATCGCCATCATCCTCATGGCGCTGCTCACCGCCTTCGCGCGCGGCGCCGGCGTCTCCGGCCTCGAGCTCGCCACCACGGTGGGCCGGCTGGCGCTCTTCCTGGGCGCGCTGCTGGGGGTGGGCATGCTGCTGGTGCCCCGCGCCGTGCGCTGGGTCCGGCGCATCGACCGGCCAGAGACGACGCTGGTGGCCGTCCTGGGGCTCTGCTTCGGCGTGGCGCTCCTGGCGCGCGAGCTCGGCTACTCGGTGGCGCTGGGCGCCTTCATCGCCGGCTCCCTGGTGGCGGAGTCCGGCGAGCAGCGGTACGTCGAGCACCTGGTCCGGCCGGTGCGCGACATGTTCGCGGCGGTCTTCTTCGTCTCGGTGGGGATGCTCATCGACCCGGCCGTGATCGTGCGCCACCTGGGCGCCATCGCCGCCTTCACGGCGGTGGTGGTCGGCGGCAAGGTGGTGAGCGTCGCCTTCGGAGCCTTCCTGAGCGGGCAGGGGACGCGGACCTCGGTGCAGGCCGCCATGAGCATGGCGCAGATCGGCGAGTTCTCCTTCATCATCGCCGGGCTGGGCCTGTCGCTCGGCGCCACCCCCGACTTCCTCTACCCGGTGGCGGTGGCGGTCTCCGCCATCACCACCCTGACCACGCCCTGGCTCATCCGCGCCGCGGACCCAGCCGCCTCCTGGGTCGATCGGAAGCTGCCGCGGCCTCTCCAGACGGTGGCCGCGCTCTACGGCAGCTGGCTGGAGCGGGTGCGCACCTCTCCGCGCCGGGCCACCACCGCCGCGGCGTCCAGGCGCATCGTCCGGGTGCTGGTGCTCGACGCCGCCCTCATCGCGGGCCTGGTCATCGTGGCCTCGCTGGCCGTCGAGCCGGGCGGGCGGGCGGTGGATGCCTACCTCGGCCTCGACCGCGCGGTGGGCCGGTGGCTGGTGGTCGGCGCCGCCAGCCTGGCGGCGGTGCCGTTCTGCGCCGGCGTCCTGCGGAACGGCAGGCGCATGGGCGAGGTGCTGGCGGCCGCGGCGCTGCCCGAGCCCACGGAGCGGCAGGTGGACCTGGCCGCCGCGCCGCGGCGGGCGCTGGTCCTGACGCTGCAGTTCGCCACCGTCAGCCTGACCGGCCTGCCCATCCTGGCCGTCACGCAGCCGTTCGTGCCGGGCGGGGCGGGCGCCGTGGTGCTGGCGGTGCCGCTGGTCGCGCTCGGCGTGGCCGTCTGGCGGGGGGCCGCCAACCTCCAGGGGCACGTCCGCGCGGGCGCCCAGGTCATCGTGGAGGCCCTGGCGCGCCACGCCGAGGGGCCGGAGCAGACGCACCAGGACGCGCTGGCGCCGCTGCGCCAGCTCCTCCCCGGGCTGGGCGAGCCGGTCGCGGTCAGGCTGGAGCCGGGCTGCGGCGCCGTCGGGAAGACCCTGGCGACGCTCGACCTCCGCGGCAGGACCGGGGCGACGGTCCTGGCGCTCTGGCGCGCGGAGGGTGGGGTGATGGTCCCGAGCGCCAGGGAGGAGCTTCGGACCGGCGATGTCCTGGCCCTGGCCGGCGCCGCGGCGGCGGTGGCCGCCGCCAGGGAGCTGCTGGCGGCTCCTGGCGCCTGAGCGCGGGACGCCGGCCTCAGCAGACCGGGCACCCCCGATCCCCCCGCGCCAGCCATGGGGCGCCGGCGACCTCACCTCCTGCTGGACCTCGTCAGCCGACGACGCGCGAGGCCACCAGCACTCGCACCACCTGCCGCAGGCTGGCGGAGTCGATGGGCTTCTCGATCCGGGTGTTCGACAGGCCTTGCAGGAAGGTGGTGGCGCGCTGCGTGAACACGCCGCCGGTCATGAAGACCACCCGGGCCGCCAGGTCGGGACGTGAGGCGGCCAGGCGCTCGTAGAGGTCCATCCCCGACACGTCGGGCATGAGGAGATCGGTCAGGATGACGTCGAACCGGTCGTCGGAGATCAGCACGAACTCCGCCGCATGGCCACTCTCGACCTCGACGACGTCGTGCTCCGCGCGCAGCAACCGGACCACCGCGGCCCGGACGAACGCCTCGTCGTCCACCACCAGGACCCGCCCCCGCCGCGGGCCTGGCCCACTGCCAGCGGCCGGGATCGGCCCTCGACCGGCCGGCGCCAGCGGGGTCGTCCCCACCGGCAGCCGCACCAGGAACCGGGCGCCCTCTCCAGGTCGGCTCTCCACCGAGATGGAGCCGCCCGCCGCCTCCACGATCTCGCGGCTGATGGCCAGCCCCAGGCCCGTCCCGATGCCCGCCGGCTTGGTGGTGAAGAACGGATCGAAGATCCTCTTCTGGACGTCGGACGACATGCCCACGCCGGTGTCGCGCACCTCGGCCAGCACGGAGTCCCCCTCGGTCCAGGTCCTCACGGAGATGGTGTTGCGCTCCACGTCGCCCTCGCGGATGGCCTGGGCCGCGTTGACGAGCAGGTTGAGGAACACCTGGGCCAGCCGTCCCTCGTTGGCCAGCACCGGCGGCAAGGCGCCGTAGTCCGCGACCAGCCGGGCGCGGTACTTCACCTCGTTGTGGGTCATGTTGACCGCGCCCTGGAGCACCTTGTTGAGGGCCACGGGCTCGAGCCGCTCGCTCCCGGCGCGGGAGAAGACCTTGAGGTCCCGGACGATCTCCCGGATGCGGTGCGCCCCCTCCAGCGCCTCCCTGGCTCGCTCCTGCAGCTCGAGCGGCTCGTCCGGAGTGGGCACCGCGGCCTCGACGGCCGGCAGGTCGGCCGCCAGGCTCTCCAGGTTGCAGAGGACGTAGGTGAGCGGGTTGTTGATCTCGTGCGCCACGCCGGCCGCCAGCATCCCCACGCTCGCCATCCGGTCGGACTGCGCCAGGCGCGCCTGCAGCCTCCGCTGCTCCGTCACGTCGCGGATGATGACCACCAGGGCGGGCTTGGCCTCGTCGCCGCTGGTCACCGCGCCGGAGATCTCGCCGTCGAACGAGGCCTCTCCGTGGCGGAAGCGGACCAGGCTCTCCATGGGGTCGCCCCGCGCCACGCAGCTGGCCAGGTCCGACTCGGCACGGCCACGGTCCTCCTCGGCCACGAAGTCGGTCAGCCGGCGGCCCTCCAGGGCCGAGGCGTCCTCGATGCCGAGCAGGCTGGCGAGCCGGCGGTTCGCCTTGATGACGGTGAAGTCGAGCTCGATCAGGGCGACGCCGTTCGGCGAGGTCTCCACCAGCACGCGGTAGCGCTCCTCGCTGACTCGCAGGGCCTCCTGGGACCTCCGCCGGTCGATGGCCGCCAGGGCGTGCCGCTCGGTCTCCAGCCTGCGAGCCCCGACGTCCCGGAGCTCCCGGTCGACGACCGCGTTGAGGCGCACCAGGTCGGCCTTGACGAGGTAGTCGCGCGCGCCGGCTCGCATGGCCTCCACGGCGAAGCCCAGCCCCATGGTGCCGGAGACCACGATCAGCGGGGTGTCACGGCCCGAGGCCCGCAGCGCGGCGAGCGCGGCGAGCGAGCTGAAGCGCGGGAGGCTGTGGTCGGCGATGACGATGTCGAAGGGAGGCCCCTCGAGCGCGGCCGCGAAGCCCTCGGGCGTCTCCACGCGGGACAGCTCGACGGCCCCGAAGCCCTTCCGGAGCTCCCGCTCGATCAGCGCCGAGTCACGGGCGCTGTCCTCCACGTTCAGCACCCTCATGGTGTCCTCCTTCCGGCCCGGGGGAAGTCCCGGCCGACCCCTGGCGCTACCGGGCGCGCGGCGGCGGCTCGTTCAGCACCAGCCAGTACATCCCCAGGCTGGTCACCGCCGCCAGGAACTGCGCGAAGTCGACCGGCTTGCGGATGTAGCTGTTCGCGCCACCGTCGTAGCCGCCGATGATGTCCTGCTCCTCGTTGGAGCTGGTGAGGATCACCACGGGCAGGAGCCGGGTCCTGTCATCCTTGCGCAGCCGGCGGAGCACCTCCAGCCCGTCCACCTTGGGCAGCTTGAGGTCCAGCAGGACCATGGCCGGCACCGGGTGGGCGGCGTCCCCGGCTCCTGGTCCGAGCAGGTACTCCAGGGCTTCGGCCCCGTCCCGCACGACCCGGAGCTCGTTCGCGATCTTGCTCTGCTTGAAGGCTCGCTCGGTCAGGACCACGTCCTTCTCGTTGTCCTCGACCAGCAGTATGACCCGGCTAGGCATGTGGCTCTCCTGTGCGCGGCAAGGTGAAGGTGAAGGTGGCGCCCTTCTCGACCTCGCCCCGGGCCGAGACCCTCCCGCCGTGCCTGAGGATGATGCGATTCACGGTGGCGAGCCCGATGCCGGTGCCCGGGAACTCGCTGGTCCGGTGCAGGCGCTGGAACGGGTGGAACAGCTTGTCGGCGTAGGTCATGTCGAAGCCCGCGCCGTCGTCGGCGACGAAGAACGTGTCGCCAGCGGGAGAGGCGGCTCCCCCGAAGGTGATCTGCGCCGTGGCGTGCCGGGAGGTGAACTTCCAGGCGTTGCGAAGCAGGTTCTCGACGGCGAGCCGGAGGAGCGTCTGGTCCCCCTGCGCGACCAGGTCCGGGGCGATCGCGACCTCGACCCGCCGCTCCGGCTCGAAGCGTCGCAGGTCCTCGGTGACCGATCGGGCCAGCGCCGAGAGGTCCACCGGCAGCCGCGCCATCTCGGCCCGCGCCACCCGCGAGAGGCCCAGCAGGTCGTCGATGAGCTGGCCCATCTCGCGGGCCCCGTCACTGGCCATCTCGAGGTACTTCCGGCCGGTGGCGTCCAGCGTCCCGCCGTAGTCCTCCAGCACCGCCTGGCTGAAGCCGGAGATGGAGCGGAGCGGCGCGCGCAGGTCGTGCGAGACGGCGTAGCAGAAGGCCTCCAGCTCCCGGTTCGACACCTCCAGGGCGGCGTAGGAGGCCTGCAGCCGGGCGGTCATCCGGTCGAAGGCGACTCCGAGCTCCGCCAGCTCGTCGTCGCCCTGGACGCTGATCCGGTGGTCCAGGTTTCCGGCGGAGACCTGCTCGGCGCCATCCCGCAAGAGCGAGACGCGACGCTCCACGACGCTCGCGGCCATGCGGGCGTTGGTGAAGCTGACGGCCAGGACCACGCCGAGCAGGACGACCACGGTCCAGGCGGTCCGCCCCAGGGTGGACTCGAAGCGGGCGGACGCCGAGGCCGCGAGCTGCCTGGCCCGGCCATTCAGGTCGTGCGAGATGAGCAGGAGCCGGCTGGTGGCACGCTCCCGGAACCTCCCGCCCGGCCCGGGTGCCTCCGCATCCATCCTGGCGTTTTCGCCGACTCGATAGAGCTCCTCGAAGATGGCGGTGCTCCGCTCCAGGAGCGCCGCCATCTCGGCCACGACGCGCCGCTCCGTCGGGGTCTCGAACTCGGCGGCGGCGTGTCCCAGGAGCGCCTCGAGCTGCGCCGTCTTGGCCACCCACTGTGCCCTGGCCCGCGGCTCATGGAGCAGGAGGTACTCGTCCCGGAGGAGACCCCGCTCGAACGCCACCTGCAGCAGGGACTCGGCCAGGCCGTCGTTCTCGCTCGCCTTCCGGGTCGCCATGAAGGCCCAGGCCAGCACGAGGGCGAGCACCAGGGTGGCGCCGAGGGACGCCATCGCGGTGATCCGGAAGCGGGTCTTCAGCTTCATGGGCCGACCTACCTGAGCCCGACGCGGTCGGGCCTCACGGAGAGCAGGGGGACCATCGCGATGGCCGCGAGGAAGTCGGGGGCAGGCTGCGCCGGCGCCAGGCCCGACCGGAGGGCCCAGCGCGCCTCCTCCTCCATGAGGACCAGCAGGCTCTGATCCAGCCGCACCTGGAACTCGAAGAGGCCCAGCGACGCGTCGAGGAACCCGGCCTCCTCGTCCGGTACCGGGGCCACCGACCGGCGAGCCTCCTCCGGGTGGTCGCGGACCAGCGCCTCCGCCTTGAGCAGGGCGCGCAGGACCTTCCTGGCCGCCTCGGGCCGCTGCTCGGCGAAGCCCCGTCTCCCCACCAGGAGGGCGTCCTCGGCGTGGAGGTCCTCGGCGTAGAAGGTCTGGAGCCGCTCGCCGAAGCGGGCCTGCAGGGCGAACGTCACGGGCACCCAGGTGGCCACGGCGTCCACCGCTCCGCGGGCGAGCGCGTCGGCCATCTGGTCCGGCCGGAGGTCCACGAAGCGCACGTCCCGGCGGTCCACGCCGTGGCGCAGCAAGAAGGTGTCCAGGAAGAAGTCACCCGTCGTCCCCAGGGTCACGCCGATCCGTCTTCCCTTCACGTCGGCCGGCGCGGAGATGCCGGCCTGCTTCAGCGCCAGGACCGCCTGGTTCCTGGTCCCGCTCGCGATCGACGCCAGGACGGAGGCGTGCTGCCCTCGAAGCTCGGCGAACACCACCGGGGTCTCGGCGCACGCCGCGAGGTCGGCCCGGCCCTCCAGCAGGGCGTCGAGGGCCAGCTTCCC
>JANNKC010000319.1:0-2051 GCA_031396105.1 Anaeromyxobacter sp.
GCCGGGGGGAAGGCGCAGCGCGGACACGAGCTCGTCCGGCTTCTGCCAGGCGGCCCGCTCCGGCGACTCGAGCTTGTCGAGGTAGGCCTCGAGGTCCAGCGGGTTGCCGTGCTGGTCGCGCGGCCGATCGCCCTCCTGGGCGTGACCGTGTCCGGGCTGTCCGGGCTCGTGCCCGCCGGCGTGTCCGTGATGGTGTGCCATGCCGGGTCGGAGCCTGCCACGGCCCGTCCGGTTCCGGTGAAGGGAATGGACGTTGACGCTCCCCAAGGCCAGCCACGAGGGAGGCAGCCAGACCAGGGCGGCGCTGGAGTCGCTGGAGGGCGGTGGCCTCACGGCACGCAGGCCGCCGGCTCGAGGAGGTGGGTCTTCGGGTCGCGGGGACGAGCCATGCAAGGGGCGGAGGCGGCGCCGCCCTTCCGGCAGAGCCCTCCGAGGTCGGAGAAGCCGGGCGGGCAGGGCGGCCCAGCGCAGAGCTGCCGCTCGAGCGCAAGCTCGAGCGAGGCCTGCAGGCTCGCCCGGATGAGGCTGCGGCCGGCGGCCTCGAGCTGCACGCGGACCTGGCCCGCCACGTTGCCGGAGATGCACTCCACGGTCGCGTTGGCGAGCGAGACCACGTCCACCGAGGCGGTCGCGTCGAGTTCGCCGCCCTCGCTGATGGTGAACGCCACCTGCACGGGCAAGCTCGCGTAGGTCTGGGCGCTGCCGGCGCAGGCGCCGTTCCCGACGACCGCGATGCTGCCGCTGCCGATGGTCCCGGAGGTCTGGAAGACCTGCGTGACCAGGCTGGCGAAGCGGGTCGGCACGACCGCGACGAGCGTCCCACCGGCGCCGCCGGCCGCCGGGGTGAACGCCGCGCCGGCGGCGGAGGGCAGGTCGAGCTCTCCGACGCAGGTGGGCGGATCGGTCGCGGGGTCGGCGCCGTCCGGGCAGAACGTGTGCGTCGTGCGCGGGATCACCGAGCCGCTCGTGGCCGCCATCGTGAACATGGCGGCGTCGGTCCCGGCTGGACCGGCGCCCAGCAGCACGGTGGCGGTGCGCTCCAGGTACGCGCTGCTGCAGACGCCTCCCATGCACGTCTCGACCGTACAGGCGTTGTCGTCGCCGCAGTCCTCGGCCGTGACACAGGCGGCAGGGAGAGGCGCGGGGTCGGGGGACCTGGAGCCGCACGCGGCGGCGCCGGCGAGGACGGCCAGGGCCAAGGCGCCGAAGGCGAGCTTCACCATGGTGTGCTCCCTCGAGCAGGGTTCCCGCGTTCGCATTGGCCTTCCCCTTTCGGGTCGCAGCCTCTCCGCCGCCTGGCGTCCGGCCTCACCTGCACCAGCGGCCGTTCCACTTCTCACCGCTGACTCCCGAGGCGTCGTGCGCTGGACAGCGCACCTCGCTTACGCCCCTCAAGGCTCTCGGCCCCGGTAGGGCACCCCCGAGTTCCCGTGGCTGGGCGGTCCGCTGCCGCGGTCCGCAGGGGGGGGATCAGGCCGGGGCGCCGGCGTACCGTCCCATCCACCTGGTCCCGAAAGCCTGCCGCGCCGCCAGGCGATTGTGGGTGGCGCAGGCGATCCGAAGATTCCCGACCGTGTTCTCCCCGCCGCGCGCCCACGGCACGATGTGGTCGAGCTGAAGCCGGTGCGTGGATCCGCAGCAGCCGCCCCCGTCGAGCGGCCAGGCGCAGCAGCCGCCGTCGCGCTCCCAGACGGCGCGGCGCACGGCGGCGGGGATGGCTTCGCGCGGGCCGGTGCGGCGCGGTGGAGGCGGCTCGACCGGGAGGAGCTCGAGCGCCACAGCCTCCGGAGCAAGCGCAGACACCGCGATCGAGGATTCGCGAGCCGTCGAATCGACCTTGGCCCGTGGCCGCTTCACCTGACCCCGCGCCTTCGCCTGGTGCTCCAGCAGGAGGTCGAGCGCCGCCTCCACCGCGCCGCGCTCGGCGCGCAGCAGCGTGGCCAGGCCATCGCGCGCCTGCCGGGCGGCGGGGAGGTCGAGGGAGGTGGTCGTCATGGTGGTGGTCTCCATGAGGCGATCCTCTCACGTGATTTCCGGGCCTCGCCAAACGC
>JANNKC010000320.1:0-1569 GCA_031396105.1 Anaeromyxobacter sp.
GCCGGGGGGAAGGCGCAGCGCGGACACGAGCTCGTCCGGCTTCTGCCAGGCGGCCCGCTCCGGCGACTCGAGCTTGTCGAGGTAGGCCTCGAGGTCCAGCGGGTTGCCGTGCTGGTCGCGCGGCCGATCGCCCTCCTGGGCCTGACCGTGCCCGGGCTGTCCGGGCTCGTGTCCGCCGGCGTGTCCGTGATGGTGTGCCATGGCGGGTCGGAGCCTGCCACGGCCCGTCCGGTTCCGGTGAAGGGAATGGACGTTGACGCTCCACCTCGGTCGGGGCCGCTCGGGGCCACCCCTTACCGCTGGTGCGGGCCGCCCACTCCGCATGACCACCGGCGGCGCGAATGGCCGGCGGCGCAGTTCAGGCCGGGGCGACGGCGTACCGTCCCATCCACCGGGACCCGAACGCCTGCCGCGCCGCCAGGCGGTTGTGGATGGCGCAGGTGATCCGCAGATTCTCGACCGTGGTCGTTCCGCCACGCGCCCACGGCACGATGTGGTCCAGCTGGAGCCGGTGCGTCGAGCCGCAGCAGCCGCCCCCGTCGAGCGGCCAGGCGCAGCGGCCGTCGTCCCGCTCCCAGACGGCGCGGCGCACCGCGGCGGGGATGGCTTCGCGGGGGCCGGTGCGGCGGGGTGGAGGTGGCTCGACCGGGAGGAGCGTGAGCGGCGGAGCCTGCTGCGCCGGCGCAGTCTCCGCGTCCGAGGGCTCGCGAGCCGCCGCCTCGAACCTCGCCCGCGGCCGCTTCACGTGTCCTCGCGCCTTCGCCTGGTGCTCCAGCAGGAGGTCGAGCGCCGCCTCCAGCACCTGCTCGGTGGTGGCGCCGGGGAGGGCGTGAGAGAGGCCGTCCCGGGCGCGGGCCACCTTCTCCAGCAGGCCGCGCGACACGGTGACGTGGAGCCGGCGCAGCTCGGCGGTGAGCGGCTCCACCTCGTCGCGCCGGCCGGTGACCCACGCGGGGTGGGTCGTTCCCATTTCGGGCGCCCAAAGTGAAATGGGGGCCGGCGTCGAGGCCGACGCCTCCGGCCGGGCGGACTGGAGCGACAGGGGCGGCTGCGGCGCCGGCTCGCGCCGCTCCAGGCCAGTCACCACCGTCTTCACCGGCGGCGCCTCCCGCGGCAGCAGCTCGGCGACCAGCTCCTTCGCCTCCCGTGCCGAGGATCCGAAGAAGCGCGGGAGCACCTCGGCCCGGTTCTCCGCGGTCAGCACCTTGGCCAGCTCCGCCGTGGTGGTGAGGCACAACCTGCCGTCTCGCAGCGGCTCGATGAGCTCGGGGAACCGCTGCAGCAACCGGGCGGCGCTCATCCTCCAGAAGGTGGCGGCGGTCGAGAGGCCGAGCTCGGCATACAGGAACGCGAAGAGCGAGGCGTGCCCCAGCCGCTCCCAGCCACGGCGGTGGTCGAAGTCGGCGAGCGCCCGCAGGAAGTCGGCCGCCGCGCCGCGCTCGGCGCGCAGCAGCGTGGCCAGGCCATCGCGCGCCTGCCGGGCGGCGGGGAGGTCGAGGGAGGTGGTCGTCATGGTGGTGGTCTCCATGAGGCGATCCTCTCACGTGATTTCCGGGCCTCGCCAAACGC
>JANNKC010000346.1:0-15851 GCA_031396105.1 Anaeromyxobacter sp.
GCTCCACAAGGCGCCGCGCCGGGTCACCGCGGCCGGGCGCACCGACGCCGGAGTCCACGCGCTCGGCCAGGTCTGCTCCTTCTTCGAGGCCGAGCCGCTGCCGCTGAAGGCCTACGTGCAGGGCATGAACGCGCTCCTGCCGGCCGACGTGGCGGTGCGCGCCGCCTCGCTCGAGCCGCAGGGCTTCGACGCCCGGCGCAGCGCCGCGGGCAAGCGCTACCGCTACCGCATCGAGAACGGCCCGGGACGGTCCCCGCTGGCGCGGCTGCAGGCCTGGCAGCAGTTCCGCCCGCTCGACGTGGCGGCCATGCGCGACGCGGCGGCGCGCCTCACCGGGCGCCACGACTTCGCCAGCTTCCAGGCGTCCGACTGCGAGTGCGCCCACGCGGTCCGCGAGGTGCGTCGCTGCGAGGTGCTCGGCGAGGCGGGCGGCCGCGTCGACCTGGTGCTGGAGGCCACCGCCTTCGTGAAGCACATGGTGCGCAACATCACCGGCACGCTGGTCGAGGTGGGGCTCCAGCGGCGCGCGCCCGGCTCGATGGAGGCGCTCCTCTTCGCCCGCGACCGGCGGCTGGCCGGTCCCACCGCGCCGCCACAGGGGCTCTGCCTCGAGGAGGTCTTCTACGGCCCGCGCGCGCCGCCCGGGCCCGGGGACGACGGCGGCTGAGCGCGCCGCGCGCCGCCCGCCCTGCCAGGTCGTGGCTGGCCACCCGGCCCCACTCCCGGGTTGGCCCCATCCGGGAGCGCCCTGTCACGAAGCCCCTGCGCCGGCCTCCCTGCTCCGACGGGCGTCGGGCTGAAGCCCGCGCCACGTCTCGGAGGAGCCTCCCTTGCGCCCGACCCGCACCCTCAGCCGCCTCGCCGCCGCCCTCGCCCTGGCCACCGCGCTCGTCGCGCCGGCCGTCGCCAAGGAGCGCTCCGAGATCCCCGTCGCGCTCACGTGGAACCTCGACGAGCTCTATCCGTCGGAGGCGGCCTGGGAGCAGGCCCGCGCCGCCCTGGCCGCGCGCCTCCCGGCGCTGGCCGCCCACAAGGGCCACCTGGGCGACTCCGCCCAGGCGCTCCACGCCGCGCTCGCGCTCTCCAGCGCCATCGAGCTCGACCTGTCCAGGCTCGACGTCTATGCCTCCGCGCGCTCCGACGAGGACACCCGGGCGACGCGCCCGCGCGAGCTTCGCCAGGGCGCGGAGAAGCTCGCGGTGGACCTGTCGGCCGCCGCCGCCTTCATCCAGCCGGAGCTCCTCGCGCTCGACCCCGCCAGGGTGCGGGACTTCCTGGCCAAGGAGCCGAGGCTGGCCCCCTGGCGCTTCTTCCTGGAGGACACGCTGCGCGGCAAGCCGCACACCCTCTCGGCCAGCGAGGAGGGGATCCTGGCCGAGGCGGGCAACCTGACCGGCGCGGGCCAGGCGGCCTTCGGCATCCTGAAGGACGCCGACCTGCCCTACCCCAGGGTGAAGCTCTCCACCGGCGAGGAGGCGCGGCTCGATCCCGCCACCTTCTCGCTGCACCGGGCCTCGGCGGTGCGCGCCGACCGCGAGCTCGTCTTCAAGGAGTTCTTCGGCGCGGTGAAGGGGTACGAGCGGACCTTCGGCACCACCCTCGAGGCGCAGCTCAAGGCCCACCACTTCTCGGCCAAGGTTCGCAAGTTCCCCGACACGCTCTCGGCGGCGCTCTTCCGCGGCAACATCCCCACCTCCGTCTACACCCAGCTGGTGTCCGACGTGCGACGCAGCCTGCCCACCTTCCACCGCTACCTGAAGCTCAGGCAGCGCATGCTCGGCGTGGAGAAGCTCCGCTACCAGGACCTCTACGCCCCCATGGTCGGCCAGGTGGACCTGCGGTTCGGGCCGGAGGAGGCGCGGGCCATCACGCTCGAGGCCTTCGCCCCGCTGGGCAAGCCCTACGTGGCGGCGCTGAAGAAGGGGTACGAGAGCCGCTGGACCGACTTCCTGCCCAGCACCGGCAAGCGGGCCGGCGCCTACTCCACCAGCGGCGTCTACGGCGTCCACCCCTACCAGCTGCTCAACTTCAACGGGAAGTACGACGACCTCTCCACCCTGGCCCACGAGTCGGGCCACTCCATGCACACCTGGCTGGCCATCAACACGCAGCCCTTCCCGACCTCCGACTACCCCATCTTCGTGGCCGAGGTCGCCTCGACGCTCAACGAGAACCTGCTGCTCCACCACATGATGGGCCAGGCCAGGGACGACGCCACGCGGCTGGCGCTGCTCGGCAACTACCTCGACAACCTGCGCGGCACGCTCTTCCGCCAGGCCTCCTTCGCCGAGTTCGAGCTGGAGGTGCACCGCCGCGTGGAGCGGGGCGAACCGGTCACCGGCGAGGCCCTCAGCACGCTCTACCTGAAGCTGGTGCGCGACTACTACGGCCACGACGCCGGCGTCTGCCAGGTGGACGAGCTCATCGGCGTGGAGTGGGCCTACGTGCCGCACTTCTACTACGACCATTACGTGTACCAGTACGCCACCAGCCTGGTGGCCTCGACCTCCATCGCCGCGGCGATGCGCCAAGAGGCCAGGGCGGGCAAGGGCACCAGGGTGCGCGACGGCTACCTCGCCATGCTGGCTGCGGGCGGCTCGAAGTACCCCATCGACCTCCTCAGGGAGGCCGGCGTGGACATGACCACCTCCAGGCCCTTCGACGCCGCCATCGCCGAGATGAACGGCATCATCGACCAGATGGAGCGCCTCCTGGCGAAGCAGGAGAAGGGGAAGAAGTAGGGCGGCGGCGCGGGCGACAGGGCCCCGAGGCGGAGCCCGAGCTCGAAGCGGCGCTCCATCAGGCGGTGACGGCGGCGGCCGGCCCGGCCTCCCAGCCGTCGTAGCTGCCGCCATGGCGCGCGGCGATCTCGGCGAGCCCCCAGGCCACGGCGTGGATCTCCCGCAGCGTCACGGCGTCGGCGCGGCGCAGGTCGACTCCGAAGCCGCCGGGCGCCGGACCATCGTCCCGGCGGGCCACCGGCTCGAAGCCCAGCGCCCGCGCCTCGGCGGCGAAGGCCTCGCGCGCCTCGGCGGTGGGGAAGGAGGCCTGGTGGTCCACCGGCCGCGGCCGATCGCCCCGGTCGCCGCGGCGGGCCAGCCCCTCCACCTCGCGCCGGTCCAGCAGCCAGCGGTGGGCGCGCGGGGTGGGGAAGAGCTCCTGCCGGTAGGCCTGCCAGGTCGGGTCATCCTCGCCCTGCTCCTCCAGGTCGTGGCTGGCCAGCGCGGCGCGCACCGCGTCGAGCTCGGCGCGCACCCCCACCGCGTCGGGCAGGTAGAAGAGGTGCTCGCGGAAGCCGGCCAGGGTGATGCGGCCGGCGTAGACGGCGCCCGCCGGCGCGAGCGCGGCGGCCAGCATGTCCTCCACGCGGGTGAGCGCCTCGGCCTCGGCCGGCTCGGGCTGGCCGTCGGGGCGGACGGCCCGCAGCGCGCAGCGAACCCGCACCAGCCGCGGCCGGCTGGCCAGCGGCGCACGCCGCTCCAGCGAGAGATCCACCGCGATGGCCACCGGGCCGGCAGGGCTGGTCCGCTGGTGCGAGGCCCAGCCGGGCGCCTCGGGCGCGGAGGGGGCGGCCGCCTCGACGGAGGCCGGTGCGGCCGGGCCGGTGGCGTCGCCGCCGCGGGAGAAGAGGTTCTTGAGCCAGCGCATTCGTGTCACCTCGGGAAGCCGGAGGAATAGCACGGGTGCGGCGTGAGGGCCGGCGCCACGGGTGGCCGTCGCGGCGGCGCGATGGGTCGCCCTGCGCCCCGGTTCAGCCGTGGGCGCCGGTGGTCCCGAGGTAGGCCGCCACCACCCGCTCGTCCCGCTGGAGCTCGGCCGGCGTGCCGTGCACGGTGACGCGGCCGCGCTCCATGACGTAGGCGTAGTCGGCCACCTCGAGCGCCGCCTGGGCGAGCTGCTCGACGAGCAGCATGGTCATGCCCTCCGCCTTGAGCCGGCGGATGGTGCGGAAGACCTCCTGCACGATGACCGGCGCCAGTCCCATGGACGGCTCGTCGAGGAGCATCACCTTGGGGCGCGCCATGAGGGCGCGCCCGATGGCCAGCATCTGCTGCTCGCCGCCGGAGAGCGTGCCGGCCAGCTGGCCGCGCCGCTCGCGCAGCCGCGGAAAGAGCTCGTAGACGTGGCCGAGATCGGGGGCGGCCTTGGCGCGGAAGCCGAAGAAGCGCGGCAGGTGGTTGAAGGCGCCCAGCAGCAGGTTGTCCTCCACCGAGAGCGGGCCGAAGACCTTGCGCCCCTCCGGCGAGTGGGCCAGGCCGAGCCGGGCGATCCTGGAGGCGGGCAGGCCGTGCACCGGCACGCCGTCGAGGAGGACCTCCCCCCGGGACGGCGTGATCAGCCCGGAGATGGCCCGCATGGTGGTGGTCTTGCCGGCGCCGTTGGCGCCGATGAGCGCCACCACCGCGCCGGCCTTCACCTCGAGCGAGGTGCCCACCAGGACCTCGGAGAGGCCGTATCCCGCGTGCAGCTCCTTCACCACGAGCATGGGTCGAGTCCTGTTCGGCTGGCCGGCGTGCCGGCGGGTCAGGTGGCCGGCGCGGCGGCGGGCGGGGGGGAGGCGGGGCTGGCGACGGCGCCCAGGTAGGCCTCGATGACCTTGGGGTGGCGCTTCACCTCGTCCGGCGTCCCCTCGGCGATGAGGCGGCCACCGTCGAGGGCGGTCACCACGTCGCACAGCTCGGTGACCACGTCCATGTGGTGCTCGATGAGCACGATGGTGACGCCGCGCTGGTGGACGCGCCGGATGAGCTCCACCTGCTTCACCACGTCGGGGTGGGCCAGGCCGGCGGCCGGCTCGTCGAGGATGAGGACCTCCGGCTTGCGGGCCAGGGCGCGGGCGATCTCGAGGAAGCGCTGCGCGCCGTAGGTGAGGTCCCTGGCCGGCGTGCGGGCCTGGTCACCCAGCCCCACGAAGTCGAGGAGCGCCAGCGCGTCGGCCTGGGCGCGCCGCTCCTCGCCACGCCCCAGCCCCAGGACCAGCAGCGGCAGCGGCACGCGGTAGGCGCCCTTCAAGGCCACCATGACGTTCTCCAGCGCCGTCATGCCGGTGAAGAGCTGCAGGTTCTGGAAGGTGCGGGCCACGCCGGCCCGCGCCGCCTGGAAGAGGCTGCCCAGCGGCAGCGGCGAGCCGCGCAGCGTGAGCGCGCCCTCGGTGGGCGTGTAGAGGCCGGAGACCACGTTCACCACGGTGCTCTTGCCCGAGCCGTTGGGGCCGATGAGCCCGTGCACCTGGCCGGCGCGCACCGTGAGGTCCAGGCCGTCCACCGCCTTGACGCCGCCGAAGTGGCGCTTCAGCCCCGTGAGGACCAGCAGCGGCGCGCCGTCGGCGGCGCGCGGCGGCAGCACCTGGTCGAGCGGCGAGGGGGCGGGGAGCGGCGGCGGCGCCACGCGGAAGAGGGCGGCCAGGGCGCGGCCGGCGAACCCCATCAGCCCCTCGGGCAGCCCCACCACCACCGAGAAGAGCATCAGCGCGAAGATGGCCTTGCGCCAGTCCTCGGTGTTCCTGGCCAGGAAGCCGCCGGCCACCAGCGCGCCGGTGGCCACCACGGGCGCGATGGCCTGGAAGGGCTTCAAGGTGCGCCGCCTCAGGCCGCGCGCGCCGGCCAGCAGCGCCACCAGCAACCCCAGCCCGGAGAAGGCCTGGAAGAGGCTGCGGTTGGAGAGCAGGTTGGGCAGCAGCGCCACCAGCGTCGCGCCCACGAAGGCGCCCCACAGGCTCTTGCGACCGCCCAGGACCACGCCGAGCAGCAGGATGACGGTGAGCTCGTACTGGAAGCCGTGCGGCTGCAGGTACTCGAAGTTGAGGGCGTACAGCCCGCCGGCCAGGCCGCCCAGCCCGGAGCCCATGGCGAAGCCGGCCACCTTGTGGCGGTAGGTGCCCACCCCCATGGCGTCGGTGGCGATGGGGCTGTCGCGCAGCGCCTCGAAGGCCCGACCCCACTGGGAGGAGAGCAGGTTGCGCATGGCCACCCAGACCACGGCGAAGCCGAGCACGCAGAGCCAGTAGAACTCCCGCTTGCTGAGCGCGTGGCCGAGGAGCGGCGGCAGCCTGATGGAGAGCCCCTGCGCGCCGTTGGTGAGCCACTCCATCTCGTTGAGCGCGGTGGCGGTCAGCGCGGTGAAGCTCAAGGTGGCCAGCGCGAACTGCGGCCCCTCCAGCCGCAGCGCCGGCAGCGCCAGCAGCGCGCCCACCAGCGTGGCCACGCCGCCCGCCATGAAGAGGGCCAGCGGGAGGCCGGCGCCGTAGCGGGTCACCGCGATGCCAGCCACGTAGGCGCCCAGCCCGAGGAAGGCGGCCTGGCCCAGGTTGACCTGCCCGAGGTAGCCCACCGTCACGTCGAGGCCGATGAGGAGGATGCCGTAGATGGCGAGCAGCGTGAGCAGGCCGAGCGCGTAGGAGCTGGTGACGGCCAGCGGGATGGCGGCCAAGGTCAGGAAGAGGAGGAGCTCGGCGCCGCGGACCAGGAGGAGTCGCTTCAGCATGGCGGCTCAGACCTTGCGGATGACGGCCTTGCCGAAGACGCCGGTGGGGCGCACGGCCAGGGCCAGGATGAGGAGGATGAGGCCGGGCGCCTCGCGCCAGCCGCTGCCCACGTAGAAGGAGGCCAGGCTCTCCAGCGCCCCCAGGAAGAGGCCCACCAGCACCACGCCGAAGCCGGACTCGAGGCCCGCCACCACCGCCACCGAGAAGGCCTTCAGGACCAGCGCCGAGGCCATGGTGGGCCCCACCGTGGTGATGGGGGAGACCAGGATGCCGGCCAGCGCGGCCACCCCGCCGGAGAGGGCGTAGGAGAGCATCACCGTGCTGGTGGCGGAGATGCCCATGAGCTCGCCGGCGTCGCGGTCGGCCGAGACCGCCTCGAAGGCCTTGCCGAGCAAGGTGAGCCGCTTGAAGGCCTCCACCAGCCCCATGACCGCCAGCACGCCGATGGCGACCGAGAGCTCCAGGCCGGTCACGCCCACGCCGAAGAGCTGGATGGGGTCGGAGGGAATGGGGGTGGGGAAGGGGCGGTCGTCCCGCCCCCAGATGTTCTCGGCGAAGGAGAAGAGGAAGAGGCCGATGATGATGGTGAGGAGGATCCAGCCCTCGCCCTTCTGCTCCAGCGCCAGCCGCACGCCGGTCCGCTCCACCACCAGTCCGAGCAGCGCGCCGAAGAGGAGGCCGAGCAGCACCACCAGCGCATAGGGCAGGCCGGTGCCCATGATGGAGAGGGTCACGAAGGCCGAGACCATCACCAGCTCCCCCTGCCCGAAGTTCAGGCTCTTGGAGGTGGCGTAGGTGAGCTGGAAGCCGTAGGCGATGAGCGCGTAGACCAGGCCCATGAGCGCGCCGCTCACGGCCATCTGGATGATGAAGGAGGCGGGCACGGCCCCTACTGCATGCTCTTCTGGAGGCGGGCCTTGTCGGCCTCGTTGCCGAAGATCACCCGGCCGTCCTTGACCATGCCCATGACCACCTTGTCGCGCCGGAAGGCCTCGTGCGTCTCGACGTTGGCCGGGTCCCACTTCGTGTAGGGCTTCACCCAGGTGGCGATGACGCCCTTGACCGGCTCCTTGAGGTCCTCCAGCGCATCGCGGATCTTGAGGCTGTCGGTGCTCCTGGCCTGCTTGACCGCCGCCGCGAAGATCAGCACCGCGTCGTAGCCCTGGGCGGCCGCCACCGGCGAGGGGATGCGGGTCACGCCGTAGGCCTTGTGGTAGGCGTCGATGAAGGCCTTGGCGCGTGGCGTGATGGGCTCCTCGATGAAGGTCTGCGGCATGAGCGTGCCGTTGGCGTTGGCCCCGGCGTTGTCGATGTAGTTGGACATGGAGAGGGTCCAGCCGCCGATGAGCGGCACCTTGAGCCCGATCTTGGCCATGCCGTTCGACACGGCGGCCAGCTCCGGTCCGATGCCCCAGATGAGGATGGCCTGCGCCCCCAGGGCCTTGGCCTGGAGGAGCTGGGCGGTCATGTCCTTGTCGCCGATCTTGAACTTCTCCTGGACCACGATCTCGAGCTTGTTGCCCTGCTTCTTGATCTGGTCGAGCAGGTCGTCGCGGCCGGACACGCCGTAGTTGGTGTCGTCGTGGATGAGCGCCACCTTGAGGAGCTTCCGGTTGATGGCCTCCTCCACCACCATGCCGGCCTGGATGGCGTCGAAGGCGGCGAAGCGGAAGATGGAGAGCTGCCTGGGACCGTCCGGCGTGGCCCACTGGGTCATCGACTTGGAGCCGGCCGCCGGCACGATGATCTTGGTGATGCCCTTCTCCTGCAGGTGCTTGTCGCCGGCCATGACCACGCCGGTGTTGACCGAGCCGAGGACGCCGGAGAGGTCGGCCATGGAGGCCAGCTCCTGGGCGATGAGCGCGCCGCGGTCGTTCTTGGCCTCGTCGTCGCGCTCGATGATCTCGATCTTGAGCTTCCGGTCGCCCACCTGGATTCCGCCGGCGGCATTGAGCTCGGCGATGGCCAGCTTGGAGCCGTCGCGGGCCGAGGTGCCCATGGGCGCGGAGCCGCCCGAGTACGGGCCGGTCAGGGCGATCTTGATGGTGTCGGCGGCGAGTGCCGGGAGGGCGAGGGTCAAGGCCAGCATCGCGAGGAGTCGCTTCATCGGTGTTCCCCTTGGGTGCGGGTGGAGGCGGGTGCTCGGGGCGGCCGCCGTTGACTGACGGTGGAGCCCGGGGTGGTGTCGCGGGACTGGAAACGGTAGCACGCAGTCGCGAGCCTCGGTGAGGTCGTACTGGGCCTCGCACTCACCGGCCGGGCGCTGCACCCGAAGGAGTCCACCCGGCTGGGCCGTGTCGCGCCGGCTCCGGCCTGGCGCGGGCGCTAATGCACCACCGGCGCGGCCTCGGCCGGCCGCTCGCCCTTCCTGAACCGCACCGAGCCGTCGGCCGCCTCGTCGACCACCACGTGGTCGCCGGCCTTGAACTCGCCGCGCAGCAGCCTGGTGGCCAGCGGGTCCTGCACCAGCCGCTGCAGGGCGCGCTTGAGCGGACGGGCCCCGTAGAGCGGGTCGTAGCCGGCGTCGGCGATGGTCTCGCGGGCCGCCTCGGAGAGCTCGATGGTGAGGTGGCGCTCGGCCAGCAGCGTGCGGAGGCGGCCGAGCTGGAGCTCCACGATGCGCCCCACGGCCTCGCGCCCCAGCGGCCGGAAGACCACCGTCTCGTCCACCCGGTTCAGGAACTCCGGCCGGAACTCGGCGCGCAGGAGCTCCAGCGCCGCCTCGCGGACCTGGTTCAGGTCGGCGTTGGGGCGGCTGGCCAGCCGCTGGATCTCGGCCGAGCCCAGGTTGGAGGTCATGATGACCACCGCGTTCCTGAAGTCGACGGTGCGCCCCTGGCCGTCGGTGAGCCGGCCGTCGTCCAGGATCTGCAGCAGCACGTTGAAGACGTCGCGGTGGGCCTTCTCGATCTCGTCGAAGAGGATGACGGCGTAGGGGCGGCGCCGCACCGCCTCGGTGAGCTGACCGCCCTCGTCGTACCCGACGTAGCCGGGGGGCGCGCCGACGAGCCGGGCCACCGCGTGCCGCTCCATGTACTCGCTCATGTCGAGCCGGATCATGGCGGCCTCGTCGTCGAAGAGGAACTCGGCCAGGGCGCGGGCCGTCTCGGTCTTCCCCACCCCGGTGGGGCCGAGGAAGATGAAGGAGCCGATGGGCCGGTGGGGATCCTGCAGCCCGGAGCGGGCCCGCCGCACCGCGCCGGACACGGCGCGCAGGGCCTCGTCCTGGCCGATGACCCGCGCCTCCAGCCGCTGCTCCATGGAGAGCAGCTTCTCCACCTCGCCCTCCAGCAGGCGGGAGACCGGGATGCGGGTCCAGCTGGAGACCACCTTGGCGATCTCCTCCGGGGTGACCTCCTCCTTGAGCATGGCCCCGTCGCGCTGCAGCTCGGCGAGCTTGGCCTGCGCCCGGTCCACCACGGCCTGCGCCTGCGGCAGCTTGCCGAACTTGAGCTCGGCGGCCCGCTGGAAGTCGGCGGCGCGCTCGGCCTTCTCCTGCTCCAGCTTGAGCAGGTCCATGCCGGCGCGGGCGTCGGAGAGCTCCTTGATGATGGCCTTCTCCGAGTCCCACCGGCTCTTGAGCCGCGCGAACTCCTCGTTCCTCTGCGCCAGCTCCTTCTCCGCCGAGGCCAGGCGGTCCCGGCTGGCCTCGTCCTGCTCCCGCTTCAGCCCCTGCCGCTCGATCTCGAGCTGGCCGATGCGGCGCCGCACCTCGTCCACCTCGGTGGGCATGGAGTCGATCTCGATGCGCAGCCGGCTGGCCGCCTCGTCGATGAGGTCGATGGCCTTGTCGGGCAGGAAGCGGTCGGCGATGTAGCGGTGGCTGAGCCGCGCCGCGTCCACCAGGGCCGCGTCCTGGATGCGCACCTTGTGGTGCAGCTCGTAGCGGTCCTTCAGGCCGCGCAGGATGGAGATGGTGTCGGCCACCGAGGGCTCCCCGACGAAGACCGGCTGGAAGCGGCGCTCCAGCGCCGGGTCCTTCTCCACGTGCTTGCGGTACTCGTCCACGGTGGTGGCGCCGATGGCGTGCAGCTCGCCGCGCGCCAGCGCCGGCTTCAGCATGTTGCCGGCGTCCATGGCCCCCTCGGCCGCGCCGGCGCCCACGATGGCGTGGAGCTCGTCGATGAAGAGGATGATCTCGCCCTCGGAGGCGATGACCTCCTTGAGCACGCCCTTCAGCCGCTCCTCGAACTCGCCGCGGAACTTGGCCCCGGCCACCATGGAGGCCAGGTCGAGCGACAGGAGCCGCTTCCCCTTCAGCCCCTCCGGCACGTCGCCGTCCGCGATGCGCCGCGCCAGCCCCTCGGCGATGGCGGTCTTGCCCACGCCCGGGTCGCCCACCAGCACCGGGTTGTTCTTGGTGCGGCGCGACAGGATCTGGATGACCCGCCGGATCTCGTCGTCCCGCCCGATGACCGGGTCCAGCTTGCCGGCCCGCGCCAGCTCGGTGAGGTCCTTGGCGTACTTGTCGAGCGCGCGGTACTGGCTCTCCGCCTCCTGGGAGGTGACACGGGCGCCGCCGCGCAGCTCCTTCAGGGCCCCCAGGATCCGCTCGGCCGTGGCCCCGGTGGAGCGCAGCGCCTCGCCGGCGCCCCCCTTGTCCTGCGCCACCGCCACCAGCAGGTGCTCGATGGAGAGGTACTCGTCCTTGAGCCGCCTGGCCTCGTCGTCGGCCCGGTCCAGGAGCTTGGCGAGCCGCTGCGCCATGTGCTGCTCCCCGCCCTGCACCCGCGGCAGCGCGCGCAGCTCGTCCTCGATGCGCGAGGTGACGAGGCGCGGGTCGGCGCCGATCTTGTCGAGCAGCGGGCGGGCCATGCCGTCCTGCTGCGCCAGCAGCGCGAGCGCGAGGTGCTCCACGTCCACGGCCTGGTGGTCGCGGCGGCGCGCCTCGGTCTGGGCGTCGTGGAGGGCTTCCTGGGCCTTGGTGGTGAGCCGGTCTGGGCGCATGCGATCACGGTAAGGCCTGAACCGGCCATGGCAAGCGGCCGCTCACCCCCGACGGGGGGCCCTCCTGCTTCGGGGCGCGTCAGGCCGCGGGCGGGCTGGCGGTCGTGCCGTGCATCAGTCGCGAGAGCTCGGCGCCGGCCGCGGCGAGCGTGGCCACCACCACGTCCGCGCCGGACGCCTTCAGCCGGCTGGCGGCGGCCGCCGGGTCGACCCCCGGCTCGTCGGGGCGGAAGGCCACGATGGGCAGCGCCGGGAAGCGAGCCCTGAGCCGGTGGCAGAGCTGGCGCGCGTAGGGTCCGCCCTCCGGCGGGAGCGCCGCCACGCACACGAACGCCGGTGAGACCTGCTCCACCCGCGCCAGGACCTCCTTCAGCGACGTCGCCGGCGGGAGGACCTCCAGCGTGCCGTGATCGGCGGCGAGCTCGGCCGCCAGCATCTCGAGGAGCAGCTCGCTCTCGGCCCCGTGGGCCGAGATGCCGAGCGCCTGGATCGCGGGGGAGGGACCGGCCAGCCGGGCGCCTCGCGTGACGTGCTCGAAGATGTCGCGGGACCAGGTCACGATGAAGGCCGCGTCCTCGCCGGTGATCTGCTTGCGACCCAGGTCGCGCGAGGCGAGGACCAGGGTCGGGATGAGGATCTGGTCCACCACGCCCACCGGGCCGAGCGCGGCCTGCTGGGCCAGGGCGACCTCGCCCGCGCCGTCCTCGTCCCGGGCCAGCAGGCGCTGGTAGAACCGGATCTCCGCGCCGATCACCTGGTCGTCTCCGAGCAGCACCGCCAGGAGCTGGAGTCCCGGGACCTGCCGGCCGAGCACCACCAGCGTCACCGTGATGGGCGTGGCCAGGGCCAGGCCCAGCGGCCCCCAGAGCCAGGCCCAGAAGAGCGCCGAGACGAGGAGCGCGATCGACGAGACGCCGGTGCGCCGGCCGATGAGCAGGGGCTCGACGGCGTAGGCGGTGACGAAGTCGACCCCCATGAAGAGGCCGACGGTGAGGAGCAGCCGGTCCCAGCCCGGGAAGATCGCGAAGGCCAGCGCCGCCGGCGCCAGCATCGAGGTGATGGCGCCGAGGTAGGGCACGAACCGCGCCATGGCCGCGATGGCGCCCCAGAGCGCGGCGTAGGGGATCCCCAGGGCGTAGAGCCCGGCGCCGATGACCGCGCCGAAGGCGGCGTTGATCATCGTCTGGTCGAGCAGGTATCGGGTGATCCGCTGCGCGCCCTCGTCGAGCGTGCGGGTCGTCAGCGTGACCTGCCCGGTGCCCACCACGCGGATGAGGCGGTTCCTCAGGTCGTCCCGCTGGCCGAGCATGAAGACGCACAGCACCAGGACGAAGAGGACCGTGACGAGGGGCTCGGCGAGCGGCCTGGCCACCTCCCACGCCTGCGCCACGGGGGTGAGCTCGGTCGGCACCACGTGGACCGAGACGTCGGCGCGCTCGGCCTTGCGCTCCAGGCCGTCGCTGACGCGGGCCACCATGACCTCGACGCGCTCGAGCGGCCCGCTGCGCCCGAGCTGGAGCGCGGTGACCTTGCGGCGCATCGACTCGGTGTACTTGCCGAGCTGCGTGGTCAGGTCGTCGAGCTGGGTCGCCAGCACGTAGCCCGCGCTCCCCATGCTGCCCATGGCGAGCAGCATCACCAGGACCAGGGCGGGCACCCGCGTGATGCGGCGCTCCAGCCACCTCATGGGCGAGGAGAGGATGAAGGCGAGGGCGACGGCGACGGCGATCGGCAGGAGCACCGGGCGCCCGAGCCAGAGGACCGCCGTCAGGAGGACGACCGCCACCAGCTTGGCGAGCGAGGACGATCTCGTCGAGGGGACGGCCTGGCCGATGACCATGCAAACCCGGGATGCACGCCTCGGGCCCGGCCGAGGCGGGTCGATCGGCGGGAAAACGAAGGCCGCGGTCCCGGGAAGCGCACCTCGGGTGTTCGCGAACGTCCCAGAACGGCGCCGCCGCGGCCGGGGCGGGATGCCAGGGCCGCCCGGATGGGTGCGCGGGCTGCTGGACCCGGTGAGTCCTTGCAGTGGGCGGAGATCCGCGCCATCCCTCTTGACCCACCGCGAGGAGCCACCCTGGTCGCACCACCCCACCCCGAGATCCTCCGCGCCTTCGGTGGTGGCCAGGCGCCCGGAGGCCGGCCGTGACGCCGCGGGAGGCGGCCGTGGCGAAGGAGATCCTGCGCCTGGCGCGGGAGGACCTGCGCCTGGAGGGCGCGCCGCCCGGGCCCGACGAGCCGCTGGCGGGCCGCTTCGACTCGCTCCTCCTCCTCTCGCTGGTGGTGGCGGTGGAGGACCGCTTCCACGTCATCCTCACCGACGACGACGCCCGCCACGTCGCCACGCTCTCCGGCCTGGCGCGCCTGGTGGCGGCCCGGGCCGAGGCGTCGCGGCTCCCGCCGGAGGGCGAGCCGTGACCGGCCGCCGCCCCGCCGCCCCATCCTGCCGCGGGTCGGAGCCAGGCCCATGAGGCTCACCGGCCCGCCCGCGCCGCCGCCGCGCTTCCCCACGCTGGTCCACGCCCTCGGCGCCGCCGCCGGCCACCCGGGCGGCGTCACCTTCGTGGACCTCGCCGAGCGCGAGGTGCACCTCCCCTGGGCCGAGGTGGAGGCGCGCGCCGCCCGCGCCGGCGCCGCCCTGGCCGCGCGCGGCGTCCGCCCCGGCGACCGGGTGGCCATCGTGCTCCGCACCGAGCCGGCCTTCCTGGACGCCTTCTTCGGCGCCTGGGCCTGCGGCGCGGTGCCGGTGCCGCTCTACCCGCCGGTGCGGCTGGGCCGGCTCGAGGAGTGGGTCGAGGCCACCGCCCGGATGCTCCGTGTCAGCCAGGCTCGGCTGGTGGTCTCGGCGGGCGGGGCGCGCGCGCTGCTCGGCGAGGTGCTGGCCCGCGCCGCGCCCCCGCTCGGCCTCCTCGGCGCCGCCGACCTCCTCCGCGGCGACGGCGCGCTGCGCCGCGTCCCCTCGCCCGGCGACCTCGGGCTGGTGCAGTTCTCCTCCGGCTCGACGGTGGACCCGAAGCCGGTGGCGCTCACCCACGCCGCGCTGCAGGCCCAGGCCGACGCACTCATCGTCCTGGTGAGGCCGACCAGCGCCGACGTGCTCTGCTCCTGGCTGCCGCTCTATCACGACATGGGGCTCATCGGCGGGCTGCTCGGGGCCATGAGCTACCCGGGGCCGCTCGTGCTGCTCGCGCCGGAGCACTTCCTGGCCCGCCCGGCCCTCTGGCTCCGCGCCATGGCGCGCCACCGCGCCACCATCTCCATGGCGCCCAGCTTCGCCTACGCCTACTGCGCCGAGCGGGTGGCCGACGCCGACCTCGCCGGCCTCCCGCTCGCCGCCTGGCGGCTCGCGCTCGACGGCGCGGAGCCGGTCTCCGGGGAGGCCTTGCGCGCCTTCGCGGCCCGCTTCGTCCCGCACGGCCTCGATCCCGGCGCGCTGGTGCCGGTCTACGGCCTCTCCGAGGCGGCGCTGGCGGTGACCTTCGCCGCGCCGGGCGGGCCGCACGGCGGGGTCTGGCTGGATGCGGCCGCGCTGGCGGCCGGGCGGGTGGTGGTCGCGGAGGCGAGCGGGCCCCTCGGCGTCGAGGCCGAGGCGCGCCTGGGCCCGGGCGAGCCCGCGGCGGGCGGAGGCGGCGGCGCCCGCTCCGCGGTCCGCGAGGTGGTGGCGGTCGGCGTCCCCATCCCCGGCGTCGAGGTGGAGGTGCGGCGTGACGACGGCGCGCTGGCCGGGGAGGGGCGGCTCGGCCGGATCTGGGTGCGCGGCCCGTCGCTGTTCAGGGAGTACCTGGGCGACCCGCAGGCCACGGCGCGGGCGCTGGTGGCGGGCTGGCTCGACACCGGCGACCTCGGCTTCGTGCTCGCCGGCGCGCTCCACGTGCACGGGCGGGAGAAGGACCTGGTCATCGTGCGCGGCGCCAACCACGCGCCGGAGGAGTTCGAGGCGGCGCTGGCCGGGCTGCCGGGGCTCCGGCCCGGCGGCGCGGTGGCGCTCGGCTTCACGCCGCCGTCGGGAGGCGAGGCGCTCCTCGTCCTGGCGGAGCGGGCGCGCCACGCCGGCGCTTCGGACGACGCCGCGCTCGCGGAGGCGGTGCGCCGCGCCGTGTCCACGCGCACCGGCGTGGCCCCGCACACGGTGCGGCTGCTGGCGGCGGGCACGCTGCCCCGCACCTCGTCGGGCAAGCTCCGGCGCCAGGAGGCGCTGCGCCGCTTCCAGGCCGGCGCGCTCCGGCCGCCGCGCGCGGTGAACGCCCTCACGCTGGCGGTGGAGCTGGTCCGGTCGCGCCTGCGTGCGCTGGCGGCGCCGCGAGGGAGGGGCGGGTGAGCGGGGCGGCGCCGGGCGGCGCCGGGCGGGGCCGGTCCGGGACGCCGGCGGCCCCCTGGAGCCCGTCACCGGGCCGGGGCTCGCCGGCGCTCGGGGCCTCCG
>JANNKC010000409.1:0-6316 GCA_031396105.1 Anaeromyxobacter sp.
GTATGCGATCGGTGCCTCCGGGTGCGATCCGGCGGCTGAATCGCCTCCAACAAGATCAACTGGATGACTCGCTGTCGTACGCCCTGACAAGGCATGTGAATCCACAGGGGGCCGTTCGGGACCAAGGGGTCGCAGGTTCAAATCCTGTCTCCCCGACTCAGGAAGCCCTCGGAACTTCACGCGAAAGCGGAAGGTCCGGGGGCTTCCGCATTTACGGTCTGTGAATGGCCGCGCCACCGGCGCGCCACGGCGCTGAAGCAAATTCACCAGCTGTGCGGATCGGGTCGATCCGGGCCCATGCCAAGTCCGCGACTTTCCACGCTCGCGATTTCGAGCTCCCCGGCTGAGACCTACCACCCCTTGGCCGTGAGCCAACTGCCCGGTGACTCCGCAGCCCGCGTGGTTCTCGGAGGTTGGCCCTCATGCCGGCCGGCCGCTCACGTCACGATCAACGCCTCCGGGGACCGGCGTTGGCTGTCATGGGCGCGTGCTAAAGCGTGGCCTTCCCGACCCCTCCGGAGTTGCGCATGGAGCCGACCCTCGCCAGCCCAGTCTCGAGGAGGATGTGGATCTCGGTGCGGGGCTGCTCGCGGAGTATGGAGATCCGGCCGCGCTCCCCCACCTCGGCGCGGCGCTGGATCGCGCGGTCCTCGACGACGAGGCCGGCCTCCTCGGGAACCAGGACCTCATCGAACTCGTCGCCGCCATCGAGGACCTCGGGGGGACGCTTTCCGAGGGCCAGGAGGAGAAGGCCCGAGCTGTTCGGGCCCGGCGCCACGTGGTTCGCTCGATGCTCGGGGCCATCGGGGAGCCCGGGGGCGACTCGTCCGGCCGGATGCCGGCACAGGCGAACGCAGACCGGCGAAAGAAGAAGCTTCGCAAGATGAGGAAGCAGGCGCAGCGGCGAAACAGGAAGTGAGGCAGACATCTGGAGATGCTGGGCCTTGCACAAACATAAAGCCAAGCTTAAGGTTCGTGCATGACTTCCTCGATGGCCCCGGAGCCGGCATGGAACCGCCTCTACCGGGTGGCGGCGGGGCAGCGTGGTCTGTTCACGACGCGACAGGCCGAGCGGGCCGGGTACTCGCCCCAGCTCCTCCACCACCACGCGAAGGCCGGGCGAATCCGGCGCCTTCGCCGGGGGATCTTCCGGCTCGTCCACTTCCCGCCCTCGGACGAGGAGCCGCTTGTCGAGATCTGGCTGTGGGCGGATCGCAAGGCGGTCTTTTCGCACGAGACCGCGCTCTCGCTCCACGATCTCACGGACGTCCTGCCCCACCGGGTTCACGTGACGTTGCCCGCTTCCTGGAGCAAGCGACGCCTCCGCGTCCCGGAGGGCATCGTGCTCCACCACCGACCCGTGGGCCGCCGCGACCTGGCCTGGGTCGGAGTCCTGCCGGTGACCACGCCCGAGCGGACCATTGGGGACTGCATCGAGGACCACGTCTCGCCGGAGTGGGTGGCGCAGGCGATCGAGCAGGCAAAGGCGCGGGGGCTCGTGGCACCCGACCGCCTCACCGAACTCGCGCGCACCGCGGGGCTCGCGGGATGAAGCCGCGCGCGTACAAGACCCCCGAGGCATTCAAGGCGGCGGTCGATCAGCGCCTTCGTCAGCTGGCAGGTTCCGGGGCGGCGATCACGAGGCGCCGGCAGCTGCTGATCTTCGATCGGTTCCTCGCGCGGGTCGGGGAGACGTTCGGGGACGCCGCGGTGCTCAAGGGCGGCCTCGTGCTGGAGGTCCGGCTGGAGCGAGCGCGCACAACCCGGGACATCGACCTCCGCGTGAGCGGCCCACCCGCGTTGCTGCACGAGCGGCTCCAGGGGGCTGGCCGGCTCGATCTCGGGGACTTCATGCGGTTCGAGGTGCGCGTGGACGCCCGGCACCCCGCCATCGCTGGGCCGGGTGTCCAGTACGAAGGCCAGCGATTCCGCGCGGAGTGCCGGATGGCGGGCGGGCTCTACGGCCAGGCCTTCGGGGTGGACGTCGCATTCGGCGACCCCGTTCTCGGCCCGCCCGAGCGCGTCCACGGCGACGACTTCCTCGCGTTCGCCGGCATCGCGGCGCCAGAGCTCCTGCTCTATCCGGTCGAGACGCATGTCGCGGAGAAGCTGCACGCGTACACGTTGCCCCGGCCGACGCCGTCGACCCGCGTGAAGGACCTGCCCGATCTCGCCTTGCTCGGGCAGGCCGGGGCCAGGGGCGCTCCCCGCCTGCGCGAGGCCATCGAGCTCACGTTCGGCCATCGTGGAACGCACCCGGTGCCCGCACGCCTTCCGGAGCCGCCGGAGGCCTGGATGCCGATCTACTCGGCGATGGCGGCCGAGGATGACCTGCCGTGGAGGACCATCGCGGAGGTCGAGGCGGCGGCGCGGGCGTTCCTCGACCCGGTCCTCGCCCGGGCCGAGCGAGGCTCGTGGGATCCACAGGCATGGACCTGGCGGTGACGGTCAACGCGACGCGGCCAGGAACTCCTCGAGTGCCGACAGCGGGACGCGGATCTGCAGGCCGACTCGCCGATGGTGGAGCTCGCCGGACTTCACGAGTGCGTACACGGTCGCCTGGCTCACCTTCAGCCGTGCTGCCACTTCCGAGGGGCCGATCCAGGTTTCCACGCCCCGTCCAAGCCGCGCCACCGGCGCGCCAAACGGCGTCGCTTCGTATGCGACCTGTGCCTCCTCCGGGTGCGATCCGCCGGCAGGCGCGCCTCCAACAAGATCAACGGAATGACTGCCTGTCGTGCCCGGTGCCACGCCATGTGAAACCACCGGGGTCCGTTCGGGACCAAGGGGTCGCAGGTTCAAATCCTGTCTCCCCGACTTGAAGGCCGCGGAGTTGCTCGGGAAATCCGAGCGCTCCGCGGCCTTCGTTCTTGTCGGCCGCGGTTTCGCCGCAACTTTCGCGGCGCGAGAGCGGCGGCGCCCCGTCGTTCACGTTCCGGAGATGGCGCAAGTCCGCGCGATCCGCGTTTGTTCCAAGGTGTGGACACTCGAGGCCGTTGGCTCCTAGCCAAAGGCCCAGGGTTCACATGCGTTGCCCCGTGTGGGATGAACGTGCCCTTTGGGGCGCCGCGAGGAGACGAGCGCCGGCGCGGGCAGTTGGACCTGTCGGCAATTCAAAACGGGGCGGCAATTGGGCGAGCCACGAGTCGCGCACCTGGCTTGCCGCGGCTCCCGAGTTGGAGCGGCTCAACCCCTGTTCCGTTCTCCCCGGCCAGCGACGCCGTAGGCGCGGAGCCGGCGCCACAGGGTGTTGGTCCCGATTCCAAGTGTCTGGGCCGCGTCCTTCCGGCTTCCGCCGTGGTGGGCGAGAACCCTGAGGATGTGGCGGCGCTCGACATCTGCGAGCCGCAGGAGGGCTCCGTCGTCCAGCGGGGCTTCCCCCTCGGTCAAGATCTCCGGGGGGAGGTCACTGGCCTCGATCCGTGGCTTCCCTTCGGCCAGGACCACGGCACGCTCCAGTGCATGCTCTAGCTCACGCACGTTGCCGGGCCAGGGGTAGGCGAGCAGGTGGTCGAGCGCGCTCGCCGACAGCGAGCAGGGGCCGCAATGGTAGGCTTCACAGCCCCGACGCACGAACGCGTGAGCGAGCGGAAGGATGTCCTCGCGTCGTTCGCGCAGCGGCGGCACGCTGATGCTCACCACCTTGAGCCGGTAGTAGAGGTCCTTCCGGAAGGCGCGGGTCCGAACCATCTCGTCAAGGTCGCGGTTGGTCGCGGCGACGATTCGGGCGTCCACCTTTCGGCTCTTCGACGCCCCCACGGCCCTGACCTCACGGTCCTGGAGGACCCGCAGGAGCTTGACCTGGACGGTGAGCGGTATCTCCCCGACCTCGTCGAGGAGCAGCGTTCCGCCGGCCGCGGCCTCGAAGAGCCCATGGTGATCACGGTCTGCGCCGGTGAAGGCGCCCTTCACGTGGCCGAAGAGCTCGCTCTCGAGCAGGTGCTCGGGCAGGGCCCCGCAGTTGACGGGGATGAACGGGCCACTGGACCGCGGTGACCGTGCGTGGATATGGCGCGCGATGCGCTCCTTGCCACAGCCGCTCTCGCCCGTGAGCAGGACCGGAGCGTCCACGACGGCCACCCGCTCCGCGAGGTCGAGGACCCGGCGCATGGCGGCGCTCCTCGCCACGATGTCGTCGACACGGGGTCGCGCCGTGATGGCCATCGGCATCGCATACTCCAAATTGGAGTCGGTCGCACTCCATTATGGAATACGGGAGGGCGCCGGCGTCCTCCCCGCCCTCTTCCGAGCCCGCGCATGTAACGAGGTTCGCTGGTCCTGGTCAGTCCGGAGTGAGGTGGCACGAGCCTTGGACAGGACCAGACCAGCCGAGAGACCCCTCGAGGAGATGATCATGGAGAGCGCTGCAGCCCGGACCGTCGAACCCAGCAGGAAGTTCACCGCAGCGTCGATCGGGGGCGCCGTGGTCGCGGCATTCGCCTCGTCGCTGTGCTGTGTCGGCCCGCTCCTCTTTGCCGCCCTCGGCCTGGGCGGAGCCGGCCTCCTCGTGAAGCTGGAAGCGTACCGGCCATACCTTGCGGTGCTCACGCTGCTGCTGCTCGGCGCCGGCTTCTACTCCACCTACCGGACCCCCAGGCTGGCGCCGGTGACGGCTGCAGGTCGCCCGGCATGCGACTGCGAGCTCCCGAGGGTGAACCGCTTCGGCCGGGTCATGCTCTGGCTCGCCACCATCCTGGTCGCCGGGTTCCTCGCCTTCCCGTATCTCGCCCGGTTCCTCTTCGAGTAATCATTCAGGGAGAACACGATGAACACGTTGAAGTCGTTCCTTGCTGCCGCGGCCTTTGCGACCATCACGCTGGCGACGCCTCACCTCGGGACCGGCCTGGCACGGGCCGCCGAGACCGCGCCGTCCGGGCCTTCCACTGTCGCCCTTCACATCGAGGGCATGACCTGCCCGTCCTGCAAGGTCGCGGTACGAGCCGCCCTCAAGAAGGTGGACGGCGTCACGGACGCGAAGGTGGACGTCGCCGCCAAGAGCGCTACGGTCAACTACGATTCGACAAAGGTGACGCCCCAGCAGCTGGTGGACGCGGTGAACCGGCTCGGCTACGAGGCCAGCCTTCCGTCGAGGACCGGGTCCAGGGAGGCACCATGAGCTCGTGCTGCTCGGGTGACACCTGCGAGCTTCCGAAGGCCCCGACGACGGGCGACATCGCCTGCCCGCGCTGCGGCGCGGTGGGCCGACCGGTCGCCGACGAGACCATCCTCGCCATCCTGAAGCCCGGTCACGCGGACAACCTGCTCTCGGTGGAGCGCCGCTTCTGCAAGACGGCGAGCTGCGCCGTCCTCTACTACGGGGCCGACGGCCACCTGACCGAGAAGGAGGCGGCGAAGGTGCGAGTCGGGATCAAGGAGACCGACGACCCGGTGCCGCTCTGCTACTGCTTCGGGTTCGACCGCGCCGACGTCCGGCGGCAGGTGGCGGAGCTCGGCGGTTCGGACATCCCGGGGCGCATCGCCGCGGAGGTCAAGGCGGGGCGCTGCAGCTGCGAGGCGAAGAACCCTTCGGGCCAGTGCTGCCTCGGGGAGGTGAACAAGGCGGTGAAGGAGGCGATGGAAGCGCTTGCGCAGGCGAGCGGCAAAGGAGCCTGACCTCTCCCCTGTCGTTCGCTAGATTCCGCCCGGGCGCGATCACGAAGCACTCCCCAGCATGTTCACTTTGGCTCGCAGGAAGTCGCCAATGTCCTTGCTTCGGATGAACCGGGTGCCAGCGAAGACTTGATACGGGACGAGGCCGCGCTCGAGCAGCCTGTACGCCTTGGAGCGGCTGAACCTGGTGGCGCGCACCAGATCGGCCACCGTGCACCAGTCTTCGTCGGCCGGAGGACGTGAGGCAATCCGCGACCGGACATACGCTTCCAGGTCCTCCGGCCGGACGCGGCGCACCGAGCCGAACAGGACCCAGCGCAGCTGATAGGTGGATCCTGTGGCAAGCCTTCGACGGAGGACCCTTCCTCGACTCCAGTGTCGTCGAAGGGTTGCCAAGACTTGCCACTCCCTCTCACGGCTGGGACAAGACCAGTCGCAGGTTCGGGACCAAGGGGTCGCAGGTTCAAATCCTGTCTCCCCGACTTGGAAGGCCGCGATGTCTCTCGGGAAACCGGAGCTTCGCGGCCTTCGTCTTTCTGGGCCGCGAGCCAGTGTGCCTGGATTGTGCCTGTGCTTCGCCAATAAACCGTCCGTCCGTGTTGTGGCAATCTCAGGCGCGGCTGCGATGCGGGGGGTACGTGGCGCAGGACGGCTGCGAGGCCTCGGAAAGGACCGCCGAATTGGGCTTCGGGCAAGACTCTCGCGT
>JANNKC010000376.1:0-3496 GCA_031396105.1 Anaeromyxobacter sp.
CGACGAGGCGCTGCGGTCCTACCTCGTCGCGCTGGCCGCCGACCCGGGGCTGGCCGACGCCCACTTCAACGCGGCGCGGCTCCTCGAGGCCGGCGGCCGAAAGGCCGAGGCGCTCCGCCACCTGGGCGCCTACCGGAAGCTGCAGCGCCGCTCCGAGTCCTGACCCGTCGGGCAGCCCCCGACCCCGACCGGCTCTCAGCCCAGGTCGAGCTCGGCCCGCTTCGCCGCCACGTCCTTCCAGCGGTCGGCCTCCGGGAGGGCCTCCACCTTCTTGTCGATCACCGGCCAGCGCTTGGCCAGCTCCGCGTTGAGCTTCACGTACTCCACCCAGGGCGCCGGCAGCTCGTCCTCCGCGAAGATGGCGCTGGTGGGGCAGACCGGGACGCAGGCGCCGCAGTCGATGCACTCCTCCGGGTCGATGGCCAGGAAGTTGGGGCCCACGTGGAAGCAGTCGACCGGGCAGACCTCCACGCAGTCGGAGTAGCGGCACTTGATACAGGGCTCGGCCACGATGTAGGCCACGGCGGCCTCCTTGACGCCCTCCGCGCCTCCCATTACGGAGCCGGCCCCGGAGGCGCACGCCGAACGGCGCCCCTGGTCCGCTGGGCTGGCGGCGGGCCCTACCCGGGGCCCCCTCGGCGCCGCGCGCCCAGCACCGGGCCCAGCGCCGCCACCAGCGCCCGGCTCACCGCGGCATGGTTCGCCTTCCACTCGGCGTGCGCGTGCGGGCCGACCCGGTTGGCCACGCCGAGCACCGCCCCCACCGGCACGTCGGCGGCGTGGGCCGCGGCGAAGACGCCGGTCAGCTCGAGGTGCTCGGCCGGCGCCACCGCGGCGAGCAGGGCCGCCCCCTCCAGGTCCACCGTGATGCCGGGCGGCACCGCCACGGCGTGGGTCGGGAACGGGAGCGGCAGCGTGGCCGCCCAGCCCGTCACCTCCACCTCGGGCCGGTAGGCGCGGCCGGACAGGACGTCGAGCGAGACGGCGATGGCCGCCGAGGCGGAGAGCAGGGTCCCCACCGGGAGCCGGGCGTCATAGGCGCCGCAGGTGCCGATGAAGAGCACCCGCGACGGCCGCGCCTCGGCGAGGAGGCGCGCCGTGGTGGCCGCCGCGGTGAGCGCGCCCACGCCGGTGACCGCCACCCGCCAGCCGCGCGGCGGCGCGGTGTCGAGCCCGCAGAGCTCGGGCGGGAAGGCGGCCAGCAGGAGGCCCTGGGCGACCTCGAGGTTGCGGTCGATGCGGCTGGGCATGGCGCGGGCTCCCTCCGGGAGCATACCCCTTCGCGGCGCGGCGGCGCCGGTGGCACACCCCGCGGAAGGGCCGTAGGCTCGTGGAATGGTGCGTCGTGACGGCGAAGCCGAGGAAGTCGCGCAAGCGGCCAACGGAGCCGAGCCTTGCTGTGCAACTCCAGCGGGTGAGAGTCCCGTCCGGGTAATCGCCGGAGAGCCCGGTAGCAGACCACCGCCTGAGGTCGAGAGGCCGACTGGCGAAGCGTGGTGTCAGAAGCCCTCATCGGCGAAAGCCGTCGGAGGGGAGCGACAGCGCGGGCCGCAACGTCAAGTGAAGCCTGCCGCCTCGTCAGAGGAACAATCCGAGAGCCGAGCCGGGCATTTCGCGGCGAAGGCCACGCCTCCCGTCCGCGAGTCCGGATGGGCGGGAGGTCTCGGCGGGGTAGAGGGAGCAGCACGCGCTGAAGGAGCGGTACGGAACACGAGAGACCCGTCTGCGCAGCCGACGTCCGGCAGAGACCGCCCGTATAAGCCGAAGGCGAAAGCGGGAGGAGCGCAGCGGGAGTCCGAGGGGGTCGTAGTACCCGTGATGGCGGTGAAGAAGAACGCCGCCGGAGGGAAGGGCCCCTGCTCTGGTCAGGCTGGCGGAAGAGGTAAGGGCGAGGGCATGGTCCGGACCGCCGGACCCAACCACCCCGGTGGGCTACGGCCCATCGACAAAGTCCGACGACTCCAACGCAAGCTCTACGAGGCAGCCAAGCAGCAACGGGAGCGCCGGTTCCACGCGCTGTACGACCGAGTCCACCGGAGTGACGTCCTGTGGGAAGCGTGGAGCCGCGTCCGACGCAACAAGGGCGCCGCGGGCGTGGATGGCATCACGCTCGAGGCGGTGGAGCAGTACGGCGTGGCGCGGCTCCTCACGGAGCTGGGCGACGAGCTCCACGCAGGCACCTACCAGCCGCCGCCCGTCCTGCGGCGGTGGATACCCAAGGCCGACGGGAAGCTGCGGCCGCTGGGCATTCCGACGGTGAAGGATCGGGTCGCGCAGATGGCGATGAAGCTCGTCATCGAGCCGATCTTCGAGGCCGGGTTCAAGGCCTCGTCGTTCGGGTTCCGGCCACGCCGGAGCGCGGTCCAGGCGCTGGAGACCATCCGGGAGAAGGTGAACACCGGGTGCAACCACGTCCTCGACGCCGACATCCGCGACTACTTCGGGAGCATCGATCAGGTGCTCTTGATGCAGCGGGTGGAGCGGAGGATCACGGACCGGAGGGTGCTCAAGCTGCTGCGCAAGTGGCTGGAGGCCGGGGTGATGGACGAGGGGCGGCTCGCCGAGACGGTCTCGGGGACACCGCAGGGCGGGGTGATCTCGCCCCTCCTCTCGAACGTCTACCTGGACCTCCTCGACACCGTGTGGGAGCGCCAGTGCGCCGGAATCGGCAAGCTGGTGCGCTACGCGGACGACTTCGTGGTGCTGTGCCCGACCCCGAAGGCGGTCGAGGAGGCCGAGCGAAGGGTGCGTATCATCTTCGATCGGCTCAAGCTCACGTTGCATCCGGAGAAGACGCGGAAGGTGAACCTCACGGACGGCCGGGAGGGCTTCGACTTCCTGGGCTGTCACCTGCACAAGCGATTGTCGGGAAAGCTGCTGGAGACCAAAGGAATCCGGCGGTACTACCTGCAGCGCTGGCCGAATGCGAAGAGCATGCGGCGGGTGCGGGAGAAGATCCATGGCCTCACGGATCGGAGCCGCAACGGGGTGAAGGACGTCAGGGTCATCATCGACGACCTGAACCCGGTGCTGCGCGGCTGGGGCAACTACTTCTGCAACGGGAACGCTGCCCGGAAGTTCAACCAGCTCGACGGCTACGTCTACCGGCAACTTCGCCGCTTCATGGTGAGGCGCCACGGGCGTAATCTGCGCGCTGGTCGCGCCGCTGGATGGACGCGGGAGTGGCTCTGGGACATGGGACTGCACCGACTGCGCGGTACGATCCGCTATCCGAAGCCGTGCATGCTGCACGAGAAGACCACCGTTAAGCCGTGTGCGGGAAATCCGCACGCACGGTTTGAAAGGAGGAGGGTGGAGACGGGCCGCTGACGCGGTACTGCGCCACCCCCCTACCAATGCCCGCCGAGACCCACCTGCAGGACATCACCCACACCATCCAGCTCGCCGTGGCGCCGGTCTTCCTGCTCACGGCCCTCGGCACCACGCTGGCCGTGCTGACCACCCGGCTGGGACGCGTGGTGGACCGGGCGAGGCG
>JANNKC010000073.1:0-20862 GCA_031396105.1 Anaeromyxobacter sp.
AAGGACGCCAGGCCCTTCTGCGCCAGCACCTTCGTGATGGCCGCCGTGAGCGTCGTCTTCCCGTGGTCCACGTGCCCGATCGTCCCGACGTTCACGTGCGGCTTGTTGCGCTCGAACTTTTCCTTGCCCATGGTGTCGCTCCCGGTGTCGGCGCCGTGGTCCCACTCTCCGCGGCGCGGTACTGAAGATGTTGGAGCCTTCGTCCAGGATTGAACTGGAGACCTCGTCCTTACCAAGGACGCGCTCTACCGACTGAGCTACGAAGGCTGAACCTGTCTGCTGCTGCGAACTCACTGGAGCGGGAAACCGGATTCGAACCGGCGACATTCAGCTTGGAAGGCTGACGCTCTACCAGCTGAGCTATTCCCGCAAGTTCTCGCTAAGTGCTGCCCAGCTGGCCCTGCATCTCCGACGACGAGGTGGTGGAGGGGGGTGGATTTGAACCACCGAAGGCGTGAACCGGCAGATTTACAGTCTGCTCCCTTTGGCCGCTCGGGAACCCCTCCGGATCTATCTCGCTCGACGTTTCGGTCCCACGCACTGGAGCTGGCGGTGGGAGTCGAACCCGCGACCTGCTGCTTACAAGGCAGCTGCTCTGCCGACTGAGCTACGCCAGCCCAAAGTTCCGAAGTTCCTCGGACATCATGTCCCCCGTGCTCGGCCGGAGAACCCCCACCCGTCCCGAGTGGAGCCGCGTCTTGTAGACGAGGCCGGTCCGGCTGTCAAGCGGGGACGATGCTGGACGTTTCGGGCCGCTCAGCGCTGCCGCTGACGCGCCGCTTCATAGAGGGCCACGGCGGCGGCGGCCGAGACGCTGAGGCTCTCCACCTCACCGACCATGCCGATGCGCGCCACGTGATCGCAGCTCTTCCTGACCAGCGGCCGGATGCCCTCCCCCTCGCTGCCGAGGACCAGGGCGGTCGGACCCTTGAGATCGACCGCCGAGAGCTCGCGATCTCCATCGGCGGCCAGCGCGACCGACCAGACCCCATGCTCCTTCAATTCATCAATGATCCTGGATATGTTCACCACCCGGGCCACCGGACACCGCTCGATGACGCCGGCCGAGGCCTTCACCACCGTACCCGTCACTCCGACCGCCCGGTCGCGTGGGATGACGAGGCCGTGGGCGCCGAGCGCCACCGCCGAGCGGGCGATGGCGCCAAGGTGCTGGGGGTCCTCGACCCCATCCAGGATGACCAGCAAGGGGGGCACGCCACGGGCTGCGGCGGCCTGGAGGATCTCCCCCACCTCGGCGTAGCGGAAGGCGGCCGACAGGACCGCCACCACCCCCTGGTGCCGGTCGGTGCCGGCCAGCCGGTCCAGCTTCTGACGCGGCGCATGCTTGACTCGCGCGCCAGCCTCGCGGACCTGCCGCTCGAGATCGGCCACCGCGCCGGAGCGCGCGCCCTCCGCGAGCCAGAGCTCGTCCAGCCCCTCGCCGCCGGCGCGGAGCAGCTCCTTCAAGGGATTGACCCCGTAGATGACCCTCAAGCGCGCCCCGAGCTCACTTCACCGAGACGGCCACCTTGACGTCGCGGATCTGCTTGACGCACCAGGCGTCGCTGCAGATGAAGAAGTCCACCTTGGCGGTGGCCTCCTGCGCGCCGGCGGCCGCGGCCGTGAACGGGACCTCGAAGCGCGGCGCCTCGGCCTTGGCGTCCAGCACGTCGGCGCGGCCGAGCTTCTCCTTGCCGAGCTTCAGGCCCGGCGTGGCCGTGAGGGTCACCTTGAGTGGCGCCTGCGGGTGGACATGCGTCTTGTTGAGCGGCGTGATGGTGAGCTGGAGCGTGCCGGCGGCACCGGTCTTCAGCGCGGCGGGGGTGGCGGTGGCCTCCAGCCGGTAGCTCCTGGCGGCCTCGGCGGCGGGATCGACGGCCTGGACGGCCAGAGCGTGGAGCGCGACGGCGATGGAGACGACGAGCTGCATGGGGCGACCTCCTCGGGAGGGCCGTTCCATACCAGGGACGGCCGGGGGCGACCACCGATTCACGCGGCGCCGAGCAGCGCCACGGCCCGCTCCACCACCAGCCGGGCCACGTCCACGCCGCAGGCGGCCTCGGCCTCGCGGATGGAGGGCGAGCCGTTCACCTCGAAGACCCGCGGGCCGCCCTTCACGTCGAGCATGTCCACCGCGCAGACCTGCAGGTCGAGCACCCGGGCCGCCTCGACGGCCATGCGCTCCTGCTCCGGCGTGAGCTCGGCCGCCTGGAGGCGGGCGCCCCGCTGCGGCCCGGCCCGGCGCTGCCGGCGCAGCGCCGCCACCACCCGGCCCCCCACCACCAGCGCCCGGAGCTCCCGCCCCCGGCCGCCCTCCAGGTACTGCTGCACCACGATGTTCTGGCCCAGGCCGAGGATGGCCTCCAGCGCCGCCTCCAGCGACTGCAGGCTCTCGCACACCATGACCCCGCTCTTGCCGTCGGCGGAGAGCAGCTTGACCAGCACCGGCACGCCGCCCACCAGCTTGACCAGCTCCTCCAGGCCCGCCGGGCCGCTGGCCATGACGGTGCGCGGCACCGCCACCCCGGCCGAGGCCAGCAGCTGCAGGCAGCGCATCTTGTCGCGGCTGGCGGCGATGGCGGCCGAGCCGTTGAGGAGCGGCACGGCGAGCAGCTCGAGCTGCTTCAGCACCGAGAGGCCGTACTGGTGGATGGAGGGGCCGATGCGGGGGATGACCACGTCGGTGGCGGGGAAGCGCCGGCGCTTCCAGGTGACGGTCGGGGCCGCGCCGCCCAGCCCCAGCTCCACCTCCAGCGGGTCGATGACCCGCGCCTCGTGGCCGAGCAGGCGCGCGGCCTCCACCAGGCGGCGGGTGGTGTGGAGCTTGGCGGAGCGGGAGAGAACGGTGAGTCGCACGGGCCCTGGAATGGTACGGCCCGCGCCCCCGGAAAGCGAGGACGCGGGCCGCTGGGGCTGGCGTGGCGTGGGCGGCTAGACCTGCTTGAACTCCGCGTCGACCACGTCGTCCTTCTTGGCGCCGTCGGGCGGGGGCGGCGCCCCCGGGGCCGCGCCGGGATCGCCGGCGGGCGGCGGCGCGGCGGTCTTGTAGAGCTCCTCGGCCGCCTTGTGGCTGGCCTTCTCGAGCCGCTCGGTGGCCGCCTTGACCTCCTCGGCGGTGCCCTTCTCGCGGACGGCGTGGACCGCCGCCACCGCCTCCTCGACCTCCTTGACGGTCTCGGCGCCCAGCTTCTCCTTGTTCTCCTTGAGCAGCTTCTCCATCTGGTAGGCCAGGTTCTCGGCCTTGTTCCGCTGCTCGACCTCCTCGCGGCGCTGCTTGTCCTCGCCCTCGTGGGAGCGGGCGTCGGCCACCATCTTCTCCACCTCATCCTTGGCCAGGCCCGAGCTGTGGGTGATGGTGATCTTGGTCTCCTTGCTGGTGCCCTTGTCCTTGGCGGAGACGTTGAGGATGCCGTTGGCGTCGATGTCGAAGGTCACCTCGATCTGCGGCAGCCCGCGGGGGGCCGGGGGCAGCCCTTCCAGGTGGAACTTGCCGAGCGGGCGGTTGTCACGCGCCATCTCGCGCTCGCCCTGCAGCACGTGGATCTCCACCGAGGTCTGGCTGTCCGACGCGGTGGAGAAGACCTCCGACTTCTTGCAGGGGATGGTGGTGTTGCGCTCGATGAGCTTGGTCATCACCCCGCCCAGCGTCTCGACGCCCAGGGAGAGCGGCGTCACGTCGAGGAGCAGGATGTCCTTCACCTCGCCGGAGAGCACGCCGGCCTGCACGGCCGCGCCGATGGCCACCACCTCGTCGGGGTTGACGGTGCGGTTGGGATCCTTGCCGAAGAACTTCTTGACCGCCTCCACGATGGCGGGCATGCGGGTCTGGCCGCCCACCATGACGATCTCGTCGATCTGCTGCGGAGAGAGCTTGGCGTCGGCCAGGCAGCGCCGGGTCGGCTCCATGGAGCGCTCGATGAGGTCGGCCACCAGCTGCTCCAGCCTGGCCCGCGAGAGCTTGATGGCCAGGTGCTTGGGGCCGGTCTGGTCGGCGGTCAGGAACGGCAGGTTGATCTCGGTCTCCATGGTCGAGGAGAGCTCGATCTTGGCCTTCTCGGCCGCCTCCTTGAGCCGCTGCAGGACCATCTTGTCCTTGGAGACGTCGAGGCCGCTGTCCTTCTTGAACTCGGCGATGAGCCAGTCGATGACCTTCTGGTCGACGTTGTCGCCGCCCAGGTGGGTGTCGCCGTTGGTGGCCAGCACCTCCACCACGTTCTCGCCGACCTCCAGCACCGAGATGTCGAAGGTGCCGCCGCCGAAGTCGTAGACCACGATCTTCTCGTTCTTCTTCTTGTCCAGGCCGTAGGCCAGCGCCGCCGCGGTGGGCTCGTTGACGATGCGCCGGACCACCAGGCCGGCGATCTCGCCGGCGTCCTTGGTGGCCTGGCGCTGGGCGTCGTTGAAGTAGGCCGGCACGGTGATGACGGCGTCCGTCACCTTCTCGCCGAGGTGGTTCTCGGCGGCCCGCTTCAGCTTGAGGAGCACCTGGGCGCTGATCTCCGGGGCGCTGTACTGCTTCCCGTCGATGTCGATGCGGGCGTCGCCGTTGGGCCCCTCGACGACCTTGTACGGGACCAGCTTGGACTCCTCGGTCACCTCGCCGAAGCGGCGGCCCATGAAGCGCTTGATGCTGTAGACGGTCTTCTCGGGGTTGGTGATGGCCTGGCGCTTGGCGACCTGGCCGACGAGCCGCTCGCCGTCCTTGGCGTACCCCACCACGGACGGCGTGATGCGCGACCCCTCCTCGTTGGAGATGACGATGGCGTCCTTGCCATCCATGACGGCGACCACCGAGTTGGTGGTGCCGAGGTCGATGCCGATGATCTTGCCCATTCGTTGACCCTCCTGGTCAGGACCGAACCTAAGTACCCGCCGAGACCTGTCAAATGGCGGCACGGAGATTCCGGCTCACCTGGGCGAGTGCGTAGCGCGCTTCGCACCTGGCACCTCCCCTTTCCGCCACCCATCCGTGACATGCCCCCCGAACAGACTACGCCGGCGCTGAATTCACGTCGGTTTTCGCTCTGACGCGCCATGGCACCCGGCTTGCTCGAGGATCACGACATTCCCGTCACAATCCCTGTGGGTCCCTCACTGCTCAGGTTGCTCGACAGCGCAACGCACCTCGACCCCGGCGGGGACTTCTCGCCGGGCGGCGGCGTGGCGGTGCTGCTCAACGCCCGGGCCAAGGCCGTCAACGACCGCGTCCGCCGCGCCCTCTCGCTGGTGGTGCCGCCCGAGGATCTCTACTTCTCCCGGAGCCAGGAGGAGGCGGCCGAGATCGCCGACCTGGTGGTGGCCCGCCGCTACCGCACGGTCTTCACCGGCGGCGGCGACGGCACCTTCGTGTCCTGGGTGAACCGGATCCTCGAGGCGGCCGGACGGCGCCATGCCCGCCCGCCGCGCTTCGGCGTCCTGGCGCTCGGCACCGGCAACGCGGTGGCCGAGATGGTGGGCGCCACCCCGCGGCGCCACGCCGAGGACCTGGCCCGCTTCGTCTCGGGCGAGGTGCGGGGCTCCCGCCGGCTCGATCTCGTGACCTGCGACGGCCGGCGCACCCCGTTCGCCGGGGTGGGCGTGGATGCGGCCGTGCTCAACGACTACATCTGGCTGAAGGGTCGGCTGGCCGGCACGCCGTTCGAGGGACTGGGACTCGGCCTGGCGGGCTACGGGCTGGCGGCGGCCCTGCGCTCGGCGCCGCGCGCGCTGCTGGAGCGGCGCCCCACCTACTGCGAGATCGTCAACGCCGGCCGCCCGGCCTGGCGGCTCGACGCCTCGGGGCGCCGCGTCGGCCCGGCCATCGCCCACGGCGAGCTGCTCTTCGCCGGCCCATGCATGATGGCCGCGGCCAGCACCGTGCCGTACTACGGACTGGGGTTGAAGGCCTTCCCCTGGGCGGACCGGGCCGGCGGCATGATGCAGCTGCGGGTGGCCAGCTCCATCGGCGTGGCCACGCTGGTCCTCAACCTGCACCGCATCTGGTCCGGCGCCTTCGCCCACGAGGGGCTGCTCGACTTCCACGCCGACCGCGTGGCGCTGCGCTTCGAGCGGCCCATGCCGCTGCAGGTGGGCGGGGACGCCGAGGGCTGGCGCGACGCGGTCACCTTCGGCATGGCCGCCGAGCCGGTCGAGATCGTCGACTTCGGGACGGCCGTGGCCTGACGGGCCGGCCTTCAGCCCGGCCCGGAGACGCCGGCCCCTGCGGCAACGGTCGGGCTCAGGCGGACCGCCGAGGCCGGCCCTCTCCTACAGCAGGTTGGCCGCCAGCTCGGCCAGCGGGGAGCGCTCGCCCTTCGACATGGTGATGTGCCCCGCCAGCCGCTCGTTCTTGAAGCGGTTGACCACGTGGATCAGGCCGTTGTTGGTCTGGTCCACGTAGGGGTTGTCGATCTGGTAGGGGTCGCCGGTGAGGATGATCTTGGTGCCGTCCCCGGCGCGCGTGATGATGGTCTTCACCTCGTGGGGCGTCAGGTTCTGCGCCTCGTCCACGATCATGAACTGGTTGGGGATGGAGCGGCCGCGGATGTAGGTGAGCGGCTCGATCTCCAGGATGCCCAGGTCCATCAGCTCGTGCCAGCCGCGCCCGGCCTTCTTCTCCGAGCGCGACAGGTTCATGAGGTACTCCACGTTGTCGAAGATGGGCTGCATCCAGGGGTTGAGCTTCTCCTCCACCGAGCCCGGCAGGTAGCCGATGTCGCGCCCCAGCGGGAAGATGGGCCGCGAGACCAGCAGCTTCTGGTAGACGGCGTCCTCCATGGTCTTCTGCAGGCCGGCGGCGATGGCGAGGAGCGTCTTGCCGGTGCCCGCCTTGCCCACGATGGTGACCAGCCGGATCTCGTCGTTGAGCAGGAGGTCGAGCGTGAAGGACTGCTCCTTGTTGCGCGGCCGGATCCCCCAGACCCCTTCCTTGGGGGTCTTGATGAGCTGCACGAAGGCGCCTCGCGCGGCCGAGTACTTTCCCACCGCGCTGTGCTGCGGATTCGCCCGGTCGCGCAGCACCGCGAAGGCGTTGGGCGGCGGCGCCTCCAGGCCGGCCGGGCACTCCACCGCGCCGGAGGCGTAGAACTCGTTGACCACCTCCGGGTCGACGTCGAGCTCCGCCACGCCGCTCCAGAGCTCGTCGATCTGGACGCCCTCCACGTCGTAGTCCTCGGCGTGCAGCCCGAGGGCGTCGGCGCGGATGCGCAGGTTGGTGTCCTTGGAGACGAAGACGCAGGGGGTGGCGGGCTCCTTCTCCAGGAGGTCGAGCGCCACGGCCAGGATCTTGTCGTCGATGGTGTGGCCGTCGGCCAGCTCGGGCGGCAGCCGGCGCTGCCCCAGCAGCACCCGGATGTTCCCCTTGCCAGGGCCGATGGAGACGCCCTCGCGGAGCCTTCCGGCCAGGCGGAACTCGTCGAGGGAGCGCGACACCTGCCGGGCGTTGCGCCCCAGCGAGGAGAGATCACGCTTGAAGTTGTCGATCTCCTCGATGACGTAGATGGGGACGACGACGTCGTTGTCGTCGAACCCGAAGAGGCTGCGCGGGTCGTGCAGCAGGACGTTGGTGTCGAGGACGAAGTTCTTTTTCACGCCAGGTCGGCCCCTCGCGCCGCCGGGAGGGCGGCCAGGCGAAGTGTAGCAGGCCGCGGCGGCGCGCGGGCAGGTCAGCGCCGGATCCTGGGCGGGTCGGGGCGCAGGCTCAGGCGGAGGCGCGGCGCGGCTTCTCGAGCTGGCCGGCGGCCACGCTCTGGTTCCGGCCGTGGCGCTTGGCGTGGTAGAGGCAGCCGTCGGCCCGCTCCACCAGCTCGGCCTTGGCCTTGGCGTCCAGCGGGAAGGTGGCCACCCCGAGGGACATGGTGATCTTGAGCGGCCCCTGGTCGGTCTCGGTGACCATCGTGCCGATGCGCTCGCGGATGCGCTCGGCGATGACCATGGCGCCGGCGGTGTCGGTCTCGGGCATGACCACCGCGAACTCCTCCCCGCCGTAGCGCGCCACCACGTCGGTGGTGCGCGCCTCCTTGGCCAGGATGCGCGCCACGCCCTTCAGCACCTGGTCGCCCACCGGGTGGCCATAGGTGTCGTTGACCGACTTGAAGTGGTCGATGTCGCAGAGGATGAGCGAGACCTTGCGGTCGTAGCGCTGGGCCGCCTGCAGGTGCTCGTCGAGGCGGCCCTGGAAGGTGCGGTGGTTGGTCAGGCCGGTCAGACCGTCGGTGGTGGCCAGCCGCTCGGTGGCGTCGAAGAGGCGAGCCCGCTGCACCGCCTCGCCGGCCTGCAGCGCCACCAGCTCGAGCTGGCGCATCCGCTCCTGGTCGAAGACCCCCGCCTCGCGCGACCCGATGATGAGGGTGCCCAGCACCGCCGCATCGCCCGGCTTGAGCGGCTCGGCGCGAAGCGGGATGACCTTGATGGCCCCCAGGCCGCGCAGCCGGTAGGCGGGGTCGAAGAGCACCGCCTTCTGCGGGTCCATGTCCCTGCCGGGCAGGCTGGCCTCCAGCCGGACCGCCGAGGCCACCAGGCTGCCGCCCTCGCCGCTGAAGGTGAGCCCCTCGGCGGGCGGCGGCCCCTTCCACCCCTCGCCCGACCAGGTGCGCGCCACGCGGTGGAGCGGCGCCCCGTCGCCCCCCGGCTCGTGCACGGTGATGGCGCCGAAGCAGGCGCCCGGCACCATGGAGCGGGCCTCGATGAGCGTGGCGTCGAAGACGTCGGCCAGCTTGGTGGCCTTGTTGAGCCGCTCCAGCGCCTGGAAGAAGCGCTCCCACTCGTCGCGCGAGCTCTTCATCCCGCCCATGAGCCGCTCGGCCGCCACGGCGCGCAGGATCTCGGCCGAGAGGGTCACCAGCAGCTGCTCGTCCTCGTCGGTGAAGGGGCGCTGCTCCAGCCGATCCGCCACCACCACGCCGCGGACGTGGCCGCCGCGCCGGTCCACCAGCGGCACCGCCAGCAGCGCGCCGGGCCGGGTGCCGTCGAGGTAGTAGCTGGCCGCCTTGACGTCGCCCTGCAGGCGGATCGGCGCGCGCCGCATCACCACGCCGCCCAGGGCCCCCTCCCCGGCCGGCAGCGGCTCGGGGGTGACCGCGTCGCTGCGGGTGCGCAGGTCGCGCAGCGTGAGCCGCTTGTCGTCGTCGGAGAGCAGGAAGACGGCGCAGGTGTGGGTGCGCAGCGCCACCTCGGCCACCTCCAGGGCGCCGCGAACCGCCGCCTCGATCTCCACCACCGAGGCCTCGGTGGCGCGGCGGGCGCGCTCGGTGGCGTCGCCCCCGCTGGAGCCGGGAGCGAGCAGCCGGTACTCCCGCGCCCGTTGCTCGATCTGGGCCAGCCGCTGCGCCACCGCCACCTCCTCGGCCCGCCGGCTGGCGGCGAGCTGGGCCGCCAGCACCGCATGGTAGAGGAGCGAGAAGAGGGTCATGAAGCCGGCGTGGCCCAGCAGCGCGGGCAGCGCCGCGAGCGGCGCCCCCTGCTGCCACCAGCCGCCCGCCTCGAGCAGGACGGCCAGGAGCACCAGCGCCAGGCCGACCGGCCGCGCCAGGAAGGCCACCAGGAAGGCCATGACCAGGTAGATGATGGGCTGGAGCGCGGGCTCGCCGTCGCCGCCGTGGGTGGCCTGCACCAGCGCCTGGGCCACCACCACGAAGAGCGCGCCCAGCTCGAGCTGCTCGCGGTAGCTCGCGGGCGTGCCGGCCGTGGCGCCGGCGGCGCGCCGCCAGACCACCGCGCCCGCCACCAGCGCCAGCGCGCCGAGGGCGCCGGCCTGCGCCAACCCCAGCACCGGCCCCTCCAGCAGCCGAAGCGCCAGGAGCGCGGACCCGGCCACCACGGTGGCGGCGGGGACGCTGCGCAGCAGGAAGCGGCCGGCGCGGCGGCGGATGGGCGCGCCCAGCAGGCCGATGTCGCCGAGGAGGGCGGTGTGGAGCCGGACCAGGACGGGGCGAGGCCGCTGCTGGGCCAGGCGGGACTGCACGGTGGCGGTGGAGCCGACGGGGGCGCGCGCTGGCGGAATGGGCGGGACGGCCGAGGGGCTCACGGGGTCACTCCGGGCTGGGCGTCGAGGCGATAGATGAACTCGCCCGGACGGATGAAGCGCAGCTCCTCGCGGGCCGCGCGCTCCAGGGCCGCCGGGTTGCTGCGGAGCGCCTGGGCCTCGCGGGTGAGCCGGCCGATCTCGGCGGCGAGCAGGGCGTTCTCGGCGCGGAGCTGGCCGGCCTGGTCCCGCATGAGCCGGAACTTGCTGAGCCCCTCCCCGTCGAGGGCCACGGCGGCCGCGGTGGCGACCGCCGCCACGGAGAGCAGCCAGAGGATTTTTCTTCGGCGGTACGAGGACATGGGCCGGCGCCGAGGAGCGTACCAGCCGGGGGGGCTGCGTCCAGAAATCGAGCGATGGCGAGCGGCATCGCGCCGGTCTATCACCCGTGGGATGCCGCTCCTCGCCGCCCTCCTCCTGCTCGCCGGCCCCGCCGTGGTGACCGAGAGCCGCCCCGCCATGGGGACCCTCTGCACCGTCACGCTGGCCGGGGTCGAGCCCGCACGGGCCGCCGCGGGCGTGGAGGCGGCCTTCGCCGTCTTCGAGCGGGTCGATCTCGTGATGAACGAGTGGCGCCCTGAGTCGCCGCTCTCGGCCCTCAATGCGGCGGCTGGCCGAGGCTGGCTCGAGCTGCCGGGGGACCTCTGCCAGGTGCTCTCGCTCGCCAAGGCGGGCGCGGAGCGGACCGGCGGGCGCTTCGACCCGACCTGGGCCGCCCTGTCCGACCTGTGGCGCTTCGACGGATCCCAGTCGGCGCCGCCGCCCGACGACCTGCTTGCGGCGCGCTGCCGGCTGGTGGGCCACCGCGGGCTCACGCTCGAGCCCACGCCCGGGGGGGGCTGCCGCGCCAGGCTGGAGCGCCCAGGGATGCGGGTGGGCCTGGGCGGCATCGCCAAGGGCTGGGCGGTGGACCAGGCGGCCGGGGCGCTGCGCGCGCTCGGCTTCCGGGACTTCCTCCTCCAGGCCGGCGGCGACCTCTACGCCGCCGGCCGGCGCGGCGCGGAGCCCTGGCGCGTCTCGGTCCGGGCGCCGCGCGGCGGCCAGCTCGACGCCCTCACGGCGCTCGAGGTGGAGGACCGGGCCTTCTCGACCTCCGGCGACTCCGAGCAGGCCTTCGAGGCGGGCGGCCGCCGCTTCCACCACGTCATCGACCCCAGGACCTGCCGGCCCTCGGCGGGCGTGCAGGCGGTGAGCATCCTCGCCGCCTCGGCGGTGGAGGCCGAGATCCTATCCAAGGCCGTGATGGTCGAGGGGGGGCCGGCCGGCCTGGCCCTCGCCGAGGCGGCCGGCGCCGAGGCGCTCCTGGTGGACGGCGCTGGTCGGCTCCAGGCCACGCCGGCGCTGGCGCCCCGGCTCCTCCAGGTCGCGCCGCGCCCCTGAGGCCGCCCGCGGCCAGGGCCAGGCCGCGCCGGTGAGCAGGAGGGCCCAGCCGAGGAGCAGCCCCTCCAGCCCGACGAAGGCCGCCACCTTGGTCCAGGCCAGCCACGGGGCCACCCAGCGGACGCCGAAGCCGGCCGCCACCCCGGCCAGCGCCAGCGCGAAGGAGAGGCCGGTGAGCCAGCGGGCGGCGCGCGGCCCGAGGGCGCCGGCCGCCGCCACCACGTGGCTCACGGCGAAGAGCACCAGCGGGATGGCCACCAGGTGCGGCACCGCGGTCTCGAGGAGGCCGGCGAGCGAGCGGGGCTCGGTGAAGCGCGCCTCCGAGCCCAGGTAGAAGTCGCGCACCGACGCCGGGCCGAGGCCGAGCTTCTCGGTGAAGAGCACCGCCGCCGAGGCGGCGATGAGCAGGAGGAAGCCGGCGAAGACCAGGGCCGGGGCCCGCTGCGCGGCGGGGAGGCCGGGCTCAGCCACGGGCCCGCTCCCCCCCCGCGGGCTCGCCGGACCCGAAGGTGGCGAGGACGGCGCCGATGGCGGACAGGAGCGCCATCGCCGAGAGGACCGTGGTGGCCACTCGCACCGCGCCGCCGCCGCCGAGCGCCACCACCAGGAAGGGCGAGGCCAGGTCGGCCAGCGCGGCCACCACCGCCGCCGCGTAGAGGGCGCGGCGCACGGCCGGCCGGAGACGGCAGCTGGGCAGGAGCGAACCGACCATGAAGAGCACGATGCCGTAGAGGAAGGCGCCGGCGTGGAGCTCCTCCCAGAGGGCCACGCGGGGCAGGCCCTCCCCCGGCCCGGCACCCAGGTAGTGGAGCTCCACCTCGGCCGGTGCCAGGGCGCCGCCGCTGGCCCGCTGCACGAGGAGGGAGGCCACCGCCAGCGCCGCGAAGCACAGGAAGGCCCGCACCGGGGCCCGCGCCCGCCCCATCCGGCCCGCGCTCGGATCGACCAGGAATCTCACGGCCGCACCCCCGCGCCGCCCTCGGCGGGCAGCACCGCCTCCTTCAGGGCCGCCAGGAGCCAGCGCGCCTGCTCGGCGATGCCGCGGGCCGAGAGGGTCGCGCCGGTGATGGGGGCGACATCGTCACCCACCGCCAGCCGGTCGGCGCTTCCCTTCCCCGCCAGCCTTGCCAGCCACCGGTCCGAGGGCCGGTACTCGGCCGGCTCGAGGAAGGCCAGGATGGAGACGCGGCGGATCCGTCCGTCCGGCTCGAAGGCCAGGGCCAGGGTCTCGCGCTTGGTCCGCACCACGTGCGCGTGGATGACCGCGTAGCCGGCCACCGCCCCGCCCCGCCGGGCCGTGTAGAAGGTGACCAGCCGCTCCTTGACCCGGGCACGCGCCAGGCGCTCCAGCCGCGCCGCCACCTCGTCGGTGAGGAGGACGTCCTGGGCCGTCACGGCGTCGGCCTCGGGGATGAGACCGCGCACGATGCCGACGTCTCCGCCCTGCGGCGCCTCGGGCGCGGCGAGGGCGCGGCCCCCGGCGAGGGCGAGCGCGCCCACGCCGAGGGCCAGCAGCAGCGGTCCGGCTCGCGGTGCCATGCCCGCTAGAACGCGAAGCCGACGCCGAGGTTCAGCTGCTCGACCGCGGTGGCTGCCGGGGCCTGGCTGTCGCGCCGCTGCCAGTCGGCCTTCAAGGCCACCGTCGGCAGGGGCCGCCAGGTCAGGCCGGCGGTGATGACGGTGGTGTCGCGCGCCGGGTTGCGGGCCTGGCCGTCCGGGACCTGGTCGTTGAGGTCCATGGCCTCGTAGCGGACGAACGGCAGGAGCGCCCCCTCGCCTCCGGGCGCCAGCCAGGTGAGGACGTCACAGGCCACCTCGACGTAGCCGCCGCGCACCCGCGCGCCGAGCACCTGGCCCGGCTCGACGAGCGCGGCATCGGAGAGGGTCCCGATGGCGTAGATGGCCCGCGCCTCCAGGCCGCGCCAGGCCGCCCGGGCGTGCACCTCGCCCAGGGTGACGTCGGCGTCCACGCCGGGATCCCCCTGCCCGGCCCGGCCTCGGTAGATCGAGCCGCCGAGGGAGACCGGCCCGAGCTCGCCCGCCAGCGCCAGCACGCCGGCCAGGGTCCGGGCCCGCGAGGTGTTGCCGCCGGTGCGGCCGTTGCGGAGCCAGGAGGAGGCGCTCAGGCCGTTGCCCGCGTCCAGGCCGTTCAGCAGGTAGGCCTGGTACCGCACGCCGGAGATCCGGCCGTGGAGGCCGAGGCCGTTCTCGTTCCAGGTGGCCGGGATGAGGTTCCGCTCCAGATCGGGGCGGAGGACGCCGTGGAAGAAGGGCGGCTCGTGGAGCTCGTTGGTCATGCCGACCGGGACGAGCAGGTTGCCCACCCGGACCTGCAGGGCCTCGGTGAACCGGTAGTCCAGGTAGGCGAACTCCACCGCCGTCTCCGCGCCGCCGTGCTCGAACTCGACCTCGGAGTTGAAGACGAGCCGGTCGCTGAAGCGGTAGCCCACGTAGAGCACGAGCCGGAGCAGGTCGCTCTCGTCGGCGCTGGCGCCCCGGATCTGGTTCCGGTAGACGGTCTCGCCGTAGCCGCCGAGGGAGAGCCCCCTGGGGGCGAAGTAGACCTTGGAGGCGGCCGGACCCATGCTGCCGAAGGACTGGTACTCGACGTCGCGGAGCCCGATCTCCAGCTTGAGGCGGCGCAGCTCCTCGGCGAGCGCGCGCACGTCCTCCTGCGTGGCGGGGGCCGGGGGCGCGACGGGTGCCGCGGCCGGCGGCGCCGCCGGGGTCTCCTCGGCCAGGGCGCGCGGGTGCAGGAAGAGCGCGGTGAGGGCGGCGGTGACGAGCAGGATCTTGATAACGGTTCTCATATTGTAGGCGTGCTCCTCTGCACTCGACGGCCCGGGATGGGCGCCGGTTGGTTGATCAGGGTGCTTCGACGGGCTTCACGAAGATCTCGCCGGCGATCTCGCCGTCGAGCGCGATGGTGGTCTCCCCCACCTCGATGACGTAGGAGGGCGAGCGCTGGTGGAGCCGGATCTCGCTCCCCGGGATGACGCCGAGCGCGGCCAGCCGGTCCATCCGGTCGTGGAACCTGGGGGCGATGAAGACGATCTTGCCGGTGGCGCCGAGCTGGAAGTGGCGCAGCCCGGTCACCAGCGAGCGGACGTTCTGCTGCGCGGTGCCGCAGCAGGTCCCCGGCGGGATGGGCCGGCCGTGCGGGCAGGTGGGCGGGTGGCCCAGCAGCGTGCAGACCGAGTCCGTGGCCTCGGGCGAGAGGATGTGCTCGAGCTCGCAGGCCTGCGCCTCCATGGTGGAGTCGGAGACCGCCATGAGGTCCTTGAAGAGCCGCTCGGTGAGCCGGTGGCGCCGCACCACGGCGCGCGCCTTGCCCTCCCCCGCCTCGGTGAGCGTCACCGTGTCGCCGTCGAGCCGGATGAACCCGGCCGCCGCCAGGACCTGCAGGTCCCTGGTGGTCGCGCCCGGCGCGTGCTCGGTGCCGGCGTGCGCCAGGATCGAGGACGCGTCGTCCCGCCCCTGCTCGCGCTCGGTGAGTACCGCCTCCAGCAGCTCCTCGGTCCGCCTCGGCTGCATCGTGCTCAGGGTGTCCTCCCGCCATCGCGCCGCTTCTGGAAGAACTGCTTGAGCCGGCCGGCCAGCCCGGCGTTCTCCTGCGGGAAGCTGTAGCCGCAGGAGGGGCAGCAGACGACGTGGCAGCCCCTGGACATCGGACAGCTGGGACGGCAGCCCTGTCCCGAGGTGTCGAAGTCGAGGCCGCAGAGCGGACACCGCTCCATGGCGGGCGAGGCGGCCGCGGTGGGGGCCACGGTGGGGGCCGCGGTGGCCATCAGTAGAGCCACCCCATGAGCCGGTTCACCAGCGCCCCGGTGCCGAAGGCGAAGGGCAGGATGAAGCCCATCATGCCCAGGCCGGTCCTCCAGCCGCGCTCCTTGATGATCATGAAGAAGTTGGCGATGCAGGGGATGAAGAGCGTGATGGTGACCAGCGCCACCACCACCTCGATCTCCATGGCCCGGGTCATGGTGCCCGCCTGCATGGAGGGCTGGTAGATGGAGAAGAGCCCGGCCGCGGCGTAGTCGCGCCGGAGGAAGCCGAGGATGAAGGAGCCCGCCGCCTCCTTGGGCAGCCCGAGCAGCCCGGACATGACCGGCTCGAAGGTGCGCTCCAGCGCCGCCAGCAGGTGGAAGCGGTCGAGCCCCCACAGGAGCAGCGTGCCCAGCAGGAAGAGCGGCATGGCCTCGCGCAGGTACCACTCGATGCGCGCCAGCGTCTTGACCGCGATGTTGGAGGCCTGCGGCACGCGGAGCGGCGGCAGCTCCAGCATGAAGTCGGAGCCGCGCCCCGGGATGACCTTGGCGGCCAGCCAGCCCACCAGGAAGATGACCGCCAGCAGGGTGCCGCTGAACCAGAGGAGCGCCGTGAACGGCAGCCCCGCCGTCATGGCCAGGATGACCGCCAGCTGGGCGCTGCAGGGCACCGCCAGCGCCAGGAGCAGCGTCACGATGACCCGCTCCTTGCGCGTCTCCATGATGCGCGCCGTCATGGTGGCCATGGTGTCGCAGCCCAGCCCCAGCACCATGGGGAGCACCGCCTTGCCGTTGAGCCCCATGCGCTTGAAGATCTGGTTCACCATCACGGCCAGGCGCGGCAGGTAGCCGGAGTCCTCCAGGATGGAGAAGGCGATGAAGAAGGTGGTCACGATGGGCAGCACGATGGCCACCGCGTAGGAGAGCCCCATCGACACCAGGCCGTAGCGGCCCACGATGAACCCCCCGTGCTCCGACCAGGGCACGCCGGCCGGCCCGATCAGGAACTGCTGCACCGCGCCGGCCGGGATGACCGCCCGCAGCGCCGCCTCGGTCCAGGGCACCAGGTGACCGTGGAAGACGGTGTCCTCCAGGAAGTCCACCAGGGTGCCCGCGCCGAGGACGCCCACGAACTCGTAGGCGGCGAGGAGCACGGCCAGCAGGATGGGGATGCCGTAGAGCGGATGGGTCGACCAGGCGCCGAGCCGGCGGGCCAGCGCGCTGCCCACCGAGCGGTCGCCGGTGGTGACCACCGCGTCGTGGAGCCGGTCCACCGCCTGGAGCCGCTGCCTCGCCACCACGAAGCGGAGCGACTCCGGGTAGCGGGCCGCCAGGCGGCGGCGCACCTCGTCGAGCCGCTCCAGCGCCGCGGGCGCCATGCGTCCCACCAGGTGGGTTCGCAGCGAGTCGTCGCCCACCAGGGCCATCAGGCCGATGGCGCGGACCCCCAGGCCGCCGGGCGGCATGAGGGGCGCCACCTCGGCCAGGGCCTCCTCGATGGCTGGATCATAGCGCGGCAGGAAGGTGGAGGCCCGCGCCGCCGGGAGGCGAGCCTGCAGCGTGGAGAGCCCCTGGCGCGCCACCGCCACGGTGGGGACCACGTCGATGCCCAGCGTGCGGGAGAGCCTCTCGTGGTCGATGGTGAAGCCGCGGCTGGTGGCCTCGTCGGCCATGTTGAGCGCCAGCAGGAACTTCACGCCGGCCTCGGCGAGCTGGGTGGTGAGGAGCAGGCCGCGCCGCAGGTTCTTGGCGTCGCAGACCTGCAGGCAGACGTAGCCCGGCTCGACCAGCAGGATGTCGCGGGTGACCTGCTCGTCCTCGGACATGGGGAGCAGGTTGTTGGTGCCGGGCGTGTCCATGACGTGCCACGGCTGGCCGTCCAGCGTGGCGGAGCCACGGGTCACCTCGACCGTGGTGCCCGGGTAGTTGGAGACGGTGACGTAGCGGCCGGTGAGCGCGCCGAAGAGCACGCTCTTGCCGACGTTGGGGTTGCCGACCAGGATGACCGTGCGGGCGCGGACCAGCACCTCCTTGGCCTCGAGCGTCTCCTCCTGCCGGGCCGTGGCGGGGGGCGTCACGGGCGCACCCCCGCCAGGCGTGGCGCGCGGCGGCAGCGGGTGCAGCGGCCGTAGAGCTCCAGCTTGTGGCTCTCCACCTCGAAGCCGTGGCTCTGCGCCACGCGGGCCTGCAGCACCTCGATCCGCTCGTTGGCGAACTCCACGATCTCGCCGCAGGCGGTGCAGATGAGGTGATCGTGGTGGGCCCGTCCGGCCGCCGGCTCGTAGCGGGTCTGGCCCCCGTCGAACTGGCGCGGCACGGCCAGGCCGCACTCGGCCAGCAGCTTCATGGTCCGGTAGACGGTGGCCACGCTGACGCGCGGGTCGGCGGAGCGGACGCGCTGGATGAGCTCCTCCACCGACAGGTGGCCCCCCGTGCCGAAGAAGACCTCCGCCACCAGCTCACGCTGGCGGGAGTGCTTCAGCCCCAGGCGCTCGAGGTGGGTGTCCAGGGCCGCCCTGGCCGCCACCACTCCGCTCCGCGCCGCTCCGGCGACCGCGCCCCGTGCCCTGGTCCGTTCGATCCGCATATTGATAACGGTTCTCATTATCAGAACCGGATCGGGACTGCAAGCCGTTCCGCGGCCCGCGGCCCGTGGGCCGCCGCGCCCGTTCAGCGCGCGGGCACCAGGCCGCTCGCCTGGCAGAGCTCGCGCCAGCGAGCAGCGGCGCCCGGTCCCTCGCCGCCGTCGGCGCCGGCGAGCACGCCGAGCGAGGCGCGGGCCTCGCGCCGCACCTCCGGCGCCGGGTCCTCCAGCAGCACCAGGAGCTGGCTGGCGTGCTGCCGGGCCTCCTCGGGCGGCCGGCTGCGCACCACCTCGGCCGCCAGCGCCCGCAGCGCGGGGTCGGGGGACGCGAGCGGTCCGGCGAGCCCGAGGCCGGGGCCGGTGGGCGGACCGGGGGGGCGCTCCAGCGCGATGGAGGCGATGACGCCCAGCAGCAGCACCATCAGGCCGACCCGGACCAGCGCCTTGCCCTCGGAGTAGCGGCCGGCCCGGGCCAGGGTGAAGCGGTAGGCGGCGTAGCCGCCCACGAAGAGCACCAGCAGCGCCACCGGCACGAGCCGGAGCGTGCTGGGCCACCCGCCCTGGACCGCGCGGGGGAGCATGACCAGCGCTCCGGCGGCGGCGGCGATGAGCAGCGCGAGGAGGACCCAGCGGAGGACGCGGATGGCGCCGGGGATGGCGGCCCGCGGGCGCGGCTCGTTCGGCATGGCGCGGAGTGAACCACGCGAGCCGGCGCCCGGCAACCGGGTCGCACACCGGGTCGCACACCGGGTCGCCGCGCCGGCGGGCGCCGCTTGACTCGTCGCGGTCGGCGTCGCAGGGTGCGCCCCCATGGCGGATCTGGACCTCGAGACGGTGGAGCAGGTGGTGCGCTGGTGCGCCGAGGCGGGCCGCCAGACCACGCCGGCCGAGGTCCGGGCCGCGCTTGGCCAGCTCGGCTGGGACGAGCTCCTGGCGGCGAGGGCCCTGCTGGCCGATCCGCCTCCGACGCGGCAGCTCGGCCCCCACGCCCTGGCCGACATGGCGCGCGGCGCCCCGACCGACGTGGCCGCCGAGCGCGAGCGCGAGGGGCGCTACCCGCGGGCCCCCTCGGCCGTGACGGGCCCACCCGGCGCCAGCTCCGCGGCCCCCCCGGCGGTCGCCGCGCCCACCCGGCGCAAACGCGGCAGGGCCCGGCTCGCGGTCATCGTCCGGAAGAGGGCGCCCGCCCCCGACCCGGCGCCGCCCCCGCCCCCGCGCCCCGTGCTCGACGAGCTCCTCCTGCCGGCCGGCCGCGGCGCGCTGGAGCGGCTGCTCCGCGAACAGGGCGGGCGACGCCCGGCGTTGCTGGCCTCGCTGACCGGCAGCCACCGCCGTCCCGACGGACTGCCGCTCGGCGACGCCGACCTCGATCGGCTCCTCGAGCACCACGGCCTGGCTCGCAGCTTCGCCCGCCGGGAGCGGGACGAGCTGCTCCACGCCGTGCGCGCCGCGGCCGGCGTCATGGCCCGGGCCGCCAGGGCCCTCGGCTTCGACGAGTCCGGTCTCGCGGCGGCCGTGGACCGGCTCGGGTGCCGTGACGAGGTCGACTCCTTTCGTGCCGGGAAGCGGCGCGACCTGGCGGGGCGCGCCACGCTCTCGGACCGCGCCCGCCTGGTCATCGCCGACCCCGAGAAGCTCCGGGAGCTCGGCCTCCTGGAACCCTTCGAGGCGGAGCTGCGGGCACGCCTGCCCGAGCTGCTCACGGCCCTGGCCCGCTCCGGTGAGCCGCTGGCGATGGCCCTGGCGCGCAGCATCGGCTTGCCGGTGCGGGGAGTTCGCGAGCTGGCGGTCCGGCTCGGCCTCGACCTCGGCCCCGTCACGTTCGCCGAGACGGCCGCGGGAGACCGCCCGCTCCCGCGCTTCCGCGCCGACCGGCCCGTCATGCCACCGCGCCCTCCCCGAGCCGGGCCCTCGCGAGCCGGTCCTGCTCGCGAGCGCCCTCCCCGCGCCGGTCCAGGTCGCGCCGGTCCGGGTCGCGCCGGCCCTTCCGCCTCAAGTCCGCCTCCGGTCAAGCGGGCCTCGGGTTTTGGCGCCCGCTCCGGCGCCCCTCGAACCGGAGGCGCCAGGCCGGGTGGCCGCCCCTCGTCATCGGCGCCGAGCTCATCGGCTCCCGGCTTCAGGCGGCCCATCGGACCGGAGGCCACCGGCCGCCCTGGGCGTGGCCCGGCCGGTCCAGTCCGGCCTGGGGGCCGGAGCAGCTCCCGCCCGGGCGTGCCACGCCCAGGCGGCTCCCGCACCGGCAGCTCCCGCCCAGCCGCGCCTCGCCCCGGCCCGCGGCGCCCAGGCTCGCGCCCCGCAAGCTCCCCTCGGGGGCCGCGCCCTCCACGCCGCACACCCTGACCGAGGCTGGCAACTTCCGCCTCGCCTCCCATAGGATCCATCCGTGCCCATCTACGAGTTCGTGTGCGAGGCCTGCGGCCGGCTCACCGAGGTGATGCAGAAGGTGAGCGACCCGGCGCCGTCCCCCTGCCCTGAGTGCGGCGAGGGACCGATGGCCCGCACGGTCTCCCGCACCAGCTTCCAGCTCAAGGGCGGCGGGTGGTACGCCGACCTCTATGCCTCCAAGAAGGAGAAGCCCGCCCCCGGCGCGAAGCCAGAGGCGGGCGGTGCGGCGGCGAGCGCCGGGGCGCCGGCCGCGAGCGCCGCGGCTCCGGCCGTCGCCCCCGCCAGCGCCCCGACCAGGCCTCTGGTCAGCGCACCGGCTGGCGGCGGCAGCGGCAGCAGCGGCAGCAGCGGCAGCAGCGGCAGCAGCGGCAGCAGCGGCAGCGGCGGCAGCGGCAGCGGCGGCAGCGGCAGCGGCAGCAGCGGTAGCGGTAGCGGTAGCGGCAGCAGCGGCAGCAGCGGCAGCGGCAGCAGCGGCAGCGGCAGCGGCAGCGGCAGCGGCAGCGGCAGCGGCAGCGGCAGCGGCGGCAGCGGCAGCAGCGGCAGCCGCAGCCGCAGCAGCGGCGGCGGCGGCGGATCGACCAAGAGCGGCTGAGCGCCGCCGCGGGCGCCTACCTGGGCTTCGGCGCCGGCTTGCCCTTCTCGAACGCCACGTTGTCGCCGTACTTGGCGACGACGGCCTTCTTGGTCTTCAGGCCGGTCGTCTCGATGACGAAGGTGGGGACGCGGCGCGCCCGCTTGTCGGCCAC
>JANNKC010000093.1:0-12067 GCA_031396105.1 Anaeromyxobacter sp.
CAACCCGAAGATCGCGGCGGGTGGCGTGCCGACCTGCACCGGCACGGCCGCCGTCCAGGCCGGCGCCCCGGTCACCGTGAAGCTCAACGTCTGCCCGCGCTGCGACCAGGCGTACGACACCTGCACGGTGACGCTGCCGGATGCGAGCGACCCCACGATCATCCAGCTCGACCCGCTGGTGCAGATCTGTGAACCGTCCAACAGCTGCCCCACGCCGACGCCGTCCTGCGCCGTGGTCAACTGCACCTTCCAGGCGCCCGCGGTCGGGACCTACGAGCTCCTGGTCAACGACCCGGACTCCAGCCTCCCCATTCAGAGGCCCTTCGACGTGGTGGTCGATGGCGCCACCAGCTGCAGCGGGTAGGCGCGCCCCTCGACTCCGCGCCGCCTCCAGCGGCGCTGCGCTCGGGGCGACCGGAGGGCGTGGGGGCGTGCGGGCGACCGGACCGATCCGTTACGCCATCCGCACCCCGCCGCGCAGCTCGCGCAGCCGGGCCACCCGCTCCTCGACGGGCGGGTGGGTCGAGAAGAGCGACATGAGCTTGGCGGTGCCGCCGTGCAGCGGGTTGACGATGAAGAGGTGGGCGGTGGCCGGCCCGGCCCGGTCGTAGGGGACGAGCTCGTTGCCCCGCTCCAGCGCCAGCAGCGCCTGGGCCAGCGGCTCGGGGTCTCCCAGCATGGCCGCGCCGGTGGCGTCGGCGCCGAACTCGCGCGACCGCGACACGGCCAGCTGCAGCATCATGGCGATGATGGGGGCCAGGATGGCCCACCCCAGCAGCTCCAGCGCGCCGGGGCCGTTCCCGCGGTCGCCGCGCTGCCCGCCCAGGATGGAGCCCCAGCGGAGCATGTAGCCCAGCGAGCCGATGAGCCCGGCCATCATGGCCGCCATGGTGGCGATGAGGATGTCGCGGTTCTGCACGTGGGCCAGCTCGTGGGCCAGCACGCCCTCGAGCTGCCGGCGATCGAGCAGCCGCATGATCCCCGCGGTCACCGCCACCGCGGCGTGCTCCGGGTCTCGGCCGGTGGCGAAGGCGTTGGGCGACTCCGACGGGATGACGTAGATGCGCGGCATGGGCAGCCCGGCGCGGCGGGTCAGCCGCTCCACGCTGGCGTACAGCTCGGGTGCCTCGGCCGCCGTGACGGGCTTGGCGCCGTGCACCATGAGCGCCAGCTTGTCGCTGAACCAGTAGGAGAGGAAGTTGAAGACCAGGCCGAGCCCGCCGAAGAGGAGCAGGCCGCGCGGTCCGCCCGCCGCCATGCCGCCCATGGCGAGCAGCACCACGAGGCCGGCCATGAGGGCGGCCGTCCTGGCGTAGTTGCGGCCGGCGCCCGGCAGGTGCGGCATGGCCGGGCCGGTGGGGGGCGGCGGAGCGGGGTGGTGCGGGACGCGGCTCGGGTCGAAGGGCATGTCGCCCTTGTAACCACTCGCCAGCAAAGGTCAATCCCGTCACCGCTTTCTCGCCTGGGGCCGACCCCCGTGGTATTGCGAAACCGGTCGATATCGCGGGGTTGGGAGCCAGATGGCGGCGAAGAAGGCGGCGACGGGGCAGGGGAAGGGTGGGGCCAGGGCGGAGCGGCAGCTCTCGCTCATGGACGTGGCGCCGCAGTCGGCGCCCGGGCGCAAGGCGATGGCGCCGCAGCCGGCGCCCGGCCGCAAGGTGATGGCGCCGCCGTCGGCGCCCGAGCGCAAGGTGGTGGCCGAGCCACCCGAGCCGGCGCCTCGCGCCGAGAAGACGCCGCGCCGCCGCGCCACCGCCGAGCAGATGGCGACCACGCAGCGCGAGATCTCCATCTCCGAGTTCTTCACCAAGAACCGGCACCTGCTCGGCTTCGACAACCCCTCCAAGGCGCTCCTCACCACCATCAAGGAGGCGGTCGACAACTCGCTCGACGCCTGCGAGGAGGCCGGCATCCTGCCGGAGCTCACCATCGAGGTGCGCGACCTCGGCCTGGACGCCAGGGGCGGCGGGGAGCTCACCAAGGGCGAGGGGCGCTTCGTGGTGGTGGTGGAGGACAACGGGCCCGGCATCGTCAAGGCCCAGGTGCCCAAGATCTTCGGCAAGCTCCTCTACGGCTCCAAGTTCCACCGGCTCAAGCAGTCGCGCGGGCAGCAGGGCATCGGCATCTCGGCGGCCGCCATGTACGGCCAGCTCACCACCGGCCGGCCCATCCGGGTGACCTCGCGCACCGGCAAGGGGAAGCCGGCGCACCTCTTCGAGATCCAGATCGACACCCGCAAGAACAACCCCACCGTGGTGGCCGACGAGGAGCTGGAGGACTGGCACCAGGACCACGGCACGCGGGTCGAGCTGGAGATCGTGGCCGACTGGCGCACCGGGCAGCGCTACGTGAACCGCTACGTCGAGCACACGGCGCTGGCCAACCCGCACGCCACCGTCCACTACCTCCGGCCCAGGCAGGAGCGGCTCTCCTTCCCGCGCGCCACCGACGAGCTGCCCACGGAGGCGCAGGAGATCAAGCCGCACCCGCACGGCGTGGAGCTGGGCGCCCTCATGCTGATGGCCTCGGAGTCGAAGAGCCACGACGTGAAGGGCTTCCTGCAGACCGCCTTCAGCCGCGTCTCGCCGCCGGTGGCGGGCGAGATCCTGAAGAACGCGGGGCTGAAGGAGCGGCTGCGACCGCGCCTCGTCGGCGAGGACCGGGCGCTGGCCGAGAAGCTCCACGGGGGCATCCGGGCCACCCGCATCATGGCCCCCTCCACCGGCTGCCTCAGCCCCATCGGCGACGAGCTCATGCGGCGCGGCCTGGTCTCCTTCCTCTCGGTCATCGAGAGCGAGGGGCCGGACGACGCGGAGGACGGCCAGCTCGACCTGGACACGGCCTCGAAGAGGAGGGTGGGCAGGAAGAAGGGCCAGGCCGCCCAGCCGCCACCGCCCCTCGAGGCGCCGGACGAGGAGGGCGTGGAGAAGATCAAGGGCCACAGCTACTTCATCGCCACGGTGACGAGGCCGCCCAAGGTGTACCGGGGCAACCCCTTCCAGGTGGAGGTGGGGCTGGCCTTCGGCGGGTCCTGGCCGGCCGACAAGACCATCGAGCTCTTCCGCTTCGCCAACCGCGTGCCGCTGCTCTTCCAGAAGAGCGCCTGCGGCATGACCGACGCCATCGTCAAGACCGACTGGCGCAACTACCTGCTCAGCCAGCCCAAGGGCTCGCTGCCGGTGGGGCCCATGGCGCTGCTGGTGCACATCGCCTCGGTCTGGGTGCCCTTCACCAGCGAGGCCAAGGAGGCGCTGGCGCACTACCCGGAGATCGTGCGGGAGATCCAGCTGGCGGCGCAGGAGTGCGGCCGCAAGCTGGCCACCTTCATCCGCAAGCGCCAGCACGCCGACTACCAGGCGCAGCGCCGCTCCATCTTCGAGCTCTACATCGAGGAGGTGGCCGACGCGATCCACAAGATCACCGGCAAGAGCCGCGACGGCATCAAGCGCGACTTCCTGCGGGTGGCCGAGCAGGTCACCGAGGCGGACCTGGCGGCCCAGGACGGCAAGCTCGAGGCCGCCAGCCAGCAGCTCACCAAGCGGCCGCGGCGCCGTGACGAGGAGGCGGAGTAGCCATGGCGCGCCTGGACGCGGTGTCGAAGAAGACCGTCGGGAAGATCGAGAAGCTGGCGGAGTCGGTGCTGCTGGCGGTGAAGGGGCGCAAGAACCCCTTCGTGGAGATCCCCATCCGCTCGCTGGCCAACGTGCACTTCGACCCGAAGAAGGGGCTGGTGCAGCTGGGGAAGCAGAAGCAGAAGCGCTTCTTCTTCAACGTCGCCATGGCCAAGAAGTTCATGCAGACCTTCCTCATCTCGGACGCCTGCAAGGAGCTGGTGGAGAGCGGCAAGACCACCAGCATCCGCGACCTCTACTACATCACCAAGCACTCCATCGGGGAGACCAGGCAGAACACCTTCGAGGAGCAGGACGAGTCCGACCCCATCATCGAGGACCTGGAGGTGGCGCTCGACTCGCTGCGCGAGGAGCTGCACCTCTTCGCCTCCCGCAAGGGCTCGATGGTCGGCCCCGTCACCATCCGCGACTCGGGCGACACCATCGACCTCCGGCGCATGGGCTCGGGCGGCTGGGCAGTGCCCTCCATCGTGGAGGAGAACATCGTCCAGTTCGGCAAGCACGAGGCCAGGTACATCCTCCTCATCGAGAAGGACGCCGTCTGGAGCCGCTTCAACGAGGACAAGTTCTGGAAGCGGGAGAAGTGCATCATCATCCAGGGCGGAGGCCAGCCGCCGCGCGGGGTGCGCCGCATGGTGCAGCGGCTCCACAGCGAGCTCAGGCTGCCGGTCTACGTGCTGGTCGACAACGATCCCTGGGGCTTCTACATCTACTCGGTGATGAAGCAGGGCTCCATCAACCTGGCCTACGAGTCGATGCGCATGGCCGTGCCCTCGGCGCGCTTCGTGGGGCTCTCCAGCTTCGACAGGGACAAGTACCAGCTGCCCATGAACGTGGCCATCAAGATGGACGACGGCGACGTGGCCCGGGCCAAGCAGATGCTGGCCTACCCCTGGTTCACCGGGAAGCAGTGGCAGCGCGAGATCCAGGAGATGGTCCGCTCCGGCGTGAAGTTCGAGCTGGAGGCCCTCTCCCGGCGAGGCATCAGCTTCATCACCGAGGAGTACCTGCCGAAGAAGCTGAAGGATCGGGACTGGCTGGAGTAGAGTCCCGCCCCTTTTCACCACCTCAGGAGGAACACCATGGCCGCAGCGAAGAAGGGCAACCGCACCAAGCGCAAGGCGTCGAACCGGAGCAAGGTCAAGCGCATCCAGGTGAAGCGCAAGCGCGCCCTGTCGATCAAGCGCAAGCGCCGCGCCAAGAAGTCGGTCCGCTAGTCCGGTCGAGCACGGCTCCGAGGCACCCCGGTCGTCCCGAGCCCTTCGATGGTCGAAGGGCCCGGCGCGAGCGGTGGTGCCGCGCGGCTCAGGCGGAGGGCGCGCCCCGCGCCTACTCCGGCTTGGAGACCAGGAAGATCACGCCCATGACCACGAAGAGCGCGCCGGCGCCGCGCTTCAGCCAGATCGGGGAGATCAGGCGGGTCAGCCCCTCGCCCACCAGCACGGCGATGAGCGAGGTGGCGCAGAGCGCCAGGGCCGAGCCCGCGAAGACGGACCAGCGGGACGACCCGGCGGCGAGTGACATGGTGGCGAGCTGCGTCTTGTCCCCCATCTCCGCGAGGAAGATGGAGGTGAAGGTGGCGGCGAAGATCTTCCAGTCCATGGGCGTCCTTCTACGACGGCGGCGGGGCCGGTGCCAGCGGCACCTGGCCGGCGCGCCAGATGCACGGGGCGCGCCCCTTCGACGTCTCGCGCCCCGCGGCCGCGCTCCGCTCGGGGCGACCGGGTGGATGCGCCCGTTCTCAGAGCGTCCGGCGGCGGGGCTGGCGCAGGGGCTCCCGGCGCGGCTCGCCGAAGAAGGGGGCGCAGCGCGCCAGGAACCCCTCGAGCGGCGCTCGCTCGCCTGGCCCGAGGCGCAGCGCGAAGAGGCGCGGGAGCCGCTCCCGGGCCAGCTCGGCGCTCTCGGCGTAGCCGTCTGGCGTGAGCGAGCCGTCCAGCAGGCGGTGGCGCAGGAGGAGCAGGAAGGTCTGCACCACGTCGGTCATGCAGTAGGCGGCGATGCGGTCGAGGGCGCCGGCGGCGTAGAGGGCCCCCACGTCCTCGCCCGCCACGTCCTCCTTGCCGGGCAGCCCCACCAGCTTGGCGTAGAGGTCGAGCGGCGCGGCGCCGGACGAGCCCGGCGCGGCCAGCAGCTCCTTCACGTCGAGGTGCTCGGCCGAGCCGGCCCGGCGTGGCCCCGCGAACCAGCGCGGCGCCGGCACGCCAAGCTTGAGCGAGCGGAGCTCCAGCACCGGCAGGTCGAAGCCCCGGCCGTGGAAGGAGACCACGGTGGCGCCTTCGAGCCGGCCCCAGAGCCGGTCCAGGAAGGCGGCCTCGTCACCGCTCCGGTCGGTCCAGGCCTCCACGTCGGAGACGGCGAGCACGCCGCCGTCCTCCACCGCCTCGAGCAGGCAGGCCGCCACCGGACGGTGGTAGGGGAGCGGGAGGAAGTCGCTGCGGCCGCCGGTGCGGGCTCGCCGAGCGGCCACCACCCGCTGCAGCTGCTCGGCGTAGGGCCGCCCGGACCGGCCGTCGACCGCCGCGACCAGCCCCTCGTCGGGCACGGTCTCCAGGTCGAGGGTCACGAAGCGGCGCACGAACGGAGTGTGGCAGGGGGCTCTGACAGCCCTTCGAGGCCGGCGCTGGGCGCCAGGCTCCTCGCCGACCTGGGCCCGCCGGCGGATCTCAGCGCGGGAAGGCGCGCGGCGCCACGTCCAGGTACCCTTCGCCGTCGAGCGCCTCGAGGAAGGCCACCAGGTCGTCGAGCTCGGAGGGCTCGAGGGCCACCTCGCCCATCCGCTCCGAGAGCCAGGGGTTCTTCACGCCGCCGCGCTGGTAGAGCGCCACCGCCTCTCGCAGCGTGGCCACCGAGCCGTCGTGCATGTAGGGGGGATGCCTCGAGCAGTCGCGCAGCGACGGGGTCTTGAAGGCGCCCAGGTCCCGCCGGTCGCCCGTGACCGCGAAGCGGCCCCGGTCGGCGAAGCCGGCCTCCTGGGACGCGCCCGGCGGCGGCGCCCGCCAGCCCACGCCCAGGTTGTGGAACCTGCCGTCGGTGTAGCTGGGCCCGAGGTGGCACTGGTTGCAGGCGGCGCGTCCGAAGAAGAGGTCGCGCCCGCGCCGCTCCGCCGGCGAGAGGGCCGCCTCGTCGCCGGCGTCGAAGCGGTCCACCTTGGAGTTGCCGGAGAGCCGCGTGGCCTCGTAGGCGGCGATGGCCTCGGCCACCCGGTCGATGTCCACGCGCGGGTCCCCGAAGGCCTCGGCGAAGTGGCGCCGGTAGCCCTGGAGCCGGGCCACGGTGGCCACCACGCCCTGGTGCGTGGCCCCCATCTCGACGGGGTTGGCCATGGGCCCCTTGGCCTGCTCCTGCAGGCTGCCGGCGCGCCCATCCCAGAAGTAGAACGGGTAGACGGGGAAGGCGGCGTTGACGATGGGCGGCGCCTTGCGCGTGCCCTGCTGGCCGCGGATGCCGGTGGAGTGGGGCTTCGGCTCGGAGAAGGCGTGGCTCGGCTCGTGGCAAGAGCCGCAGGAGATGGTGCCGTCGGCCGAGAGCCGGGCGTCGAAGAAGAGCCACCGGCCGAGGCGAACCTTGGCCGGCGTGACCCAGGGTATCGCCGCGAAGTCGGCCGGGCTGCCGAGCGGCGGCTCGGGCAGGGGGCGGAGCGGGTTGGCGTCCTCCCAGGGTGGCGGCGCGTCGGCGCGGGTGGCCACCGTGGCGCCGGGCGCGGCGCGGCAGGCCGCGAGGAGCGCGGCGGCGAGGAGGGGCAGGGCGAGCGGCCTGGAGCGCATCAGCGGAGCCAGCACCAGAGGGCGACCAGCCCACCCGCCACGAAGAGCGGGCCGAAGACCTGCTTGTTGTTCCGGGCCAGCCAGAGCGGCAGGTAGATGTCGAAGTCGTCTCGGCGGTCGTCGGTGTAGCGCGCCGCCACGTCGGTGAGGGGGCAGCGCCACCGGTTGGCGGCCAGGATGGCCACCTCGACCAGGACCGCGCCGGCCAGCCAGGCGGCCAGCCGGAGGTGACCGGCCAGGGCGACCAGCGGCAGCGCGACGATGCACCCGGCGAAGAAGGCCCACACGACGGTGTGGAGCAGCTTCACGAGGACGAGGGCGGTGGCGGGCTGTGGGCGGACCATCGGCGCCGATTCTAGGACAGGAGGCCGTACCGCGCCCGCGGCGTCGCCACGTCGTACTCGATGGCGGTGAGCACGAAGATGCCGTAGGTGAAGGCGCCCTCCGGGTAGTGGTAGATGGCGACCCCTCGGGTGGGGAGCCAGCGGCCATCGAGCTCCCGGTGGCCCTCCAGCGGTGTGGACCAGCGCACCTGGCGCAGCGTGCCGTCGGGCTCCAGCGCCGGCCGGTCGTCCGAGACGAAGTCGACGAGCTCGTCCCGCTCGTTGAAGGAGAGGACCGCGGCCACCCGGCGCCGGCCGTTCTGGAAGGTGACCTTCACCCTCCGCTCGTCGAGCGGCTCCCAGGCGAGCCGCCGGTCGACGAGCGTACCGGGCGCGAAGCAGCACATGTCGTTGAGCACGGTGACGGTCTCGCCGCCGCTGAGCCCATCCCCGGCCAGGTTCACCATGTCCACCAGCGACGCCACCCGCACCACCATGGTGGCCTCTTCCCGGGCGTAGGCGTGGAAGACGCGGACCGGCAGCCCGAACAGGCGCGATCTCATGAAGAAGAGGCGGGCCGGGCTGGCGAAGATGTTGTGCTGCACCGTGGTCGACCGCAGCGCCGGGGTGCCGGGCTTCCTGAACATCTCGGCCTGGAACTCGAACCGGACGTTCTGGACCTTGGGCCGTCCCACCGCCCCGGAGCGGCGGATGAACCGCTGCACCGCCGGGGGCAGGTGGTCGAGCTCGGCCCCCTCGAGCGGCGCCGCCGGGGCCAGGGGCTGCGCCAGGAACTCGGCGCGAAGCCGCGCCTCGTGCTCTGCCTCCAGGGAGGGCCGGACGGCGGGCCGCGCCAGCGCGATCATGGCGAGCCCGAGCAGGCCGACCGCCGGCTGGAGCCCGCTCACGTAGCCGAGCAGCGAGACCTGCACGGCGATCCAGCCCACCACCAGGACGCCGGCGACGAGCGCCAGGCGCGGCGCCAGCCGGCTCCCGCGCGCCACCAGGACGGCCGTGGCGAGCGTGCTCCCGCCCACCACCGCGGCGAGGACCAGGCCCGGGATGCGGAAGTCCGGGAACGGCGTGCCCGCAAGCGTCGGGAGCGGCAGGCCGACCAGCGATCCGTCGGGCCGCAGGGCGAAGGCGACGCCGACGGGGATGGCGCCGACCGCCAGGACGAGGGCCACGGCGAGGAGGAGGAGGCGGGCGGGGGTGACCGCGCGGAGCATGGGTGGAGCGTACCGCAGGTTGGCCTGGCCGCCCTCCGCCAGCGCGCGGAGCAGCGCCCGCCGCGCCAGCAGCACGGCCGCCACCGAGACCGCCACGAGGAGGGCCAGCACCACCCAGGCGCCGGTGCCGCCGGGCGGGCCCGGGAGCGACTGGCGCCCATCCGGGACGAGCGAGCCGAGCCAGGCGTAGACCACCGTGCTGGGCAGCATCCCCAGGAAGGAGCCGGCCGCGAAGTCGCGCAGCCGCACCGGCGTCGCGCCGACCAGGTAGCTGAGCACCGGGAACGGGACCAGCGGCGAGAGCCGCAGCAGCGCCACCACCTTGAGGCCGCTGCGCCGCAGGGCCCCGGCCAGCGCCTGGAGGCCGCGCCTCCGCGCCAGCTGCCGCTCGGCGGGGCCGCGCAGCAGGGTCCGCCCGAGCAGGAAGGGGACGCAGGCGGCGAGGCACGAGGAGGGCGCGGCCACCAGCACGCCGGCCAGCGGGCCGAAGGCGTGGCCGGCGGCCAGGGTGATGGGCGCGGCCGGCAGCATGAGCAGGGCCGCCACCAGGTAGAGGGCGGCGAAGACCGCCCGGCCCCACGGCCCGGCCACCCGCGCGGCCTCGAGCGCCTCCAGGATCCAGCCAGGGCGCCGGAGCACCACCACGGCCAGGGCCGTCACCAGCCCCACCGCCAGCGCGCCGCGCAGGAGCGGGTTGACGCCGCCGGCGCGAGGCTGGGCTGGCGGTGGCGAGGGGTCGGGCGCCGTCACGCGCGCAGGATATCACCCGGGTGGACGGCGTCCGGGACCGCGACGGGGCTGCGGGGCGCCCTTGCGAGCCGCGCACACCGCGTGGGAATCTCACCCCGACCATGCTCCGTCCGCCGAGCCGCGCCATCCGCACCGAGCTCGCGGCGGTGGCCGCCCTGCTGACGGTCGCCACCGCCGTCTTCTGGACGACGCCCCTCGATCTCCTGGCCGGCGACCTCTTCCGCACGCCGTGCTGCAGCTGGCCCCTGGCCGACCAGCCGCCCTGGTCCTTCGTCTACCGGTACGGCGTGCTCGCCGGCGTGCTGCTGGCGGCGGCGGCCCTGGTCACCTTCACCCTCAGCTACTGGTTCCCGGCCAGGCTGCTGGCCTGGCGCCGCCCGGCCCTCTTCCTGGTGCTGGCCGCCACCATCGGCCCCGGGCTGGTCGTCAACGTGGTCTTCAAGGATCACTACGGCCGGCCACGGCCTCGCGAGGTGCAGGAGCTCGGCGGGCCGGAGCGCTTCCTCCCGGTCTGGGTCAAGGGGAGCGACCCGCAGGCCAAGTCGTTCCCCTGCGGCCACTGCGCCATCGGGTTCTACCTGAGCGTGCCGTGGCTGGTCCTGAAGCGCCGGCGGCGCCGGCTGGCGCTGGCCTTCCTGGTGGCCGGGATCGCCTGGGGACTGGCGCTCGGCGCGGCGCGGATGATGGCGGGCGGCCACTTCCTCTCGGACGTGGTCTGGGCCTGGGGCATGGTCTGGCTCACGGCGCTGGCCCTCCACCACCTGCTCCAGCTCGACCGGGAGCCCGCGGCGCCGCGGCCGGAGGAGCTGGTGCGCCAGCGCGGCAAGGTGCGCCTCGTCACCGTGCTGGGCGGCGGGGCGCTGGCGCTCCTCACCGCGGCGGCCCTGGTGGCCACGCCCTACATGTCGGAGAAGTCGTGGCGGCTCAGCGCCGAGCAGGTGGCGAGGAGCCCCGCCCCGGCCTTCGCCGTGGCGCTCGACGACGCCACCGTGTCGCTGGAGGCGGGGGCGGACTTCGAGGCCGCCTACTCGGTGCAGGCCTTCGGCTTCCCCACCAGCCGGCTCAACTTCGCCTTCGCCGAGGGCGCCGAGGCGGCCGTCCTCTCCATCGACCGGCACGGCTTCTTCACCGAGCGGCGGACGGCGGTGCGGCTCCGCTGGCCCGCCGGGGGCGGGAGGCCGTTCCGGCTCGAGCTCGGGAGGGGGAAGGTGGCGCTCGACCTGCGGGGCTTCTCTCCCGGCGCGCGCCTGGAGATCTCGGTGGGCGAGGGTCAGGTCCGGGTGAAGGGCGCCGAGGCGCTGCGTGACGGGCGCGCCACGGTGCGGGTGGGGCGCGGAGAGGTCGTCGAGGAGTAGGCCCCCTCCGGTCACGCCCCGGCGCGCTGCCCTGGTCCCGGGCAGCCGCGGCGCGCTCTTCGCTCAGCGCTGCGGCGATCCCCCGCGCGCCGCGAGGCAACCCCGCGTCTCCGCGGCGGCGCTCGTGCTGGAACGCCCGGTGCATCGGGTGCGCTGACCGGGAGGCCAGCGCATGGTGAGGATGGTGGAGGTCGTCGCGGCACGGCTCCTCGAGGGGAGCCTGGTCCCGTACCTCGGCCCGGCGCTCCACCGCGGACCACCCTTCCCGGCCGGTCCGGACGAGCTGGCGGGCTGGCTGGCGCGTCACGCACCGGAGCCGGAGCTGGCGGCGCACCCCGGTGACCTGGCCTTCGCCGCCGAGCTCCTGGAGCACCGCCGCGGCCGCCGCGGACTGGTGAAGCTCCTGCGCGAGGCCTTCTCGGCGCGGGCCGAGCCCGGTCCGCTCCACCTGCTCCTGGCGGGGCTGCCCCGCCTGCCGCTCGTGGTCTCGGCCTTCCTCGACGCCACCCTGCTCGACCTCCTGCGCGCCGTGGCCCTGGCGGGCGGCCGGAGCCTGGCGCTGGTGCACGGCGTCTCGCCGCGCGACGGCCGGGGCGTCTTCTTCGTCGAGGCGGAGGGGGAGGGGCTCACGGCGGCGGCGGGCGCCGACACGGTGCTCTACCAGCCGCTCGGCACGCCCGCGCCGGTGCCGGCCTTCATCGTGACGGAGGCCGACGCGGCCGACGCGCTGGTGGCGCTGGAGTCGCAGGCCCCCATCCCGCCCGAGGTGCAACGCCGCCGCGACGGGTGCGGCCTGCTCGTCGCGGGGTGCCGGCTCGAAGCGCCGGTGGAGCGGCTCTTCGCCCGCGGCGTCCTGGCCGGCTCGGCCGGCCCCCACTTCGCGGTCCTGCCGGGGCCGCCGGGGCCTGGCGTGGAGCGCTTCCTGGCCGCCGAGGGGATCACCGCCGTGGCGCTCCCGCAGGAGCGCTTCGCGGCGGAGCTGTCGCGGTCGCTGGCTCAGGCCGCGGGGGGGCG
>JANNKC010000096.1:0-10461 GCA_031396105.1 Anaeromyxobacter sp.
GCGCCGACGGCCACCGGGTTGTTGGGCACCTGCTGGGAGATGAAGGGGAAGGCGAAGACCAGCACCAGCCCGACGATGAGGTAGCTCACCAGGAGCTTCACCTGCAGCGGGGCGGTCAGGCCGGTCGACTCCGGCGGGGGACGAAGCGGCGTCTCGGCGGCGCGGCCGCGCACGGCCACCAGGTGGGGAGCGTCCTGCCAGCGTGCCGAGGGACGGGTGGACAGCCGTTCGTCTCGGGATCGCGCCACGGTCACCTCGGGTGCGGAAGGGAAGCCTGAGGAAAAACAGGCGGGTCCGATCCTAGGCGCTCGGCGCCGGATGTCAAAGGCGGGGCGGGGGATCGGGAGCGTTGCGAGGACGCAGGCTCTTCAGGTCCTCCATGGGCGGCCTCTCGACTTCGCACCGCCTCCGGCGGCGCTACGCTCGAGGCGACCGGGGTTTGCGTCCACCTCAGGCGCGGGTCAGCCGCCGCATGTCCGCCAGGGCTGGCATCCGGTCGCCCCGTGCCGCATCCGGTCGCTCCGTGCCGCGTCCGGTCGCCCCGTACCGCATCCGGTCGCCCCGTGCCGCATCCGGTCGCTCCGTGCCGCATCCGGTCGCCCCGTGCCGCATCCGGTCGCCCCGAGCGTAGGCGAGCGGATGCGAGCCGGAGTCGAGGGGCGCCCCTCGACTCCGGGCCTACGGCCCTACGCTCGGGGCGGCCGGTTGAGCCGCCGCATCGTCGCCAGGTGGTCGTGCCCGCGGGTCACCGGGTGGTGGCCGCCGCCGGCGCGGGCCACCTGCACGCCGAGCGCGCGCGTCACCGTCCCCACCACGCAGAGCGGCGTGCCGACGGCGCGCGCGGCCGCCAGCGCCTGGGCCACCCGGCGCACCGGCACGGTGACGCACAGCTCGTAATCCTCGCCGCCGGAGAGGGCCGGCGCCCACGGGTCGGGGCGGCCCGCCGTGGCGCGCAGGTAGGCGGGCGAGAGGGGCAGCTCGGCGAGCCGGAGCGAGGCGCCCACGCCGGAGGCGCGGCACAGGTGGCCGAGGTCCTGCACCAGGCCGTCGGAGAGGTCGATGGCCGCGCTGGCCAGGCCGACCAGGGCGCGCCCCAGGTCGAGCCGCGGCTCGGGGCGGCGCTGCCGGCGGGCGAAGCGAGCCGTGGCGCCAGCCTCGAGCCCGAGCGCGGCCTCGCCGAGCGTGCCGGAGACCATGACGGCGTCGCCGGGCCGCGCGCCCACGCGCCGCAGCGCCTTCCCCTTCCTGGCGCTGCCCACCACCGTGATGGTGAGCGAGAGCCCCCGGGCGCGGGTCACGTTGCCGCCGGCCACGGCGATGCCGAAGCGGCGGGCGCAGGCGCCCAGGCCGCGCGCCACGCCGGCCAGCCGCGCCGCCGGGGTGCCCCGCGGCACGCCCAGCGCCACCAGCGCCCAGAGCGGCCGGGCCCCCATGGCGGCGAGGTCGGAGAGGTTCACCGCCAGCGCCTTCCAGCCCACGTCGGCCGGGGTGAAGCGCCCGTCGAAGTGGACGCCCTCCTCCACCGCGTCCACCGTGGCCACCAGCTCCTCGCCGGGCGGCGGAGCCAGCAGCGCCGCGTCGTCGCCGGGCCCGAGCACCACGCCCTCGCCGGAGAGCGGCAGGGCGCTGGTGAAGGCGCGGATGAGGTCGAACTCCCCCTGCGGCGTGGCGCCCATCCGGCTCCGGTCCAGGCCCGGCGGCGGGCTAGCCGACCGGCGTGGCCGGCGTCACCGGCGTCAGCGCCGGCTCCAGGCGCGGCCGCACCGGCAGCACCAGGGCGAAGGTGGAGCCGACCCCCGGCTTGGAGGCCACGGTGACCGCGCCGCCGTGGGCGTCGGCGAAGCTCTTGACGATGGCCAGGCCGAGGCCGGCGCCGCCGTACTCGCGCGTGGTGGAGCCGTCCACCTGGTAGAAGACGTCGAAGAGGCGCGGCAGGTGCTCCTCGGAGATGCCGATGCCGGTGTCGGTCACCTTGAGCGCCACCCGCTCGCCCGGCAGCGCCTCGGCCGAGACGGTGAGCGTGCCGCCGGCCGGCGTGAACTTGACGGCGTTGGAGGCCAGGTTCACCAGGCACTGGCGCAGCTTCTCGCGGTCGCCCTGCAGGCGCGGCGCGTGGCCCGGGTCGCAGGTCACCTTGAGCCCCTTCTTGCGGGCGATGGGCAGCACGGTGGCCACCGCGTCCTTGAGGAGCTGGGCCACGTCCACCTCGGAGAGGACCAGCCGCACCCGGCCCGCCTCGATCTTGGAGATGTCGAGGATGGAGGTGATGAGCTGCAGCAGGTTCTCGCCCTTCTCCATGATGATGCCGAGGTACTCGCGCTGCTCCGCGGTGAGCGGCCCGCCCAGCCCCTCCAGCATCATCTCGGAGTAGCCGATGACGCTGGTGAGCGGCGTGCGCAGCTCGTGGCTCATGGTGGCCAGGAAGTTGGACTTGAGCCGGTCCAGCTCCTTCAGCTTGGCGTAGCTCTCCTCGAGCTGGCGGTTCTTCTCCTGCAGCTCGCGGTAGCTCTCCTGCACGGCCTCGATGTGCAGGCGGGCCGCGATGAGGTTCTTGTGGCCCGTGAAGACCATCACGTCCACCAGATCCAGGAAGTGCTTCAGGATCTTCTCGGCCGTGCCCTGCGGGACGCGCCGGATCTTCTGCATGTAGCCCGCGGCCAGGGCCGCGTCGAAGTCGGGCGAGATGGAGGTGAGCGTGGCGGGGAGCGCGTCGAGCTCCTCCGGCACGAAGGGGCCGAAGACCACGCGCCCCAGCGCGTCGCCCTCGTAGAGCACCGGCTGGACCACGTAGCGGCAGCCCGAGAAGCACTGCACGGTGGTGGGGGAGGGCGCCTCGGGGATGGCGTCGGCCTTGACGCGCCCCACCGTGGCCACGCACTGCTCGCGGCCGCTGGCCTTGGTCCAGATGTAGCCGCAGAAGTCGGCGTTGCCGACCTTGACGTCCACCAGCTTGTTGCCCGACTCGTCGAAGACCTTGAGCCCCACCCGGTAGAGCTCGGCGAACGACTGGCAGACGTCGGAGAAGGCCCTCAGGTCGAGCAGGTCCCCGAGCGGCAGGCGCTGCTGGAGGAAGGAGGGCGGCAGCGTCATCGCGGCCCGGCCTCCTGGGCGAGCGCGGTGCCCCGCTTGTCGACGTGGTCGAAGATGCGGGAGAGGAACTCCCGCTCGCCGATCTTCCAGCGGGTGTCGAGGCCCAGGTTCCGGTCCAGCGAGCGGTAGCAGAGGGTGAGCAGCTCGAAGAGCGTCTCCACCACCCCGTCGCCGCGGATGGCCACGGCCGGCACCATGGGCGGCTGGATGAGCCGGCGCAGGTCGGCCAGCTCGTCGCCCTGGCGCGTCTCGGGCAGGTCCTTCTTGTTGAGCTGGATGACGATGGGCAGCGTCTTGTAGTCGAGCCCGTTCGCCTCCAGGTTCTTCAGCATGTTGTTCCAGTAGGCCAGCGTGCTGGCGGCCTCGGAGCGCCGGCTGTCGGCCACGAAGGCGATGGCGTCGGTGCCCTGCAGCACGATGCGCCGGGTCGACTCGTGGATCACCTGGCCCGGCACCGTGTAGAGCTTGAGCTTCACCTTCAGGCCCGTGGCGGTCCTGAAGAAGACCGGCAGCATGTCGAAGAAGAGGGTGCGATCGTCCTTGGTGTCGAGCGTCATGAGCCGGCCGCGCACGGCGGGCTCGATCTTCTGGTAGAGCGCCTGCAGGTTGGTGGTCTTCCCGGACAGCGCCGGGCCGTAGTAGACGACCTTGACCGCGATCTCTCGCGCCTCGTTGTTGAGCTGGACCATGGATGACCGTTCTGGCGGCAGCATAGCCGTGGGTGGCTCGCGCGATCCAGCCCGTGACCGGCGGTCCCCCATGCCGCCACCGAAGCGGATCCTTGGTGGCCGCGCCGCGTTGCACTAGGATGTCCCCCGGCCGGGGGGCTGCCGTCCGCAAGGGCGGCACGGAACGACGTACTCGTGGAGCATGGATGGACCGGCTGGCCCCGCCTCGACCCGAGGAAATCCCCGAGGCGGAGATCTCCGAGCGGCTGCAGTGGCTCCTCAGGCTCCGCTGGCTCATCGTCCCGGTCTTCGTCGCCGTCGACCTGGCCAACGACCTGCTGACGCACCGGCGGGCCCCATGGACCTCGCTGCTCGTCGGCGCGGTCCTGCTGCTCGCCAACGGCGTCTACGCCTGGCTGCTGGCGCGCCGGGCCACCCTCCAGTCGCTGCTGCGCTGGACCCGCTTCGAGTCGGCCCTGGTGGTGGCCGTGCCGGTGCTGGTCATGGTGCTGCACGGCGACCCGAGCAGCGCGGTCCGCTACGGCGTGCTGGTGGGCGTGGTGGGCGCCGCCGTGGTGCTGCCGCGCACCGGCGAGGTGGCGGTGGTGGGCATGTGGGCGGTGGCGTCGCTGATCATCGCCGACGCCATCACCATGGGGTTCGACCCGGCCCGCATCGACCAGCACGTGGTGGCGCGCTGGGCCTGGGACACCGGCATCATCGTCACCGTCTCCATCATCGCCGGCTACCTGCACTCCAGCCGCGAGTGGGCCGCCCAGCGGCTGCGAGCCGCCGTCGACGGCCTGGAGCGCGGCAAGGCGGAGTGGGAGGCCACCTTCGACTCGCTCTCCGAGATGCTCTTCATCACCGACCGCGAGGGGCGGCTGCTGCGGGTCAACCGGGCCTTCGCCAAGCTGCTGGGCGCCAGGCCCCACGAGCTGGCGGGTCGGCGCGTCTCCGACCTCCTGGCCGGCCACCCCGACCGCTGGTGGTCGCTGGCGGGCGACGGCATCGTGGAGATCGAGGACCCGATCTTCGACACGCTCTTCGAGGTGACCTCGACGCGGGTGGGCGACCGGCTGGTGCGGGTGGCCCGCGACGTGGGCGAGCAGCGGCGGCTCTACGCGCGGCTGGTGCAGTCCGACAAGCTGGCCGCGGTGGGCGTGCTGGCCTCCGGCGTGGCCCACGAGATCAACAACCCGACCGCCTTCGTCACCTCCAACCTGACCGAGCTGCGCCGCTACGTGGCCACCTACGAGGCGGCCCTGGCCGAGCTCGGCGAGGTGGCCTCGAAGGGCGGGCAGGCGGAGCGGGCCCAGGCGGTGATCGGCCGCGGCGACGTGGCCTTCACGCGGCGTGAGGCGGCCGCCGCCATCTCCGAGAGCCTGCTGGGCATGGAGCGCATCCGGCAGATCGTCAACAACCTGCGCTCCCTGGCCCGCCGCGACCAGGCCGGCGAGGCGGCGGCGCCGGTGGAGCTCGGCGAGATCATCCAGGCGGTGGTGCGCACCGCCGCCACGGACCTGAGGCACGCCTCGGCGCGCGTCGACCTGCAGGGACCGGTCTGGGTGGTGGGCCACCGCGGCGAGCTGGTGGACGTGATCCTGAACCTGGTGGTGAACGCGGTGCAGGCGCGCGAGGCCGGGCGCCCCAACCGCATCGCCATCGAGCTCACCCGCGACGGCCCGCACGCCGTGGTGCGGGTCTCCGACACCGGCAAGGGGATCACCCCGGGCCACATGAAGCGGATCTTCGAGCCCTTCTTCACCACCAAGGCGCCCGGCGAGGGCACCGGCCTGGGGCTCAACCTGGCCCGCAAGATCGTGCTGGCCCACGGCGGCGCCATCGACGTGGCCAGCGACGCCGGGGTGGGCTCCACCTTCACCATCCGGCTGCCGGCGGTCGACGCCGACGCCCGCGCCACCCTCGACGAGCCGACCGGCGGGCGCGCGGCGGTGCCTCCGCTGGACTCCTGAGCGGCTTCCCCGGCCGTCCCTTCCAGCGAACCGGCTCAGCGCGGCCCGGCCTCCCACCACGCCTTGGCCTCCTCCACCGTCCGGAGCAGCGGGCACTTCGGCAGGGACGCCAGGAAGACGCGCCCGTACCCCTTGGTGAGGATGCGCCGGTCCAGCACCGCCACCAGGCCGCGGTCGGTGGTGGTGCGGATGAGCCGGCCGAAGCCCTGGCGCAGGGCGAGCGCCGCGGCCGGGACCTGCAGCTCGCCGAACCCCTGGCGTCCCTCGGCCTCCAGCGCCGCCAGCCGGGCCGCCATGATGGGGTCGCCGGGCGGCGCGAACGGGAGCCGGTCGATGATGACCAGCGAGAGCGCCTGGCCCGGCACGTCCACGCCCTCCCAGAAGCTGGCGGTGGCGAAGAGCACCGAGGGCTCGGCGCGGAAGAGCTCCAGGAGCTTCTGCTTGGGCCGCTCCCCCTGCAGCAGCCGCTGGTAGGGCAGGTGTGACGAGGCGGCGTGGAGCGCCGCCATGTTCCGGTTGGAGGTGCAGAGCACGAAGGCGCGCCCGCCGGTCACGCCGGTGAGCGCCTCCACCGCCGCCGCGGCCGCCGCCACGAAGCCGGGGTCGGTCGGGTCGGGCAGCCCGTCGGGCACCACCAGCGCGGCCTGCCGGCCGTAGTCGAAGGGGCCGGGGAAGACCGCCTCCTCGACCTCCAGGGTCTCATCGAGCCCCACCTGCCGCCGGAAGAAGTCGAACGAGCCCTGGGCGCAGAGGGTGGCGCTGGTGAAGATGGCGGTGTCGGTGCGGGCGTAGAGCCGGGCCTTCAGCTCCTCGGCCACGTCGATGGGGGCGGCGCGCAGGAAGACGCCGCGGCCGCGGGCCTCGCCGAAGTAGACCCGGCTCGGCTCCTCGAGCGCGGTGACCGCCTGGAGCTCGACGCGGAGCTCGGCGGCGCGCCGGGCGATCTGGGCCAGCGGCGCGGCGTCGGCGTCGGCCAGGGTGTCGCGCACCGCCTGGAGCGCCGCGTCGAGGCGGGCGCGCTCCGGCTGCAGCGGCGCGAACATGGCCTCGGTGAGCGGCGCCCGCACCGTCTCCTCCTCGCCGCCGCCCCGCCGCGGCGCCCGCCCGCCGCGCCCACCCCGCCCCGGGTGACCCGCGCCGCCGGCGCCGCGAAGCCGCTCCCCGACGCCGTCGAAGAAGCGCTCCCCGGCCTTGCGCACCTCGCCGGTCAGCTCCTTCATCATGCGCGCCAGGTCGGGGCGGTCGCCCACCACCCGCTGCGCGTCGCGCGAGAGCTCCTCCACCCGCCAGGAGGAGACCTGCAGGCCGAAGTACTCGGTGGCCACCTCCTCGAGCGCATGGGCCTCGTCGAAGATCACCACGTCGTAGTCCGGCAGGACCTCCACGCCGGCGCGGCCGCTGCGCATGGCGAGGTCGGCGAAGAAGAGGTGGTGGTTGACGAGCAGCACCTGCGAGGCGGCCGCCCGGGCGCGCGCCCTGGTCACGAAGCAGTCCTCGTAGGCCTCGCACTCCCGCCCCAGGCAGGTCTCGCTGGTGGCCGAGAGGTCCTTCCAGGCGAGCAGCTGCTCCGGCAGGTCGAGCTCGGCCCGGTCGCCGGTCTCGGTCACCTCGGCCCAGGCCCTGAGCTGCGGCCAGACGGCCTCCTCCTCGCGCAGCGCGAAGGTGGGGGCGCGGGCGAACTCGGCGGCCCGCTGCAGGCACAGGTAGTTGGCGCGCCCCTTCAAGTAGGCGGCCTCGAACTGGAGGCCGCAGCGGTCCCGCAGCAGCGGCAGGTCCTTCCACCAGATCTGCTCCTGCAGCGCCTTGGTGGCGGTGGAGATGACCACCCGCCGGCCGGAGAGGGCCGCCGGCGCGAGGTAGGCGAGCGTCTTGCCGGTGCCGGTGCCGGCCTCCGCCACCAGGTAGCGGCGCTCCTCGATGGCCCGCGCCACGGCATGCGCCATGGCGAGCTGGTCGGCGCGGTGCTCGTAGCCCGGCAGGGCGCGCGCCAGGGCGCCGCCCGGGCCGAGCAGGCCGTCGAGGTCGGTGAAGCGGGCCTGGTGGGCGGTGCGCTCGGCCATTCCGGGATTCTAGAACGCGAAGGGGACGGGCACGAAGGTGAGGAGGAAGAGGAGGAGCCCCGCCACGGCCAGCGCCAGCCGGGGCCGGTCGAGGGGCCGCTCGTCCCAGGCGGGCGGGTGACGGAGGCCGACCACGGCGCGGGTGAGGCCCCACCAGACGAGCCAGTTCCAGGAGAGGAACAGGCCGCAGGCGAGCAGGGCCCAGGAGACGGCGCGCGAGGCGCGCGCGGCTCGTTCGCGGCCGAGGAGCCCGTAGGTGAGGTGCCCGCCGTCGAGCTGGCCGAGGGGGACCAGGTTGAGCGTGGTCACCAGCATCCCCAGCCAGGCGGCGAAGGCCACCGGGTGGAGCAGCAGGTCCTTGCCGGGCGGGAGCTGGCCCCAGACCAGCTGCTGCGCGCCCCAGGTGACCAGGCTGTCGCCCATGTACTGGATGGTCCCGGCGGCGGCGGTGGCCTCGAGCCGGCCGTCGCGCCAGGCCAGGAGGAGCGCCCAGGGGGAGTCGAGCCCGGCCCGGGCGAGGCCGGCGGCGTCGATGACGGTGGAGTGGGCCAGCCCCCAGAGGAGGAGCGGCAGCGCCACCACGAAGCCGGCGATGGGGCCGGCCACGCCGATGTCGAGCGTGGCGCGGCGCGAGGGCGGGCTCTCCCGCATGCGCATCACGGCGCCGAGGGTCCCCACGCCGAAGGGCACCGGGATGAAGTAGGGCAGGCTGGCGTCGACCCGGTGCCAGCGGGCCAGGCCGTAGTGGCCGAACTCGTGGGCGCCCAGGATGGCGAGGAGCGCCGCGGCGTAGGGCCAGCCGTGGGTGAGCACGCCCAGCACGGTGAGCGGCCCCTCCGGCGCGGCGAGCCCGTGGCCGGCCAGCAGCGTGGTGACCACCGTGGCCAGGAAGAGCGCCAGGTTGAGCCAGGGCCCGCGACGCAGCCGCCGGGCCAGGCCGTGCACGGGGGAGGTCACGGCGCGGCTCGCCCGGCTCCGGCCAGGGCGCTCAGGGCTCGCCGCCGCCCGCGCCCGGCGCGGCCAGCTCGGCGCGGGTGAGCTCGCGCAGGCCGTCGCGGTCCAGCGTGAGGTAGAAGAGCTCCTTCTCCACCACCCGCTTCGCCCCCACCGTCAGGTCGCCGGTGGCCGCCTTGAACCCCTTCACGCCGGCCAGCCCGTCGCGCAGCGCCGCGCGCGTGGTGGCCTGGACCTGCTCGATGACGGCGCGCGCCAGCTTGACCGCGTCGTAGGCGTAGGCCTCCAGGATGCCGGCCGGCGTGCCGTACTTGCGCTGGAAGGCGTCGGCGAAGCGCCGCGTCTCGGGGCGGGCCGCGCCGGCGTAGAAGCCGTCCACGAAGACGGCGCAGCGCACGTGGCGCCCGGCCCCGCCCGGCCCGGTGTCGAAGAGGGAGGGGTCCGCGCCCCAGCCGTTGCCGCCCAGGAGCTGCACGGCCTTCAGGTCCCTGCGCCCGGTGGTCTTCTCGATCTTCCTCACCTCGTCCGGCAGGCAGGTGGCGGTGATGATGTCCTCCACCGCCAGCGCGGGCGCGATGAGCTTCACGTTGCGGGCGAAGTCGGCCACCAGGATGGCGTCGAAGTCCACCACCGGGTCGAGCCCGGCGCGCAGCTTCTCCAGCGCCTTGCGCCGCCGGAACGGGTCGGGCTCCCGCCGCGAGATCTCCTTCGAGGCCTCCACGTACTCGGTCCGCTCCTCGAGGTAGAGCTTGCCCACCATGTCCTTCACCAGCGGCGTGAAGGTGGTCCGGTCGATGAGGTAGGTCTCGGCGGCGCGCACCTCGCCGCCGCGGGCCTCCACCTCGTCCCAGAAGGCGCTGGCGAGCTCGGCGCCGTAGGCCACCGAGGGGTAGAGGATGGCGAAGCGCCTCAGGCCGCGCCGGCCCATGAAGAGCTCGGCCAGCGCGCGCGCCTGCGCCGCGGCGGTGAGCATGTGCTGGAAGACGTACGGTCCGGCCTCGGTCACCCCGTCCTGCTTGGAGAGGGAGAGGAAGGGGACGCCCAGCTCCTCGGCGGTGGCGGCGGCCCGCTCCGCCTCGGCGTTGGCCACGCCGCCCACCACCACGATGGCCCCCTCGTCGAGCGCCAGCTGCTCGAGCGCGGTGGCGGCCCCGTCCGGCTCGCCGCGGGTGTCGCGGATGGCCAGCCTGATGCCGGCGGTCTCGCCCACGGCCAGGCCGATGCCCTGCAGGATCACCTCGCCCCAGCGCTTGTACGGGCCGGAGAGGGGCACCGCCACCCCGATGACGTTGGGGCGCACGGTGGTGAGCCGCGCCAGCCGGTCGAGCGCGGCGCGCGCCTCGGCGTCCCACGGCGAGCCGGGCCAGCGCCGCAGGAGCTCCCTGGCCGCCTCCTCGGCGCGAGGCCAGTCGCGCAGGTGGAGCTGCACGCGGCAGAGCTTCATGGCCACGGTGGGCAGGGCCGGCGACTCGGCGGGGAGCGACTCCTTGAGCCGCGCCACCTCCAGGAAGGTGAGCTGCCCGTCCACCACCTCGTCGATGCGGGCCTGGGCGGCGGCGCGCGCGGCGCCGCCGCTGGGCGCGGGCGCCGTCGGCGGGCGGGGCCGCGGGCCGGGCCCCCGCCCCCCGCGGGCCCACCGGGGGCCGCCCCCAGATCGGGCCGGGGCGGGGGGGGCCGGGGCGGGGGGGCCCCCGCGCGGGGGAGGGGGGGGCC
>JANNKC010000118.1:0-2848 GCA_031396105.1 Anaeromyxobacter sp.
GTCTTCACCCACAACCGGGCCGTCGGCGTGGGCGCCAACCCGGCGCGCCCCGGCACCCCGGGCGGCGGCAGCGGCGGGGCCATCTACCTCGACGGCAACACCTTCTCGCTGGCGCTGTGCGGCTCGCGCCTCGAGGACAACGACGCCATCGAGGGCGGCGGCGCCGTCTTCTTCGTCAGCAACGACTCGAGCGGCACCCTGGCCATCGACCGCTCCACGCTGCGCCGCAACCCGAGCCATGGCTTCGAGACCGCCGGCCTGCCGGGGATCTTCTACCTGGGGCGCGGCGCCCCCAGCGTGACCGACTCGATCCTGGAGCGGTGAGCGAACGGGCTCGGCGTGCGGCCGCTCCGCTCGCCGCGAGCCTTCGGCCGTGGTTCGGCGTGGAGGTCGCCCGAGCCTCGCGGCGCACGGGATCGATGCGCTCGACCTCCCCGCGCACGACCTCGATGCCCTGGCGCCTCGGCCGCTCGAGCGGGCGGGAGACCTGCTCCGGGGAGCGGGTCCCGATCATCACCCGCAGGAAGGAGGCCGCGAGCGAGAACCTCGGCTCGCGGTCCCCATCTAGAAGGTGAGGACGCGGTCGCTCTCGACCACCCAGCTGGCGAGCTGGGCCATCGTCGACTTCTCGGCGCCCGGGAAGTAGGGCTGGTTCCTGTGGATGCCGCACCGCGCCATGCAGGTGCCGCAGACCTTCACCGTCACGCCCTGCTTGATCAGGTCCTTCAGCATCTGGACCAGGTCCTGATCGTAGCCGTCCGGCTTCCGCAGGACGTCCCGGGCCAGGTCCACGGAGTCGTTCATGAGGAAGATCCGCACGTCCTGGCCGCTCTCGCGCAGCGTGCCGGCCAGGCGCAGGCCGTTCCAGGTGACGTCGGTGCCGTCGTAGGGCTCGTGGTTGAAGACGATGAGAACGCTCAGGGTGGGCTCCGGGTGGATGGGAACGGGTCCCGCTGCGGCGGGGGCCAGAGGACCCATACTGCATTGGTCAAACGAATACTAGAGTGGTGACGCCGCCAGGTCGCCTTGACCTGCCCGGCCGGAGCACATAGTCAAAGGCTCGAACGAGTACGGGAGCCCCCGTGACCACCAGCCCAGGCCGCCGCTTCAAGTCCGCCATCTACGAGCAGTTCGCCCGCGTCGCCAAGGCCCTCGCCAGTCCGCACCGGGTCGAGCTGGTCGAGCTGCTGTCGCAGGGCCCGCGCACCGTCGAGGTGCTGGCCCGGATGGCCGACATGACGCTCGCCAACACCTCGGCGCACCTCCAGGTGCTGCGTGGGGCGGGGCTGGTCGAGTCGAGCAAGGAGGGGCTCTTCGTCACCTACCGCCTGTCCGACCGCTCGGTGTCCGACCTGCTGCTGTCGGTCCGGAAGGTCGCGGAGGCCCGGCTCGCCGAGGTGGCCAAGGTGACCCGGGACTTCCTCGCCGAGAACTCGCAGCTCGAGCCCGTCGACGAGCGGGCCCTGCGGGACCGGGTCCGCCATGGCGAGGTGACCCTGCTCGACGTCCGCCCGCCGGAGGAGTTCGCCGCCGGCCACATCCCGGGTGCGCTGTCGGTGCCGCTGCCGGAGCTGGCGAAGCAGCTCGCCACGCTGCCGAAGCGCCGCGAGGTGGTGGCCTACTGCCGGGGCCCCTACTGCGTGCTGGCCATCGAGGCCGTGAAGCAGCTCCGGGCCCGAGGCTTCAAGGCGATCAGACTCGAGTCCGGCGTGCTCGACTGGGCAGCGCTCGGCCTGCCGGTGGAGCGGACCAAGGTGAGGCGATCGGTGACGAGGCGGGTGTGAAGCCTGGAGGCGCGGACGCCATGACCGAGAACCGGATCTACCTCGACTTCAACGCCAGCACGCCACTCGCGCCCGAGGTCGTCGAGGCGATGCGGCCGCTCCTGACGGAGCACTTCGGCAACCCGTCCACGAGCCACTGGGCCGGCGCGCCCGCCAAGGCCTGGCTGCAGCGCGCTCGCGCCCAGGTGGCCGCGCTGCTCGGCTGCGCGCCGGACGAGGTGGTCTTCACGAGCGGCGGCAGCGAGGCCAACAACCACGCCTTGAAGGGCGTCTACTTCGCGAACCGGGACCGGGGGGACCAGATCGTCACCAGCGCCGTCGAGCACCCGGCCATCCTTCAACCACTCCGGTTCCTCGAGCGGCTGGGCGCCAAGGTGACGGTGGTTCCAGTCGATCGCCACGGGCGCGTCGACCCCGAGGACGTGCGGAGGGCCATGACGCCACGGACCATCCTCGTCAGCATCATGCACGCCAACAACGAAGTGGGGACGGTGCAGCCCATCGCCGAGATCGCGGCCGTCGCCAGGGCCGCCGGCGTGCCGATGCACACCGACGCGGCCCAGAGCGTCGGCAAGATCCCGACCCGGGTCGGCGAGCTCGGCGTGGACCTCCTCTCCGTCGCAGGGCACAAGCTCTACGCTCCGAAGGGGGTCGGCGCGCTCTACGTCCGGAGGGGCACCAGGATCGAGCCCTTGGTGCACGGCGCCGGCCACGAGCAGGGACGGAGGGCCGGCACCGAGAGCGTGCTCCTCGACGTGGGGCTCGGCGCAGCGTGCCAGGTGGCGTCCCGTCAGATCGGCATGGCCGCCGTCCGCGAGCTGCGGGACCGCTTCGAGGCGAAGCTGAAGGAACGCTTCGGAGCGGGCCTGACCGTGAACGGAGCCGGGGCGCCCCGCCTCCCCAACACCGCGAACGTGAACTTCGTCGGCCAGGTCGGCGCCGAGGTCATGGCGCGGCTGGCTGGGGTGGCCGTCTCGACGGGCTCCGCATGCCACGCCGGCTCGGTCGAGCTCTCGCCGGTCCTGGCGGCCATGGGCGTGCCCCCGCGGGACGGAATGGGGGCC
>JANNKC010000158.1:0-5798 GCA_031396105.1 Anaeromyxobacter sp.
CCCGGGCGCAGAGTTGCCCGACGCGTCCAGGAGATCATGATGTGGCGATCGCCTCGGAGGGCGATCCCATGTCGCGTCTACGCCAGGCTGACCGGGTTGTGCGCCCCGACGATGGCTCGGGCGAGCTGTTGGACCGCTTCCGGTCCAGCCTCGATCCGGAGTGGATCGAGGAGGCCCTGGAGGCCACCGGCACGGCGACGGTGCGGCGGCGGCGCCTGCCGGCCGAGCAGGTCGTGTGGTTGGTGCTCGGCATGGGCATCTACCGCAACAAGCCAATCACCGAGATCGTTGCGGAGCTCGACCTGGCATTGCCTGGCCGGCGCGGGCCGCGCGCAGCGTCCAGCTCCGTGACGCAGGCACGGGCCCGGCTTGGCGACGAACCGATCCGGTGGCTGTTCGAGCGTTGCGCCGAAGCGTGGGCTCACGCCAGCGCCCGGCGCCATGCCTGGCGCGGCCTGGCAGTCTACGGGGTGGATGGCACGACACTTCGGCTGCCTGACTCTGACGCCAACCGCGCCCACTTCGGCTACTGCGTCAGCAGCCGAGGAGAGAGCGCCTACCCCATGGCGCGCCTCGTGACGCTGATGGCGCTTCGGTCCCACTTGCTCGCGGCGGCCCGCTTCGGGCCCCAGTCCGCCAGTGAGATCGCCTACGCCAAGGAGCTTTGGCCGCTCATTCCCGACAACTCGCTCTCCATCGTCGACCGCAACTTCCTCTCGGCTCCGATGCTGATCCCGATTGCGGCGCATGGGCATTGCCGCCACTGGCTCATCCGCGCCAAGAGCGACACGGTCTGGAAGGTCGTCCGCAGCCTCGGCCGTGGAGACTGGCTCGTCGAGAAGGAGGTCACCAGAAAGGCGAGAGCAGCCGACCCGAGCCTTCCGAAGCGCTGGGAGATGAGGGCTATCCGGTACCAGCGTAAGGGCTTCAAGCCCCAGACGCTGCTCACCTCGATGACGGATCCGGTCGCCTACCCAGCCTCGGAAGTCGCCGCGCTTTATCACGAGCGCTGGGAGATCGAGCTCGGCTACGGCGAGGTGAAGACCGTGATGCTGGCGCGGGAGGAGACGACGCGCAGCAAGACGCCGCGTGGCGTGTCACAGGAACTCTGGGGGCTCGGCCTGGCCTACAACCTGGTGCGGCTCGAGATGGAACGGATGGCCGCCGAGGCGGGCGTCACGCCGAACCGAATCAGCTTCAAGGGCGCACTCATGTGCATCGAGCACGCTCTGCTCACGCTCTCGTTGGAAGGCGCCGGCCGTATCCCAGAACACCTGCGCCGACTCCGTGCCGACGTCGCACACTTCATCCTGCCCAAGCGGCGACAGCGCTCCTACCCCAGGGCCGTGAAGATCAAGATGAGCAACTACCCCCGGAAGCGCCGGGTGCTTAAGTGAGCGGCATTGCACTTAGACCGGAGGTCGCTGCGCCCCTGGGTGGTCATCTACCCTGCAAACCGCCTGGGGATGCTCCTGTCCGCAACCCGTCGAGACTAGCCGCGGAACGCGCAGGCAGAAGTCCGGCGCACCTTGGCATGCGCAGAAGCGCAGGGAGGACTCCATCAGGTCAGCACCGGCGAGGCGACACCCTAGCGCAGGGCATGGAACAGACTTGACGGGTGGCAATAGGATGCTGGAAGCGACATCATGGCAGTAGTGTGTGTGGCGCAGGTACGCAAGAGTACGGGTTTCCCGCCGCCTATGCTGTCGTTCCGCGAGACCAGCGATGCCCGCGGCCGCACGCCCGCAGCGCCTGGGCCCATGTTCCTGGTCTGCTAGACTGGGCCGGCCACGCGGAACGCGACGAGGGGGAAGCTTGTCAGAGATCGTGAAGACCGCCCTGCTGGGCCAGAGTCGTGGAATGCCGCCTGACAACTCGGTGCTGCTCAGGGCGCTCGAGGAACTCCGACTCAAACTTCTGGACCTCACGGGCCGAAATCGGCTCCTCAACTTCAAGCACTCACCCGCCAGATCCCTTCAGTTCACGGAAGGCCACCTCGAAGGGCTTTACGCCCACCTCGTGGAAGGCGCGCGCGGCGCGGCGGTGCAGGTTTGCGGCCTGCCCGAGCCGCTGAGGCGGGACTGGGTCGAGAAGGCTGGCCGACAGGTCAGGCCGGAGCCGCTGGCGTGGGCTCGCCAGAACGGAATTCCGACGTCCTATGAGCTGCCAGGGAGCGGTTCGGAAGCACCCGAGCACGATCTGCGGGTGCTCCTCTATCCGGACGACACAGCGAAGCACTGCCGGAAGATCGAGCGAGAGGCGCTGCTGGCTATCGAGGAGACCGGCGCCAACATGCTCTTCCTGGTGCTCGGGTTCCTCGAGTTCCCGGACCAGCAGGACAGCGACCGGACCTTCCTCTCTCCGCTGATCAGCATCCCCGTCGCGTTCACGAAGCGGGAGGTCGGTGGGGTCCTGTGGCCACGGCAAAGCTCAATCGGCCAGGATGGGTAGCGGGGCGCAGCCGGAGGAGCGGGAGCCGCTCGCTTCGTCAGGTCAGCGCGAACCCCAGCCGGCCCAATGATCCGGCACTCCCCACAAGCCGCACCGCCACGGTGGCCCGCGTCAGTGCCACGTTGAGCCGGACCGGCAATTGCCTCAGGTTCCCGTCGGGCAGGTCGGTCACGATGATGGCCGGTCGCTCCAGCCCCTTCCAGCGCAGGAAGGTGTCTGCCACCAGGTGGTCGGCCATCTGCTCGTCATCGGCGCGGACTGCCTGGTAGGGGCCGAAGGTGGGCGTCCCGGATCCTGGTTTACGCGCCGACTGGCCGCGCAGCGAGACCACGCCGATGTCGCCGAGCGCGAGGCCGGTGCCCAGGAGCCGAACCACTTCTTCGGCGACGGCGTCGGCGACCGACCCGCCAGGCGGCACCACCACGGCCCCGACGCTCCCGTCCTGTCGACCGCGCTCGATGAGGTCGGCGTCGACCGCCTGTCCTTGGCATCGGTCCGCCAGCGCTTGCACGGCCGGCGGGCAGCGCTGCTGCTTGAGCAAACGGTAGGATGCCTTGAAGAGGTCCCGCGGCGGCGAGCGGTCCTCCCAGTAGCCCTGGCCCGGGTCGTGGAAGGCCCAAAGCCGCTTGTCCTTGGCGAGCGTCGCCACGAACTGCCAGGCTTCCCGCTGGAGATCCTGTGCCTCGTCGATGACGACCGTGTCCCAGACACCTACAACGACCTCCGCAGCTACGTCGAAGGCGTGCTTCCACCCTTCGGCGTCGCTCAAGGCGCCCGCCTCAGGCGCGCGACCGCTCTGCAACTCGAGCCGCTTGGCCAGGCCGCTCACGGTCTGGACCTCGACGCCGGATCCCTCGAGCCGAGCGGCCAGCCACTTGCGGAGCGGCGCCGTGAAGCAGAGGAGGAGAACCCTCTGCCCGGGGGCCGCCATACGGCGGGCCGACTCGGCGGCCAGAAGCGTCTTGCCGGACCCGGCGCCGCCCTGGACGAGCATCCGGTCGTTCTGGAAGAGCCCCTCCAGCACCTCGAGCTGGGCGTCGTCGAGCGACAGGCGACGCGAGGTCACCTCCTTGGCGCGCGTGCCGAGGGAGAGCGCCGGGACCCAGGTCTCGCACCACATGGCGTGCAGGCGTTCGAGCCAGCCGGCGGCGCAGTGGCGCGGCGCCGGGGGGATGGCCTTGCCGACGATGAGTGGCAGGGACTGGGCCAGCCAGCGCAGGTGGTAGCCACCCATGACGATGCCGTTCACGTCGTCTTGGGTAGGTTGCCTGTCGAAGTCGGTGTCAGGGAAGCACGGCGCCTGGCCAACCGATGGGGGCGGCTCCAGCTGGAGCTCCTTGAAGCGCCGGAGCAACAGGGTGCGGAACTTGTGGACCTGCTCCAGCGGCGACTTCTGCATGGGCCGGCCGTTCTGGAACCAGTGGCCGTCGCAGACCTCGATCTTCCCGCCCTTCACCTCGACGAGGAGGATGCCGCGCTCCGGGTGAGCCAGCACGAAGTCGCCCTCGCCGAAGGTGGCGAAGCGGTCGCGGAGCTTGAGCGAGTGCCAGGCAGACCAGCCGGGCGGCAGTGCCTTCTTCAGGGCTGCGTAGACGGTCCGCTCAGCCTCCGAGGTGGTTGGACGGAGCTCGGTTTCGGGGTGGAGGCCTTCGGCGGGTGAGGGCACGTGCGGATGGTACCAGACCCGTCCGCGCGTTCATGACCCGCGTTGACCAACGAATCGCGCCAGCCGCTCCATGTCCTGGACCACCAGATCGAGCTCCCGAGCCACGATGGCGGCGGCCGTTCCCTGGCCCGCCTGCAGCAACGCGTCCGTGACCTCCCGGTAGTACCAGAGGCTCTCCAGTCCGCCGGTGAAGCGGTCCAGAGTATTCGGCCCGTCCGTACGCAGGTCGGTGGCGATGGCGCGCGCGTTGTCGAGCTTGTCGCAGGCTGTCACGAGCAGGGCGTCGGCGCGCCTCGTGGCGATGGAGTCGATGTAACGCTGCTTCCGCGGACGCCAGTCGGGCTTGGACTCCTCCAGGGTATCGGTGCACGCCTCGACCATTCCGGCCACGTCGGTGCCGAACTGACGCTCGATCTCCCGGAGCGTCGCCTCTCCACCCTGGTCCTCGGGGCCGTCGTGGAGGAGCGCCGCGATGGCCTGGTCCTCGTTTCCACCGAAGCTCAGGACGAGCGACGCCGTGGAGAGCAGGTGGGCGATGTAGGGCGTGTTCTTGCCCTTCCGGGTCTGTCCGGCGTGCAGTTCTATGGCCAGCGAGAGCGCCTGGTGGAAGCGGCCGCGGGGTCCGATGCGCATCGTCAATCCACCTCCCCCGGTGTATACGGCTCGAACCGGCCGGCGGGACGCTCGACCGTCAGCGACGTCCACTTGTCGAAGGACTTGATGAACGCGGAGGCCACGGGCGGGGAGCCGTCCCAGCTCCCTGCCTTGAAGCCGAGCTCTGCCGGGGAGATCACCCCCAGGACCGAAGACAGGGTCCTCAGTGCCAGCGAGACGATGGCGGTGACGTTGGCCGGGAATGTGTAGTCGGCGTGGAAATTCGGCGAGCCACCCGGACCGTCATTGGGCAGATGCCAGCCCATGGCCACGAGCGCCGCTTTCTGCGCCTCGGACAGCCGCGCATCGCCTTCCAGGTAGCGGTTGCTGGTCGTCTCCAGCCGGACTCCGGCCTCCATGAGCCCGAGCTGGACGAAGCAACCGCTCCGGGTCCGATGCTGGATGATCAGCCACTGGTCCAGCTCAAGGCAGCGGGCCAGCTGGCAGACCTTCAGCTCGAACGTCTCCCAGCTCATGTCGCGGATGAAGCTTGGACCGATGTGGATGGTCCTCTCGCTCACGGCCGACCTCCTCATTGCTCCCGGCGGGATGCCCGGATGCTCCGCGATCGCGGCGCGAGTCATCCTGTGGAGCCTCGGCAGGGTGACTGGCGGATGGTCGCGCGACAGGCGGCGGCTCACCCAAGGAAGAGCGTAGCAGCGTGACGGACATGGGCCGCCTGGAGCTACCCGAGCCGAATCTGCGCCATCTCCCCCCTGATCGGCAGGTGGATGAACGCCGCCTTCATCGGCTTCCCGAGAGCCTGCGCCAGCACCTTCGCGTACCACCCGAGCTGCGGCGCGTACTCCTCGACCAGCTTCCGGTCACGCTCCTTCTCCGAGCCGGGGAAGGACTTGTGGTCCACCAAGACGAAGCCGTCGGGCAGCTCGAGAAACAGGTCGACTTCGCCGACCACGAGCCGCGGCTGCGCGCCATCGAGCCGCGCCCGCACCGGCCACTCCCGGTACCAGGTGGCGCCGGGGTAGCGGGCGTCGAGCCAGGTTCGCAGGGCGTCGGAGGCCGAGAG
>JANNKC010000196.1:0-2945 GCA_031396105.1 Anaeromyxobacter sp.
GGGCAGGCGGCCACGCAGGGCGTGTCGGCGCAGTGGTTGCACCGCTCCGAGCGGATCTGCATGGAGAGGTCGGGGAAGGTCCCGGTCACCTCCTCGGCGATCCAGTCGCGGAAGCAGCCGTCCGGCACCGCGTTCTCGGTCTTGCAGCCGATGACGCAGGCGTTGCAGCCGACGCAGCGGCGCGTGTCCACCGCCATGGCGTAGCGCGGGCTCATGCCACCTCCCCGGCGCGCTCCACGCGCACGAAGTTCACGTTCATGCCGGTGCCGCCCATGATGGGGTCGATCTTGTAGCGGGTGGTGAGGAGCGAGTCGGAGGCGCCTCGCCCGTGGGCGTAGCGGAGCCGCCTGGCCGTCTGGCCCCAGCCGTGGACCATGTAGACGCAGTCGCCGCGGATGCGCTGGGTGAGCTTGACGCGCACCGGGGTGGAGCGGACGCCGTCCTGGTTCACCAGCACCACCCGCTCCTTGTCCTGGAGCGGCCGCTGCGCGAAGCCGGCCAGCCCCCTGGCCGCATCGGCGTTGAGCCAGACCTCGTTCTCCGGGTAGGCCTGGGCCAGCAGGCGGTTGTTGGTGGTGCGGCCGAAGGTGTGGAGCGGCGACCGGCCGGAGAGCAGCCGGAAGGTGCCGGGCGGCGGCTCCTCGGGCGGGTGGAAGACCGGCAGCGGCTCGAAGCCCAGCTCCTCCAGCTCCTTCGAGTAGAGCTCGATCTTGCCGCTCTCGGTCTCCACGACGATGTCGGCGCCGTCCTCCTCGCAGGTGGGCACCTCCGGGCCGAGGAGCACGCCGGTGCGGGAGAGCTCGTCCCAGCTCTGCCCCTTGACGGCCAGCCGCGCCTGCAGGAACTCGCGCGCGCTGGTCCAGGGGAAGTGCTCCTCCAGGCCGAGCTTGCCGGCCAGCGTCCTGGCGATCCACCAGCCGGGCTTCGAGTCGTGGAGGGGCGGCACCACCTCCTGGCGCACCGCGATGAAGGGGCGGCGCCAGGGGCCGTTCCAGGCGTCGTCGTCGCGCTCCAGGAAGGTGGCCTCGGGCAGCACCACGTCGGCCCAGCCGGTGATCTCGGCGGGCAGCACGTCGATCGCCACGAGCAGCTCGAGCTGCTGGATGGCGTCCAGGAGCTGCGGCCGGTTGGGCATGGCCTGGATGAGGTTGCAGCCGTAGACCAGCCAGGCCTTCAGGTCGTACATCGACTGGCCGGGCCGGGTGGCGTCGCACAGGCCGCTGGCGAGCACCTCGCTGGCCAGCGGGTACTTCACGCCCTTGGGACGGTCCGCCTTGGGGCGGTGGGCGGCGGGCGGCGGGCCGACGCGCGGGTAGCCGGCCAGCGGGAACCTGTCCTGCTTCACGTAGCCGCCGCGCCGGCCCCAGCTGCCCAGCAGGGCCGCCAGGATGGCCATGGCCCGCTCGCGCTGGGTGTCGTCGCCGTACCAGACGGTGTGGCGGCCGGGGTGGATGAGCGAGGCCGGCCGGGCCGAGGCGATGAGCCGGGCCGAGTCGACGATCTTCCGGGCCGGCACCCCGGTGATGGCCTCGGCCCAGGCCGGGGTCTTGTCCTTGACGTGGGCCGTGAGCTCGTCGAGCCCGGCGGCGTGCTCGGCCAGGTAGGCGGCGTCGTGGCGCTCCTCGCCGAGGATGACGTGCATCCAGGCCAGCAGCAGCGCGATGTCGGTGCCCGGCTTGACCGGCAGCCAGTGGCGCGCCTTGCCGGCGGCCACCGAGAAGCGGGGGTCCACCACCACCAGGTCGGCGCCGCGGCCGATGGCCTCGGCCAGCTCCTGCACCTGGGTGTTGTGCATGTTCTCGCCGAGGTGGCTGCCGATGAGCGTGATGCAGCGGGCGTTGGCGAGATCGATGGGCTCCGGCGAGCCGAGGGCGGTCCCGAAGGTGAGCTGGAAGGCCGCCTCGCGCGGGCCGCGGCACTGCGCGTAGCTGGGGGCGCCCACGTTGGGCGAGCCCCAGGCCTTCATGAGCTGCTTGAACCAGGCACCTCCGGAGCCATGGGTGAAGAGGGCCAGGGCCTCGGCGCCGTGGCGGGCCTTGACCGCCTGGAGCTTCTCCGCCACCTCGTTGAGGGCGGCGTCCCAGGAGACCTCCTCGAAGACGTCGTCGCCGCGCTTCTGGCGGCGCACCATGGGGCGCTTCAGCCGGTCCGGGTCGTAGAGCTGGCCGGTGGCGCCGGCGCCACGGGGGCAGAGCATGCCGTTCGAGAGCGGGTGGGCGGGGTTGCCGGTCAGCTTGGTGACCCGGCCGTCCTTGACGTGAGCCAGCATGCCGCAGCCCCAGAAGCAGAGCTCGCAGTAGGTGGGCACGACCTTGTCGCCCTCGGTGCGCGGGTCGGGCACCGGGTCGCCGTCGAGCCCCCACCAGCGGGTGGGCAGCCCGGAGGCCACCGCCGCGCCGCCGGTGGCCGCCGCGCCGTACTGGATGAACTGCCGCCTCGTGAGTGCCATTCGTTCTCCTCCGCCGCGCCGTCAGCGCGAGCAGTCCTCCATGCAGGCCACCAGCCCGTGCAGCGCCGGCTCCGCCACTCGGTAGCGCGGGCCCCCGGGGCCGGGCATGGAGGCGATCAAGCGCGCCTCCAGCAGCGGCGCCAGCTGCCGGGTCACCCGCCCTCGCGTCAGCCCGAGCCGCGTCGCGAGCTCCGCCACGCCCGCCTCTCCCCCGCAGAGGGCCGCCGCCACCCGGAGCCGGTCCGGATGGGCCAGGGCCCGCACGATCTCGGCGGCGCGCACCGCCCGGCTGGTGTCGTCGCGGAGGGAGGGCATGGCGCTACGTCCCGGCCCCGGCCACCCGCTTGAGCGCGTCCTCGATGGCGTCGGGGGCGCAGCGGATGCCCATGAAGCTGTGCGAGCCCATCATGGAGAGGTCGGGGAAGTTCACGGCGATGCGGAACTTGGCGTGCAGCGCCGTCACCTTGCCGCCCGAGACCAGGAGCTCGTAGGGCAG
>JANNKC010000199.1:0-1644 GCA_031396105.1 Anaeromyxobacter sp.
TCAAGCAGTACAAGATCGGCCCGGACGACTGGCGCAACCGCAAGAAGTGGCCGGAGTACCAGCGAGCCATCCAGGAGATGCTGGACCGGACGCACCGCCCGGACGCGCCCTGGGTCCTGGTGGCGGCCAGGTCGAAGCGCCTCGCGCGGCTCGAGGTGCTGCGCACCGTGATCGCCGCGATGTCCTGAGCGGTCCGGCGGGGGCGCCCTCCCCCGCCGCGCCCCCTCGAAAGGCTCGCGGCCCGGCCGCCCCCGCGCTAGGAATGGCGCCCCGGAGATCCCTCGTGACCGACTTCGTCGCCAGCCTCGTCCGCCTGCTCCACGTCCTCTCCATGGCCACCTGGCTGGCCGCCTCGCTCTGGCTGGCCGGCGACGCCCGCCGCTCGCTGGCGGCCGGACCGGACGAGGCGCGGGCCTTCCTGGGGCGCGCCCGCGCCGCCCTCGGGCTGGATCGCCTGGCGGGCCTGGCCACCATCGTGACCGGCCTGGCGATGCTGCACTTCGCCCACGCCTGGCCGCCGCGCGGCGGGCTCTGGCTCGGCATGGCGCTGGCGGTGGTGCGCGCCGGCCTCACCGACGCCGTCCTCTCGCCGGGGGTGAAGGGCATCGCGGCCGGGCTGGAGGCGGGCCAGGCGCCCGCCACCCTGCTGCCGAGGGCGCGCCGGCTGGCGGCCGCCTCCGGGGCGGGCCACCTGGCCTGGCTGGGGGCGCTGGCGGGGATGCTGGCGCTGGTCTAGACAGCCGCGCACGATTCGCGATCACTCCGGACGCCCCGAGCGTAGGCGAGCGTCAGCGAGCCGGAGTCGAGGGGCGGCCCGTCACCGCCGGTCGTGCCTCGACTTCGCGCCTGCTTCGCAGTCGCGCAGCCTGTCCTGAGCGCAGCCTCGCTTCAGCGAGGCGGAGTCGAAGGGCTCGGCACGACCGGTGTTTCCGAATCAGGCACTCCCGTTGAGGGCGCGGGGCGGCTCAGCGGCGGCGCGACCGGAAGGTCCTGACGTACATGACGAGCGAGTCGAGCTCGGCCGAGCCGGGCGCCAGCTTCTCCGACTTCATCCGGACGGAGAGGCAGTGATTGGACAGGATCCCGACGTCCTTGGGCGAGTAGGCGGCCAGCTGGTCCGCGTCGAGGTCCTTGCCGTTGACGTGGCACTGGACGCAGGTCCTGCCGTTGGCGCCGAGGTCCCGGTTGGCGAAGAGCTCCTTGCCGCGGTCGATGCTGGCCTCCGCCGCTGCGGCCAGGGCGAGGGCGAGGAGGATGGCGTGGGTCATCATCTGGTGCTCCCGGTGGCTGCGCTGCGACGCTGGCCCTGCAGCGGGATCTACCAGAGCCGCAGCAGGGCCGCCAGGATCAGCCAGAGCGGCGCGCCGGCCAGCAGGACCAGCACCCAGGCGGCGGAGAGCGTCCGGCGGCGCCGGGTCCCGGGCGGCGCGCGCAGCGCCAGGCCGCGCAGCGCGCCCGCCGCGCCGCCGATGAGGAAGAGCGGGGCGAGGAGGAGGGCGAGGCGCAGCGGATCGACGGGCACGGCCGGCCCCGTCAGATCGTCATGACGTCCTTCTCCTTGGCCGCCAGGATGGCGTCCACCTGCTTGACGCCCTCGTCGGTCTCCTTCTGGACCTTCTCGAGCGCCTTCTTCAGCTCGTCCTC
>JANNKC010000202.1:0-2401 GCA_031396105.1 Anaeromyxobacter sp.
GAGCTGGCGGACCCGCCGTGCGGCGTCGGCTGGCGGCATGCCGGAGAGGATGGCGCGCGGGCGGGCGGAGGGCAACTGCGGCACGCCGCCGGCGAGGCGCGGACCGAGGTGGGCGGCGGGCGGCCGGGGCGCGCCCTAGAAGGTGCCCGTGTCGTCCTGGCCGAGCGGGGGACAGACCCAGACGCAGGTGGTGTCCGACTCGTCGGTCAGGTAGGCGCCGTTCCTGCGCTCGTACATGACGTACCTCGCGCTCGGGGTCCCGTCGCCGTCGAGATCGCCGACGGCCCAGATCTCCAGCGTGGGCGGCAGCGCGTTGTCGTCGGCGACGAACTTGTAGCTGTAGTAGGTGGCGCCCTCGATCTCGTCGCTGGTCTTGAAGACGGTGGCCCAGCCCGCCGCCTTCCAGTCGGGCACCCGCCTGATCATCGCCGGCGGCAGCGCCGGCTGGAAGTCGCCGGAGAGGAGCTTCCCGGGGATGCTCCCCTGCTGGACGTAGACGTCGCTGACCGCCTTCTTGATGCGGAGCATGACCTCGTGCCGCTCGGCCGCCTTGGCGCGCAGGGTCAGCCGCGAGAACTCGGGCATCGCCACGGACGCGAGGATGCCGATGATGGCCACCACGATCATCAGCTCGATGAGCGTGAAGCCCCGGCTCGGCCCCGCCTTCTGCCTGGTTCGTCTCATGGCGTCCTCTTCTCCTGCGTCGGGGTGCCATCGCGGCCGGGCGTCACCGAGAGTCCGCCGCCCTCCAGCTCCGTCACCGTGTAGCCGAGCTGCTGCTGCTGGGCCTTGAACCTCTCCACCTGCGTCCGGTCGGGGGGGCCCTGCAGCGGGAGCAGCACCTTGGGCGAGCCGGGGGCGCCGCGGAGCAGCATCATCCTGTCCGGGGCCCCGGGCAGGGTGGGGAGCGCGGCGATGAGGCGCTCCTTGGCCATCCACCGGTAGCCGTGGAAGGCGCCCGCGGCCAGGACGACGAGCGCGAAGACGACCCAGAGCCGCCGGCCGCGGCGGGTCTCGACCTCCGCCTGCTCGTCCTGGCCGGCCTGGACGCTCAGCACCCGCGCCGTGGCTCCGTCCCGGCCCGGCGCCGGACGTGGATCGGCGCGGGGCGGGAGCGCGGCCGCCTCGGAGGGCCGGTGCGCGGCCTCCGAGAAGTCCACGGCCTCCTTCACCAGCGAGTTGCGCACCACCTCGAGCGCCGGCTTGAGCGCCTCCGACGCCACCCCGAGCAGCCCGTTGACCGCCGCCAGCAGCGCGTCGATCTCGCCCAGCATGGCCTCGACCGCGGCCGCGTCCACCTGGCCGCCGGGCGGCGGTCGCGTCGAGATGGCGGTGGAGATCCGCAGGCGCATGACGGCCGCGCCGCGGAGGGGCGCCGAGGCGACCTCGATGCCGGCGCCGGTGAGCACGCCCCGCTCCAGGTCGGACATGGCGGCCACCGCCTGGTCGGCCAGCGTCCGCAGCGGGGACTCCGCGGCCAGCGTGCCGGTGAGCGCGGCCGCCAGCGCCTGCTCGGCCTCGGCGGGCGACGGGACCGTGGCGGGCCAGGCGGCGTCCCTGGGCGGCCTGGGCGGCGGGACGTAGTGGGAGGCCGCCGCCCCCGCCGAATGGACGAAGGGATCGACCGCGCCCAGCTGCCCGGGGACGGGCGTGGCCGCGGTGCCCCCGAGGTCGGCGAAGAGGTCGAGGGGCTCGTCGCCAGCGGGAGCTGCGCTTGGCGAGGGAACCGCCGCGGGGGGCACGGGCGGAGCCGGTGACTGCACGGCCGGGCGCGGCACCGGGCCGGGAGCCGGGGCGCCACCGGAGGGCCCCTCGACCGCGGAGAGCACCGGGCCCGGCTGGCCGTCCCACGGCACCGCCTCGATCCCCAGGGGCCCGAGGACCAGCGCCGCCGCCTCCAGCCCCCGCGGCAGCGCGGCCACGATGCGGAGCCCGGCGGCCCGGAGGCGCAGCTGGCGGAGCACGGGCAGCCAGGCCTCGCCGTACTCGACGACCAGCACGCCCGACGACGCGCTGCACAGGGTGAGCGCCTGCTGCGGCTCCGGCGCGATGCGCGGACGGGTGCCCGACCGCTCGGTGAGCGGCGCGAAGAGCGCGAGGGCAAAGGCCTTCGTACCGGCGAGCACGACGTCGTTGGCTGTGGCCATCCGTGGCGCGCCCTCCCTTGGGCGGCGCGTCTCGAATGTTACCCCGAACGCCGCGCGCCCGGTCCACCCCGCCTGCCCCCTGAACGCGCGACGGGCGCCCGGTGTGGTGCGATGGCGCAGGAGGTGGGCGCGGCGCGTTGACAGGCCGTGGGCCCCGCCGTAGCCTCCCGCCTCCTCCCTCGGATTCCCGAGCGCCGCACCCTCAACGCGCCAGGCCCGCACGTCACCCGCGGCCGGCCGCCTTCCCCGGACAT
>JANNKC010000392.1:0-41533 GCA_031396105.1 Anaeromyxobacter sp.
CATCACCCACAACAAGCGGACCATGGAGACGGTGGACACGCTCTACGGGGTGACCATGGAGGAGCCGGGCGTCTCCAAGCTGGTCTCGGTGCGGCTCTCCGCGCGCGCACGCGAGTCGAGCGCGGCGTAGCGCGACGCCGCACGACTGCGGCTCGCCGCGCGCGCACACGAGTCGAGCGCGGCGTAGCGCGACGCCGCTCGAGTGCTGCTCACCTCCGCTCGCCGGCGCTCGTGGCGGCCAGGTGTCGGCCGCTGGTGCCCGGCCACCGAGCGGGTGCGGCCCGGCGCGTTGACACCCCGGCGGCGGGGGTCCTATATCGTCGGCCTCCCGAGCCTTTCCCCAAGGATGGTGCCCTCCGTGATCCCGCTCGCCCTCACCGCGAACGACGCCGTCGGCATCGCCGTCGTCGCCGCCCTGCTCCTCCTGGTGGTGGTCGCCGCGGTCAGGCTGGCCAGGAAGCGGCGCGGGGCGGCCGAGGAGCGGTCGACCTCGACCGTCCATCCGGCCGTCCCGAGCGTAGGGCCGCAGGCCCGGAGTCGAGGGACCCCGACCCCGACCCCGACATCCACCAGCACCGCGAGCAGTACCGCCGCGCATCCCGAGCGTAGGGCCGCCACAGGCGGCCCGGAGTCGAGGGAGACCCCGACCGCGATCGCGACCCCGAAGCACCTCAAGGTCGGCGCCGAGAAGTGCAAGGGGTGCCACCGGATCCAGTACGACTCGTGGGCGGCGACCGCTCACAAGGCCAAGGGGCTCGACTGCGAGGGCTGTCACGGCAACGGCGCGGACTACAAGGCGGCGAGCGTGATGAAGGACCGCGCCGCCGCCGTCGCGGCCGGGCTCGTGTTGCCGGACCCCGCTCAGTGCAAGAGGTGCCACGCCAAGGCCGACGCGGCGCTGCTGCCCAGGGCCCACACGCACAAGGCGAAGTAGACCCCGCACGGAAGACGGCCCGGACCACCCCCGCGGAGGGGTGATCCGGGCCTGGGGTCCTGCGCGGCCGTGACGCCGGCCTGGCGCCGGCGGGGGGCTACCCCGGGGGGATCATCCAGGTGAAGACGTAAGCCTGCAGGAAGACCACCACACCCACCAGGCAGGCCAGCGCCAGCGAGTGCCAGAAGACGTACCGCAGGATCTCGCCCTCCTTGCCGTGCTGGCCGGTGGCCACGCCGGCCACCACGATGGACTGGGCGTCGATCATCTTGCCCATGACGCCGCCGGTGCTGTTGGAGGCGGCCGCCAGGATGGGGCTCATGCCGATGGCGTTGGCGCTCACCACCTGCAGGTTTCCGAAGAGCACGTTGGAGGAGGTGTCGGAGCCGGTCAGGGCCACGCCGAGCCAGCCCAGCAGCGGCGAGAAGAAGGGGAAGAGCCAGCCGGTGGAGGCGAAGGCGAGCCCCATGGTCGAGTCGGAGCCGCAGGACTTGGTGGTGAAGCCGAGCGCCAGCATGGCGGCGATGGTGAGGAGCGACATCTTCACGCGCTTGAGCGTGCCCCAGTAGGTGGCGAGCAGCGAGCCGGGCTTCAGCCCGAGCCAGAGGCCCGAGATGAGGCCGGAGAGGAGCAGGCCGGTGCCGGTGGCCGAGAGGTAGTTGAGCGTGTACTTGGCCCCCTCGGGGGTGAGCTTGGCCGCCACCGGCGGCGCCTTGATCACCAGGTTGTGGAGGAACGGCACCTCCCAGGACGGGGCGAACACGCCGCCGTACATGGTGTTCATCCAGGCCTTGACCGGGCCGTAGCCCCAGATGAAGACCAGCACCGAGAGGACCAGCCAGGGCATCCAGGCCATGAAGGCGGCGCCGAAGGAGTGGCTCTTGTGCGTCACCTGCGGCAGGTCGCGCTCCTCGGGGAAGCGCCAGGTGGTCTTCGGCTGCCAGACCTTGAGGAAGCCGTAGAGGGCCATGATGCAGGCGATGGCGGCCACGATGTCCACCAGCGACGGGCCGTGGAAGTTGGACATGAGGAACTGCGGAATGGCGAAGGCCAGGCCGGCCACCAGGCAGGCCGGCCAGACCTCGACCATGCCGCGGAAGCCGGACATCTGCCAGACCAGCCAGAAGGGCACGATGAGCGCGAAGAGCGGCAGCTGGCGGCCCGCCATCGCGGAGAGCGCCATCTCGTTGAGGCCGGTCACCTTGGCCAGCGTGATGATGGGGGTGCCGAGCGCGCCGTAGGCCACCGGGGCGGTGTTGCCGATGAGGGCCAGGCCGGCGGCCTGAAGCGGCTTGAAGCCCAGGCCGATGAGCATGGCGGCGGAGATGGCCACCGGGGTGCCGAAGCCGGCCGCGCCCTCGATGAAGGCGCCGAAGGCGAAGGCGATGAGCAGCACCTGGATGCGCCGGTCACCCGCCAGGCCGGCGATGGTCTCCTTGACCACCTCGAACTTCCCGGTCTTGACGGTGATGTCGTAGACGAAGATGGCGTTGAGGACGATCCAGCCGATGGGGAGCAGGCCGAAGGCCGCGCCGTTGGCGGCCGCCGCGAAGGCCGTGGTGGCGGGCATCTGGTAGACGAAGATGGCGATGAGGAGCGCCAGGCCCAAGCTGAGGAGCGCGGCCAGGTGCGCCTTGAGGTGGAAGAAGGCCAAGGCTCCGAGCAGCACCACCACCGGCAGGGCGGCGATGAGCGTGGAAACCAGCAGGTTTCCCACGGGGATGTAGTTCTGTGTCCAGGCGGCTGGGTTCATCGATGGGCTCCGGGGGAGAGGGCAGCGGGGTCCGGTGAGGTGGCGGGAGTGGTGCAGCGGTCGACGAGGTAGACGATGGAGCGGTAGGGGCGGGCGGCGTGGTGAGACAGGCCGATCTCGCAGGTGCGGCTGCTGGAGAAGCCCTCGCGGCAGCCCTCCGGCAGGCCGGCCTGGAGCTGGGAGAGGGCGCTGGCGTTGAGCTCGGGGTGGCTGAAGCCGCGGTCGCCGGCGAAGCCGCAGCAGCCCACGCCGGGCGGCACCACCACCTGGTCGGCGCAGAGCCGGGCCAGCGCTTCCAGCTTGCCGCCCAGCCCGAGCTTGGTGGAGCTGCAGGTCACGTGCAGGGCCACCGGGCCAGCCTCGCGGCGGAAGACGAGCTTGTCGCGGAGGTGATCGTGGATGAACTCGACCGGCTCGAGGAGGGTGAGCCGAGGGTCGAGCTTCTTCCGCATCCGCTGCAGGCAGGGGCTGGTGTCGCACAGGACCGGCACGGCGCCGCCCTGGGTGACCTCCAGCAGCGCCGCCTCCAGCTCCCGCGACTTCTCGTCGGCCAGCTCGGGGAAGCCCTTCGACTCGAAGGCCAGGCCACAGCACAGGCTGGCGACCTCCCGCGGGAAGCGCACGTCGTAGCCGGCCTTGTCGAGCAGCGAGCGGACCGCGTCGGCCAGGGCGCGGGCCTCGGGGTCGCCGGGCGCCGGACCGAAGGTGCGGGCCACGCAGGCGGGCAGGTAGACGACCTGGCGCCCCAGGCCGCGCGCCGTGTCGCGCCAGGGCGCGCTGCGGGCCGGGCCGGGAAGCGCCGGGGTGAAGGCCGGCGAGGCGCCGCCGGAGAGGACCCGCAGGCCACGGAAGAGCCCGCCCACCGCGCCGTCGCCCAGCGCGGCCCGGGCGGCGGCGGCGGCGGCCAGTCCACCGCGAGCCAGAGACGAGGTGCCAGCCAGGTGGCGCGCCGCCATTCCGGCCACGCCGCGCGCCAGGCCGCCACGAGCGCTGGCGCGGAGCTTCTTGACGAACTCGCCGGTGTCGATGCCCACCGGGCAGGCGGTGGCGCACAGTCCATCGGTGGCGCAGGTCTCCTCGCCCCAGTAGCGGTAGTCCGCCGTGAGCCGGGCCAGGCGGGCCGGCTCCGCCCCCGAGGCGCGCAGCCGCGCCATCTCGCGTGCCACGGTGATGCGCTGGCGGGGCGTGGAGGTGAGGTCTCGCGACGGGCACCTGGGCTCGCAGAAGCCGCACTCGATGCAGCGGTCCACCACCGCGTCGGCCGCCGGCAGCGGCTTGAGCGCCTTCAGGTGGATCAGGGGGTCGTCGTTGAGGATGACGCCGGGGTTGAGCAGGCCGTGCGGGTCGAGCAGCGCCTTGACCCGCCGCATGACCCGATAGGCGGCGGCGCCCCACTCCAGCTCCACGAAGGGCGCCATGTTGCGGCCGGTGCCGTGCTCCGCCTTGAGCGAGCCGTCGAAGCGGGTGGCCACCATGGCGCAGACGTCGTCGAGGAAGCCCCGGTAGCGGGCCACCTCGGCCGGGTCGCCGAAGTCCTGGGTGAAGACGAAGTGCAGGTTCCCGTCGAGCGCGTGGCCGAAGATGATCCCCTCGGCGTAGCCGTGGCGCTCGAAGGCCCGCTGCAGCTCCACCGTGCCCGCCGCCAGGTGCTCCATGGGGAAGGCCACGTCCTCGATGATGACGGTGGTGCCGATGCGGCGCGCCGCCCCCACCGCCGGGAAGAGCCCCTTGCGGATGTCCCAGAGCTTGTCGGCGGCCACGCGGTCGGCGGTGAAGACCACCGGGCCGAGGGTGGGGATGCCGGACAGGCGCGTCACCGCGGCGTCCACGGCGACCGGCAGCGCGGCGGCCGAGGAGGCGCGCACCTCGACCAGCAGCGCGCAGGCCGCCGGCCCGAGCTCGGCCAGCCCTGCCGGCATGCCGGGGCGGCCCGTCACGGCGCGCAGCGAGGCCCGGTCCATCAGCTCGGCCGCCGCCACCACCTGCCGGTCGAGCTGCTGCACCGCGCGGGCGGCGTGCTCGATGTCCGGGTAGAGGACCAGCGCGCTGGCCTTGTGGGCCTGCTCCTCCACGGTGCGGAAGGTCAGGTCGGCCAGGAAGGCCAGCGTCCCCTCCGACCCCACCAGCAGGTGGAGCAGGAGGTCGAAGGGATCGTCGAAGTCGACGAAGGCGTTGAGACCGTAGCCGGTGGTGTTCTTGACCCGGTACTTGCGCCGGATGCGCTCGGCCAGCGCCGCGTCGGCGCGCACCTCGTCGCGGAGCGCGGCCAGGCCGTCCAGGATCTCCGGGTGGGCGGCGCGGAAGGCCGCCCGCGAGGCCGGATCGGCGGTGTCGAGCAGGGTGCCGTCCCACAGCACCAGCTCGGCCGCCTCCAGCGTCTGGTAGCTGTTCTGGGCGGTGCCGCAGCACATGCCGCTGGCGTTGTTGGCGGCGATGCCGCCCACCATGCAGGCGCCGATGGAGGCGGGGTCCGGCCCGAGCTTGCGGCCGTAGGGGGCCAGCAGCGCGTTGGCCTCGGCGCCGATGACGCCTGGCCCGAGTCGAACCCGCGCGCCGCCGTCCAGCACCTGGCGGCCGCGGAAGCCGCCGGCCACGATGACCAGCACCGAGTCGGTGACCGCCTGGCCGGAGAGGCTGGTGCCGGCGGCGCGGAAGGTGACCGGGAGGCGATGCGCCGCGGCGGCCCGCAGCACGCTCACCAGCTCGGCCGTGTCCCGCACCTTGACGGCCAGCCGGGGGGTGAGCCGGTAGAAGCTGGCGTCGGTGCCGAGCGCCAGGAGGCGCAAGGGGTCCACCACCTGCCGGTCGGCGGGCAGCGCGGAGGCCAGGTCGTCGTGGAGGGCCCGGTAGGGACCGGGGAGCGCGTCGAGGTCCGGTTGGGGCATGGCGGAGTGTACGGATTACAGCACGCCGGGCCGGCCAGGGGGGAGCCGCTTGGGGCGACCGGCTCACTCCTGGTGGTGACCGGCGCTCAGCGCCTGTTCACCGGCAGGCCCATCCGGGCCCCTGGAAGGCGTGACGCGGCGCGTCGCTCACACCCCGAGCCGCTCCTTCAGCGCGGCGAGGAAGCGCCGGCTCACGGGGACGGTCCGGCCCGAGCGGGTGCGCAACGTGGCCCCCTCCTCGTCGCCGAGCAGGATCTCCTCGATCTGGTCCACGTTGACGAGGTGCTGCTTGTGGCAGCGCACCAGGCCGGCGCGCTCCTCGAGCACCCGCAGCGTCAGCTCGGTGAAGTGCTCTCCGGCGGCCGTCACCACGTAGACCCCCGCCTCGGAGGAGCGGACCGACTCCACCTCGGCCAGGTCGACGAGCCGGATGGACCGCGCGCCCTGGCACGGGATGCGCCGGATGGTGGTGGGCGCCAGGGCCGCGGCGGTCGGGCCGGCCGGGGCGCGCTGCAGCCGCTCCACCGTGCGGGCCAGCCGCTCGCGCTCCACCGGCTTCAGCAGGTAGTCGGCCGCGTTCTCCTCGAAGGCCCGCACCGCGAACTCGTCGTGGGCGGTGACGAAGACCACCCGCGGCGCCTCGTCCGGGTCGAGCATGGCCAGCAGCTCGAAGCCCGAGACGGCCGGCATCTGCACGTCGAGGAAGAGCACGTCGGGCCGCTCCCGCCGCATCGCCGGGATGGCCTCCACCGCGTTGGCGCACAGCCCCACCACCTCCACCGCGCCCGTCTCGCGGAGCAGCGCCGCCAGCTCCTCGCGGGCGTGGACCTCGTCGTCGACCACCAGCGCCCGGATCACGAGTGCTCCTCCGGCGCGGGGACCCGCACCGTCACCCGGGTCAGCACGCCCGGCACGCAGGAGACCGCCACCCCGTACTCCGCCCCCAGCAGCGTCTTGATGCGCCGGTCCACGCTGCGCAGCCCCAGCCCGTCGCCGCCCACCGGCTCCAGGTAGGCCCCGGCGTCGTCCTCGATCTCGATCAGCGCGTGCCGCGCCTCGCGCCGGGCGCGGATGCGGGCCGTGCCGGGGCCCAGCGTGTGGGCCAGGCCGTGCTTGAAGGCGTTCTCCACCAGCGGCTGGAGCGTGAAGGCGGGCAGGCGCACCTCCAGCAGCGAGGGGTCCACCTCGGTCTCCACGGTGAGCCGGTCGGCGAAGCGGGCCTTCTCGATCTCCAGGTAGGAGCCCACGTGCTCCAGCTCCTCGCGCAGGGTGGCCATCTCGGCCGGCCGCTTCAGGTTCTTGCGGAAGAAGGCGGCCAGGTGGAGCAGCAGGTCCCGCGCCCGGGCCGGGTCGGCCCGCAGCACCGCCGCCACCGTGTTGAGCGCGTTGAAGAGGAAGTGCGGGTTCACCTGGGCCTGGATGAGCTTCAGCTCCTGCTGGGTCAGCAGCCCCTTGGCCTGCTCGTAGCGCGCCGCCACCAGCTGGGCCGAGAGGAGCGCCGCCAGCCCCTCGCCCAGCGAGCGGTTGACCGAGCTGAAGCGCCGGTGGCGCGGCTCGAAGAGCTGCACGGTGCCGACGACCTCGCCGTCCAGGGTGAGCGGCGAGATCAGCACCGAGTCGAGCGGGCAGGCCGGCGTGATGGGGCAGCCGTAGTGCTCGTTGACACCGTCGGCGAAGACCACCTCGTGGTCCTCGATGGCGCGGCGCGAGAAGATCGAGACGATGGGGCCGGGGGCGCGGTGGTGGTCCGAGCCCAGGCCGTCGAAGGCCAGCACCCGGGTCGTGTCGGTGATGGCCACCGCCCCGGCCCCGGACTCCTCCCGGATGATGCGCGCCAGCTCGGGCGCGGCGGCCGGGTCGAAGCCGCGCGCCAGGATGCCCAGGGTCCGCTGCGCCGCCCGCAGCGCCCGGGCGGAGGAGTCGGCGGCCACCTGGTCGCGCTCGCGCTGCCGGTCGTGCATGACCAGGGCGAAGAGCGCGGCGCCCATGGCGTTGGCCAGGATCATGGGCGGGCCGATGGTCCGCACCACCGCCCAGGGATCGGGGTTGGTGGGCGAGAGCACCAGCACGAAGCCCATGTGCAGCACCTCCGTGCAGACCGTCACCCCGCCCGCCAGGCGCCAGCCCGGCAGGCTCCCCGGCCCCACCCGCCTTGCCAGCCACAGGTGCACCAGGCCGCCGATGAGCCCCTCGGCCGTGGTGGCCACCGCGCCGGCCACGGCGGTGGTGCCGCCCAGCGAGATGCGGTGCAGCCCGGCCGTGGCCCCCACCGCCACGCCCAGCAGCGGCCCGCCCACGAAGCCCGACACGATGGCGCCGAGCGCCCGCGTGTTGGCGATGACCCCGTCCGGCAGGTCGATGCCGAGGTAGGACCCGGTGATGGTGATGAAGGTGAAGAAGAGCCAGCGCAGCACCCAGGTCCGGGCCGGGGGCGTGTCGGGCCGCACCTGGAACGCCTTGGTCCTCGACAGCACGTAGAAGAGGGCCATGAAGAACGACATGGCCTCGACGAGCGAGAGGAGGAGCGAGAGGAGGAGCGGCATGCGAGGCCGGCCCGGGACGGCGGTCGGCCCTCAGCCTACCAGGAAGACCGTGGCGCTCCTCGCCCCGTGCGCGCCGATGACGAGCGACTGCTCGATGTCGGCGGTCTTCGAGGGACCGGCCAGGAAGAGCCCCCAGCGCGGGCGGCCCGGCAGGTCGAGCGCCGCGTAGGCCGCCTGCAGGTCCGGCACCACCGCCGCCGCGTCCACCACCACCGCCACGTGCTCCGGGATGACCACCAGCGCGTGGTGGGGCAGCCCGGGTCCCTCGATCCAGCAGGCGCCGTTCTCGGCCACCGCGAGCGCGGCGCGCAGCACCACCAGGTCGAGATCGGCCAGGGCGTGCGGATCGGTCACCGCCGTCGCGTCCACCGTGACGGCGCCCACGCCGGGCACCAGCGAGGCGACGCGTCGCGCCTGCGCGTGGATGGGAAGGGCGCGCAGCGCCGCGTCGGCGGCGGCCAGGTCCGGCACCCGCACCAGCGTTCCGCCCACCGCCGCCACCGAGAGGGCGAACTGCGCCAGGAGGTCGGGGAAGGCGGCGGCCACGCCCGCGTAGCCGGGGTGGGGCGGGCCGGAGGGCGCGTTGCGGCGCAGGGCCGCCAGGATCTCGTCACGGGCGGCCATTGGTCCTCCTGTAGAGGTCGCGGAAGCTCTCGGGCGGCGGGGCCGGCAGGTCGCGCTGCCGGCCCCAGGCGCCGGCGAGGCGGCGCATCAGCCCAGCCGGGAGGAGGCGCAGCGCGGCGCGCATGAGGCGGCCGGCCAGGGCGAAGCGCCAGGGCGAGGCGAAGACCCAGGCGGTGAGCCGGAGCGCCAGCGTCTTGCCGGTGGGGGCGTAGCCCCCCTCGACGAGCACGCGGCGCCAGGCCAGCAGCTGGTGGTGCAGGTCGATGCGCACCGGGCAGACGTCGGCGCAGGAGCCGCACAGCGTCGAGGCGAACGGGAGCGAGGCGTGGGCCCCCGGCCCCTGGGTGGGTCCCAGCACCGAGCCGATGGGCCCGGGCACGGTGGTCCCGTAGCTGTAGCCGCCGGAGCGGCGGAAGACCGGGCAGGTGTTCATGCAGGCGCCGCAGCGGATGCAGGCGAGGGCGCGCCGGAAGGGGTCGCGGGCCAGCAGCGCGCTGCGCCCGTTGTCCACCAGCACCACGTGGAGCTCGCCTCCCGGCTTGGGCCCCAGGAAATGGGTCGTGTAGGTGGTGACCGCCTGCCCCGTGGCGCTGCGCGCCAGGAGCCGCAGGAAGACGCCCAGGTCCTCGGCGCGAGGGACGATCTTCTCCAGCCCCATGCAGGCGATGTGGAGGGGCGGCAGGGCCGTCCCCATGTCGGCGTTCCCCTCGTTGGTGCAGACCACCACCGCGCCGGTGTCGGCCACGGCGAAGTTCACGCCGGTCAGCCCCGCCTGCGCCGCCAGGAACTTCTCGCGCAGGTGGCCGCGCGCCGCCTCGGTGAGATACTTGGGGTCGCTGGCGCCCTTCTCGGTGCCCAGCTCCTGGTGGAAGAGCTCGCCGATCTCCTCCTTCTTGATGTGGATGGCGGGCAGCACGATGTGGCTCGGCGGCTCGTGGCGGAACTGCACGATGCGCTCGCCCAGGTCGGTGTCCACCACCTCGACGCCGCGCGCCTCCAGATAGGGGTTGAGGCCGCACTCCTCGGTGAGCATGGACTTCGACTTGACCAGCCGGGTCACGCCGCGCGCCGCCAGCAGCTCGTGGACGATGCGGTTGTGCTCCTGGGCGTCGCGGGCCCAGTGGACCACCGCGCCGTGGGCCGTGGCGTTCTTCTCGAACGCCTCCAGGTAGCCGGCCAGGTTGGCCAGCGCGTGGGCCTTGAGCCCCTCCGCCAGCTCGCGGAGCCGCTCCCAGGCGGGCAGCTGGGCCGCCGCCCGGTCTCGCTTGACGCGCACGAACCAGAGCGCCTGGTCGTGCCAGTGGGCCCGGTCCACGTCGGCGGTGAAGCGGGCCGCGGCGACGGGGTGGCCGGGGAACGGGCCGGCCTGCTGGCCGCCAGGGTGGGCTCCGGCCGCAACGGTGGGCGGGCTCATGCGGCCTCCCCGAGCAGCACCTCTGCGACGTGGAGGATGCGCACGCCGCGCCGCTCGCGCTTCGCCAGGCCGTCCAGGTGCATGAGGCAGCTCATGTCCACGCCGGTGATGACCTCCGCGCCGGCCTTGGCGTGCTCGTCGAGCCGGTCCTTCCCCATGAGGCAGCTCACGGCCTCCTCGGTGGCGGCGAAGGTCCCGCCGAAGCCGCAGCACTCGTCGGTGCGCGCCGGCTCCACCAGGCGGATCCCGTCGAGCGTGCCGAGCAGCGTCTTCACCTTGTCGAAGGGGGGCACCTGCCGCTCCGAGCCGCTGGCGAGCCTGAGCTCGCGCTGGCCGTGGCAGCTGCGGTGCAGCCCCACCGTGCGGGCGAAGCGCCCCTCGACCTTTCGTACGCCGAGCACGTCGTGCAGGTACTCGCACAGCTCGAAGGTGCTGGCCCGCACCTTCTGGAGCGCCGGGTGGTCCGGCGCCAGCCCAGGGTACTGGTGCTTCACCATGGCCACGCAGGAGCCGCTCGGCGCCACCACGTGGTCGTACGACGCGAAGGTGTCGAGGAAGGCCCGCGCCAGCGGGGCGGCGTCGGAGGCCTGGCCGGCGTTGGACATGGGCTGGCCGCAGCAGGTCTGGTCGGGTGGGAAGACCACCCGGCAGCCGTGGCGTTCCAGGAGGCGGAGCGTCGCCACCGCCACCTGCGGGTAGAGCTGGTCGACGTAGCACGGGACGAAGAGGGCGACGGTGGGCATGGCGGCGCGATTGTGCGCCTCGCCGCCCTCCAGCGGCAAGCCGGTTCCGGCCCTCCGGCGCGACCGGAGGGGAAGCTGGACCGACCGGCGTCCGGGGCGAGGCGACCGGTGCCTCGACCGCACCTGCCCCCCCATCGGAGTGGCAAGCCGCCCGCCTACTTGGCCGGGGCCTCGCCCTCGGCGTCGGACGACCTCTCGGGCTGGAGCGCCGGCTTCCAGGTTCGGCTCCGCAGGTCGTCGAGCAGCGAGTAGACCACCGGCACGATGCCCAGGGTGAGCAGGGTGGAGGTGATGAGCCCGCCGATGATGGCCACCGCCATGGGGACCCGCGTCTCGGCGCCGTCCCCGCGCGCCAGCGCCACCGGGATCATGCCGGCGATCATGGCCACGGTGGTCATGAGGATGGGGCGCAGCCGCACCTGGCCGGCCTCCAGCAGGGCCTCGCGGGTGGCCCGCCCGGCCTGGCGCAGCTGGTTGGTGAACTCCACCAGCAGGATGCCGTTCTTGGTGACCAGCCCCATCAGCATGATGAAGCCGATCATGGCCATCATCGACAGGTACTGCCCCGCGATGAGCAGGCCGGCGATGGCGCCGATGACCGCGAAGGGGAGCGACATCATGATGGTGAAGGGGTGGATCAGGCTCTCGAACTGGGCCGCCAGGATGATGTAGACGAGCACGATGCCCAGCACCAGGGCCAGCAGGAAGGCCTGGCCAGCGGATCCGAGCTCGCGCGCCTGCCCCTCGAAGTCGGTGGTGACGCTCCTGGGCAGCTCCTGCTCGGCGAAGGTCGAGAGGAAGGCCATGGCCTCGCCCAGGGAGTAGTTGCGCAGGTCGGCCAGGATGGTGACCTGGCGCAGCTGGGCCTGGTGCTCGATCTGCGACGGGCCGGAGGAGGCCCTCACGTCGGCGATGGAGCGCAGCTCCACGAGCTGGCCCGAGGCGGCGCGCACCGGCACCGCGCCCAGGGCCGAAGGGTCCGAGAGGACGTCGTCGGGGAGCTTCACCTTGATGTCGTAGGTGTCGCCGCCCTGGTGGAAGTCGGCCACCTTGTCGCCGCCCATGAGGGCGCGCAGCGCCTGGCCCAGGGCGGCGGCCGGCACGCCCACGGCGGCGGCTCGCTCGCGGTCCAGCGCCACGTCGAGCTGCGGCTTGCCGGCCCGGTAGGTGGTGTCCACGTCCACGAAGCCGGGCTGGGTCTTCATCTTGGCCCTGGTCTTCTCCACCGCCGCCAGCAGGTCGTCCCAGCTGGTGCCGCGCAGGTTGAACTGCACCGGCTGGGGACGGCTGCCGCCGCCGGCCACGGCGTTGAAGTCCTGCACGCCCAGGGTGGCGGCCGGGCTGACGCGCAGGGTCTGGCGCAGGTACTGCTTGAGCTGCTGCTGGCCGTAGGCGCGCCCGGAGAGCGGCACCAGGTTGACGGTGATCTGCCCCTTGTTGACCTCCTCCTGGGCGCCGCCGCCGGCCACCGCGAAGGCGCTGGTCACGCCCGGCAGGGCGCGCAGCTGCTGGGTCAGGTCGGCCAGGGTGCGCTGCGTCTCTCCGAGCGGCGTGCCGGCGGGGAGCTCCACCGTCACGTTCACCATGCTCATGTCCTGCTGCGGGATGAAGGTGAACTTGAGCAGGCCGGCCATGAAGACGGTGGCCACCAGGACCGCCGAGGCGCCGCCCATGGTCAGGGCCCGGTGCGAGAGGGCCCAGCCGAGGAGGGCCCGGTAGCGCCGCTCCACCGCGAGGAGCACCCGCTCGATGGCCCGCGAGACGCGGCCGTGCCCCTGGTGCTCCTTGAGCACGCGGGCCGAGAGCATGGGCGTGAGCGTCATCGAGACCAGGTAGGAGATGAGCACCGCCACGGCGACGGTGACCCCGAACTGGTAGAAGAAGCGCCCCATGATGCCTTCCATGAAGGCCACCGGGACGAAGACCGCCACCACCGCCAGCGTCACCGCCAGCACGGCCAGCGCGATCTCGCTGGTGCCGTCCTGGGCGGCCTGCGCCGGCTTCTTGCCCTGCTCCAGGTGGCGCACGATGTTCTCGATGACCACGATGGCGTCGTCGATGAGCAGGCCGATGGAGAGCGTCAGGGCCAGCATGGTGACGATGTTGAAGGTGAAGTCGAGCGCCTGCATCACCGCGAAGGTGCCGATGATCGAGGTGGGCAGCGCCACCGCCGAGACGATGGTGGAGCGCCAGTTGCGCAGGAAGAGCAGCACCACCAGCACGGCCAGCACGCCGCCCAGGATCATGTCCTCCTGCACCGACGAGATGGACGAGCGGATGAACTTGGCGCCGTCCACCACCAGCTCCACCCTGGACCCCTCGGGGAGCAGGGCGGGCAGGCGGGCCAGGCTCCGCTTGATCGCCTCGGCCACCTGCACGGTGTTGGAGCCGGACTGCTTCAGCACCACCAGGCCGATGGCGCTGCGGCCGTCGAGCGTGGCCTGGCTGCGGGCCTCGGCCGGGCCGTCGAGCACCTGCGCCACGTCGCCGAGCCGCACCGGCGTGCCGCCCGGGCTCATCAGGACCACGGCGCGCAGCTCCTCCACCGAGCGGGCCTCGGCGGAGAGCTTGACCGAGCGCTCCACGCCCGGCTCCAGCGTGCGGCCGCCCGGCACGTCGACGGACTGGCCGCGCACCGCGCCCACCACGTCCACCGCGGTGAGGCCGTAGCCCTTGAGCGCCTGCGGCGAGACCACGATGGTGAGCTCGCGCTTGCGGCCGCCGATGAGCGACACCGAGCCCACGCCCGGGATCTGCTGCAGGGCCGGCTTGACCACGTCCTCGGCCAGCTTGGTGAGCCGCTCCGCCGGCACGGGGGCGGAGAAGGCCAGGGTGACCACCGGCGCGGCGCCGATGTCGAACTTCTGCACCACCGGCGTCTGGATCTCGCGCGGCAGGCGGGAGAGGGTGGCCTGCACCTTATCGCGCACGTCCTGGGCGGCCACGTCCACCCGGCGGTCCAGGTCGAAGCGGATGACGATCTGCGAGACGTTGTCGACGTTGACCGAGCGCAGCGTGTCGAGGCCGGAGAGCGTGTTGAGCGCCTCCTCCAGCGGCTTGGTGACGTTGCGCTCGATGGACTCGGGATCGGCGCCCGGCAGCACGGTGAGGACCGTGACCACGGGGAACTCGACCTCCGGCATCTGGTCCACGCCGATCTTCGGGTAGGCCACCAGGCCGAAGACCAGGACGACCAGCGTGAGCATCCCGGTGAAGACCGGGCGGGTGATGAAGGTGCGGATGGGGCTCATGGCGGCTCCGGTTCGAAGGGGTCCTTCAGTCGACCAGCGGGGCCACGGCGTCGCCGGCGGCGAGCGAGCCGGGGTCGAGGATCACGGCGGTGGCGGCGTCCAGGCCGCTCTCCACCGCCACCACGCCGGGGTTGACCTGGACCGCCTTGATGGCGCGCCGCTCGGCCTTGCCGGCGGCGATGACGAAGACGTAGTGGCCGCTCCCCTCGGCGAGGACCGCGGCGGCCGGCACGAAGAGTCCGTCCTTGTCGCCGAAGCCGCCGAAGTCCACGTTGACCAGCGTGCCGGGGCGCAGCGGGGCGCCCTCCACCTTGGCCACGTCCACCAGCACCTCCACGGTGCGGCTCATCGGGTCGACCACCGCGTTCTTGACGCGCACCGTGGCCTGGAAGCGCTGGCCGCCCGGGGTGGTGACGCCGGTGACCTTCTGGCCGGCCTGCACGAAGGGCTCGACGCCCTCGGGAACGGCCAGGCGGGCCTCCAGGTGGTCCACGTCGGCGATGGAGACGATGGGCGTGAGCGGCATGGCGGTGACCGAGTCGCCGGCGTTGTGGAACTTGCCGGTGATGACGCCGTCGAAGGGGGCCGCGATGACGGTGTCGGCGAGGTTCTGCTCGGCCATCTTCAGGCCGGCGCGCGCCTGGTCCAGCTGGGCGGCCGCCAGGTCGTGCCCGGTCTTGACCCGGTCGAAGCCCGCCTCGGCCATGGCCTGCTGCTCGTTGAGGGCCGTGCCGCGCTTCAGCTCGCGCTCGGCGGCGGCCAGGCTGGCCTCGGCGAGCCGCACCACGGCCCGGGCGTTCTCCGCCGCGATGGAGGCCATGGAGGCGTCCATCTCGGCGAGCGCCTGGCCGGCGCGCACCCGATCGCCGACCTGGACGCGGACGCGGCGGATCTGGCCGCTGCCCTTGGCGGCGAGCACCGCCTCCTGGCGGGCGCGGATGGTGCCGGTGGCGCGGGCCAGGCCGGTCTCCAGGCGCGTCGAGGGCTTGCCGACCTTGACGGCGCGGGCGGCGGCGCCGGCCTCGGGGAGGGCGGCCTGGCCGGCCTGGTGGCCGCAGGCGGTGAGGGCGGCGAGGCCCAGGGCGGCGGAGAGGAGGGCGGGGCGGCTGACGGTCATGGTGTGGCTCCTCGAGGGCCGGCGGCGTCAGGCCGCGGGCGTGGCGACGATGCCGTGGAGGGCCAGGTCGACGACCAGGCGAGCCTCCGCGGCGGGATCGAGCCCCTTGCTGGGGCCGAAGATGGCGGCGTGGTGGAAGGCGTGGCCGATGGCGGCCAGCACCCGGGCGGCGTGCGCCACCGGGCAGCGCAGCTCGCCGGACGCGGCGTGGCGCCCGAGCCAGGCCACCATGGACTTCTCGTAGAGGGAGGCGCCGACGCGCATCTCGGCGGTGACGTGACGGCCCGGCACCTGGGGCGCGGAGACCAGGAAGGCCACCAGCTCGCGGCGGCTGCGGGTCAGCTCGAACTGGAGCGTGACCAGGGCCTCCAGCCGGCGTGCCAGCGGCAGGCCGGCGTCGACGGCCGCGTCGAAGGTGGCGTGCAGGTCGGCCTTCATGAGCTCGACCAGGCTGCGGAAGATCTCCTCCTTGCTCTCGAAGTACCGGTAGAGCGAGGGGGCCGCGAAGCCGGCGGCCTGGGCCAGCTCGGTGAGCGTGCTGGCGGCGTAGCCGCGACGGGCGAAGACGCCCGCCGCGGCCAGCAGGATGTCCCGGCGCGCCTGCTGGCGTGCCTGCGCCTGGCGGTTCCTGGCGGGGCTGGTGGGACTGCGAATGGTCATTCGCAGCGCGTTATTCACCATTCGCGCTCCGCTGTCAACCGACGCCTGGGCGGCGCCCGCCCGCTGCTACGGGTGCGGGCCGCCGCCGCCGCCGCGCGACAGGGGCAGGTCGCCGAGGTCCAGCTCCTGGCCTGGCGCGAGCGTGATCTCCCTGGTGATGCTCCCCACCCGCATCCAGAAGACCGTGATGACCTGGGGACCCGCCGGCACGCCCAGCAGCCGGAAGCGCCCGTCGCTGGCCGTGCCCTCGTCCGCCGGCGGCTGATCGCCCACCAGCACGAAGGCGCCGGCCACCGGCGCGCCGGCCGGATCCACCACCCGGCCCTTCACCGTGGCGCCGCGCCGGACCTCGATCACGGCGGTCTGCTCGGCGCCGCTGGTGAGCGTCACCTCCGCCGTGCCGGTGCGGCCATCGGCCGTGGTGGCGGAGATGGCCAGGGTGCCGGGCAGGAGGTCGGAGATGGCGAAGGTGGCGCCGGGCAGCTCGCGCTGCAGCTCCTGGCCGGGGCCGGGGAGGTCGCGCCCGGACTCCAGGCGGAGCTTCACGCCGCTCACCGGCTGCCCTCCGTCGAGCACCTGCCCGCGCAGCGACGCCGCCGGCTGGAGCTGCACCAGCTGCAGCGCCACGCCGGGAGGCACGGGCGTGAGCGGCGCGGTGCGGCCGCCGCTGCGCGCCCCCACCGAGAGCTGGGCCCTGGCCGCCTCGCCGGAGACGAGCGGCAGGACGACCCGGCCCGCCTCGTCGGCGGGGAAGGTGAGCGGGCCGCGGGCGCCGGCGCGCTGGGTGAGGACCAGGGCGAACGGCGAGGGGGCGCCGTCCGGCTCGCGCACCTCCACCGCCAGCGTCCCGCCGCTGGCGTCGGGCTCCCCGTCCTCCAGCGTGAGGTCGGCGTGGGACGTTCGGTCCGCCGCCACCTCCACCATGACCGGCTGGGAGCGGGGCCGGCGCCGCTCGTCCTCGTCGCCGAGCGCCAGGAGCCGCCAGCTCCCCTCGGGGACCGAGGCCTGGAAGCGGCCCGCCGCGTCGGTGGGCACCATCTCCGGCTGGCGTCCGCCCATGCCGCCGCGACCTCCGCCCGCCTGGAAGAGGACCACGCGCACCGGCGCCGGGGGGGCGGCGCCGCCGGAGGTTCGCACCGTCCCCTCGATGACGCCGGTGCCCGGCAGCGTGAAGTCGGCGCGGCTGGTCCGCCCCTCCTCCACCAGCAGGAGCTGCGACGCGCCGCCGAGCGCCTCGCTTCGGCGCGCCCGCACCGTGGTGCGCCCTGGCTCGAGGCCGCCGAGCCGGTACCGGCCGTCCTCGCCGGTGACCGCCTCGGCGTCCACCTGCCCCACGCTGCCCCAGAGCTTGCCGCCGCGGACCCGCGCGCCGGCGAGCGGGCGCCCCTGGCCGTCGCTCACCGCCCCCTCCACCGCGCCCGTGCCGGCCAGGGTGAGCCGCACCTCGAAGGCGTCGCCCGGCGCCACCGTGAGGCCCTGGCGCACCACGGCGGCGAACCCCTCGGCGCCGGCGTCGAGGTCGTAGGCGCCGGCCGCCAGCCCGCGGAAGGCGAAGCGACCATCGGCGCCGGTGGCGGTGCGTCCCAGCTCGCCCCCCTCGCCGGCCGGGGAGATCCCCACCGTGGCCCTGGCGATGGGCGCGCCCGCGCTGTCGACCACCACGCCCTGCAGCGCGGCGGAGGTGCCGAGCCGGAGCTGCAGGCCGCGCACGACCTGGCCGGCGGCCACCGCCAGCGGGGAGGGGAGGGCGGCGGCGGCCTCGCCGCGGCGCGCCGAGATGCGGTAGCTGCGGGGCGGGACCTCGGCCGCGAAGCCGCCCGAGGGGCCCGAGGTGACCACCAGCACCTGGTCACCGCCGGTGAAGGCCACCTCGGCCCCCTCGGCGGGGCGGCCGGCGGCGTCGAGCACCAGCCCCTCCACCAGCCCGGCGCCGGAGAGCGTCACCTCGAGCGGCCCGGCGCGCGGCACCGCCACGCCGGCGAGCCGGACGCGGGCGTGGCCGGCCGCCTCCGCCTCGAGCGTGTACCGGCCCGGGGCCAGCCCGGCGAACGAGAAGCGCCCGTGGCCGTCGCTCGAGGTGAAGGGCCGCTCCTCGGCGGGCAGCTCGCCGCGCGGCACGCCGCGCTCCGGCTCGCGCGAGAGGACCAGCGCCGTGGCGGGCAGCGGCTCGCCCGAGCCGCGCTCCACCGTGCGCCCCGTCAGCGAGAGCGGCGCCGCCAGCGAGAGGTCCACGCGGGTGAGCGGCTCTCCCGCCGGCCGGACCACCTCCTGGAGCGCCGGCGCCAGCCCCGGCGCGCGGGCCGAGACCAGGTAGGCCCCCGGCGCGGCGGGGAGGCGGGCCTGGCCTGCGGCGTCGGCGGTGGTGGCGCCCACCAGTCGCCAGCCGGGACGCCCGGTGCCCGGCTCGATGGCCCGGTGCAGGTAGACGCGGAGGGTGGCGCCCGGCACCGGTGCGCCGTCGAAGGTGGCGCGGAGCTCGAGCCCTCCAGCGTCGGATGGCAGCGGCGTCTCGAGGTCGGGGGTGGCGGTGGGCGGCGCGTCCAGGGGGGCGGCGCCGGCGGGGCGGGCCACCCGCGCCGGGGCGGCGGCCGGTTCCGGCGGGTCGTCGGCGGCCAGGAAGCGCCAGGCGACCGCGCCGGCGGCCAGCAGCGCGAGGGCGGTCAAGACGGGGAGGGCACGGCGCATGGGCCGTCATGTAACACGCGAGGGGGGCGGAGGCTTCCGGGGTGGGACAGGGCGACAGCTCCAGGGCCGATCGGGCGTGCGCCCCGCTCACGCCTCGTGATGGGTGGGCCACCGCAAGCCCCGGGCCGCGCTCAAGCGCCCGGAACCAGGGGCGCCGCGCCAGGCACGGCTGCTGCACTCCTGGCTTGGCGCGGCCCTCCGCTCAGATCTCCGGTCCGCGCGAAAGGTAGGTCCAGACATGACGAAGATCCTGCTCGGACTCGCTGCGGCGCTCGCCGTCCTCACGGCCACAGGGTGCTGCCTGCCGCTGCACGGCGGCCACCACGGCTACCGCGCCGATCGCTGGTCGGACGGCTCGCGGCCGCCTCCGCCCCCCCCGGCGCGGTCGTCGCGCGATCACCGCGGCCACTGAACGGCAGCTCGCGATCCGGCCGCACCGGGCGTGCCGAGCGTCGCGCCTGCGGCACCGCGCTCGGGCTGGGCGGCCGGGCTGCCGGCGTCGACCCTGGCCGCCGGGGACGGGGACGGGGACGGGGACGGGGTCGGGGTCGGCGTCGGCGACGCCGTCGCCGTCTGGCCGAACCCCTCCCTCACGGCCGCGTCCGCGGCCCGCACCACCCGATGGTGCACCAGCGGCTCCCACGCCACCCCGGCGCACACCAGCCCCACTCCGGCGATGCAGATGGCCGCTTTCAGCTGCTCCCACCGCATCGCCCGCCGCCGCTCACGCTGCGGCGGCGGCGGCGCCGAGAGGGACGAGGCGGCGCCGCGAAAGAGCGCCGCTGCGAGAGAGAGCCCCGCCCCCAGCACGTCGCCGGCCACGGCCTGCAGCGCCCCGCGCCCCACCCCCAGGCCGAGCTCGCCCATGACCGAGGGAGCCTTGTCATCCTTGCGCCGCGCCTCCCGGCGCGCCTTCCTCTCGAAGGCGGCCAGCCGCGCGTTCCGCACCAGGAGCCGCAGCAGTGTGATCGCCAGGAAGTAGCCGGCCACCAGCACCTCGGGCGGCGGCGCGACGGGCAGCCGACGTACCGCGGGCAGCCCGGCGGCGCCGAGCGCGATGGCGCCCATGCTGAAGAGCAGGAACCACATCCGATCGATCCACTCCGAGAGGTGTGAGGCGCCAAGGTGCCAGGTCCGGGTGCGTCCGTCACGTCGCCGGCGTGGGTGGATGTGGGCAGGCGTGGACGGCGGCGGGCCCGGCTCAGCCCTTCGGCAGCGAGAGCCCCCGCGCCCGCAGCCGTTCCAGCACCAGGTCCCGGAAGGCCGTCACCTTGCGCGGCGAGTGGCGCGCGGCCGGGCTGACGATGTGCAGCCAGCCGGCCTGCTTCTCGAGGCGCGGCAGCACGGGCACCAGCGCCCCCGACTGCACGTCGGGCTCGGCCACGAAGGTGGGCAGCATCCCCAGCCCCGCCCCGGCGCGCAGCGCGTCTCGCACGAAGAGCACGTCGTCGCAGCCGATGCGGCCGCTCGAGCCCACGCCCGAGCCGGGCATGCCGAAGGGAGCCACGACCTTGAGCCGCTGCGGTCCGCTGTGGAAGACCACCCAGTCGTGGCCGGCCAGCTCCTCCTCGCTGCGCGGGGTTCCGCGCCGGGCCAGGTAGACCGGCGAGGCGTAGACCCGCACCGCGATGGGCGCGGCCTTTCGGACCACCAGCGAGGAGTCGCGCAGCGAGGGGGCCACCCGAAGCGCCACGTCGAACCCCTCGCCCACCAGGTCCACCACCCGCCCGGTGAGGTGCAGGTCCACCGAGACGGCTGGGTAACGGGCGGTGTAGCGGGTCACCACCTCGACGAGGAAGAGCGCGCCCAGGTCCACCGGGGCGGTGACGCGCAGGATGCCGGACGGCAGCTCCTCGCGCTCGGGCATCTCGCTGAGCGCGCTCCGGAGCGAGGCGAGCAGCGGCGTCACCCGGTCGTAGAGGGCGGTGCCGGCGGCGCTCAGCGCGACCTGGCGGGTCGTCCGGTAGAGGAGCGGCACGCCGAGCTCGGCCTCGAGCCGGGCCACCGCCCGGCTCACCGAGGACTTGGGGCGCTCCAGCTCGCGGGCGGCCGCGGAGAAGCTGGCGGTGCGAGCCACCGCCTCGAAGGTCGAGATCAGGTCGAGATCCATCGTTGCGCCCTTGGAACAGAGAAGTGCCCATCTGGAGATTGCGCCTGGGCGGGAACGGACGCAAATACAGCCCACCTGCGGCGCAGGCCGCGCCACCACCCGCCTCACCCGGAGAGAACGACCATGCACAAGCTCCTCGTCGCCCTGGCCATCCTGGCCGCCGTCCCCGCCCTGGCCGCCGACACCTACAAGATCGACGGCGCCCACACCCAGTCCACCTTCGCCGTGAAGCACCTGCTCATCTCCACGGTGCGCGGCGACTTCGGCAAGACCGAGGGGGTCGTGGTCATCGACGACGCCGACCTCTCCAGGTCCACCGTCCAGGCCACCATCGACGTCGCCTCCGTCAACACCCGCGAGGAGAAGCGCGACACGCACCTCAAGAGCCCGGATTTCTTCGACGTGGCCAAGTTCCCCTCCATCACCTTCAAGTCCACCAAGGTGGAGAAGGCCGGCGAGGGCCACAAGGTGACCGGCGACCTGACCATCAAGGGGGTGACCAGGTCGGTGGTGCTGGCCGTGAGCGGCCCCACCGCCGAGGTCAAGGACCCGTACGGCAACGCCAAGCGGGGCATCTCGGCCACCACCAAGATCAACCGCAAGGACTTCGGCGTGAGCTACGGCCCCAACGCCGTCGTCAGCGACGAGGTCTCCATCATCATCGACGCCGAGCTCGTCAAGGACGTCCCCCCGGCCAAGAAGTAGCCGCCGCGCCGCACCGGGGGCGGACCAGCCAGTCATGGCCGGCCCGCCCTCGCCACGTCCACCGACCACGCCCTCCAGGGAGCCCGCCCATGTCCGCCGCGCCCGCCCGCATGCCGGCCCTCTTCGTCGGCCACGGCAGCCCCATGAACGCCATCCAGGAGAACCGCTGGAGCCAGGCGCAGCGGGTCCTGGCCGCCAGCCTCCCCAGGCCCCGCGCCATCCTGGCCATCTCGGCCCACTGGTACGTGGAGGGCACGCAGGCCACCGTCTCGGCCCACCCGGAGACCCTCCACGACTTCGGCGGCTTCCCCGAGGAGCTCTACCGCGTGCAGTACCCGGCGCCCGGCGATCCGGCCCTGGCGCGGCGAGTGGTCTCGCTGCTCGGGGCGCGGCGCGCCGCGGTGACCGCGGGCTGGGGGCTCGACCACGGCACCTGGAGCGTGCTGCGCCACCTCGTCCCGGAGGCCGACGTGCCGGTGGTGCAGCTCTCCCTCGACGCGGGCCTGGCCCCGGCCGAGCACCTGGCGCTAGGTCGCGCCCTGGCCCCGCTGCGCGACGAGGGGGTGCTCATCCTGGGGAGCGGCAACCTGACTCACAACCTGCGCCACGCCTTCGGGGCCTGGCACGGGGGTGACACCACCACGCCCGCCTGGGCGGCCGCCTTCGACGAGGCGGCGGCGCGTGCCGTGGCCGAGCGCGACGAGGCCTGGCTCACCAGCGCGCTGGAGGGCGAGGTCGGGCGGCGCTCCCACCCCACGCCCGACCACTGGCTGCCGCTGCTCTACGTGGCCGGCGCCGCGGCGCCGTCGGACCCGGTCTCCTCGCCCATCACCGGCTTCGACATGGGGTCGCTGTCGATGCGCTCCATCCTGGTCGGGTGAGCGCCGGCCATGGAGCCGTGGGGCGACGCGGCGCCCCGGGAGGCGCCGGCCGGCGCCGCGACCTCAGGCGGGCGCCGCCTCGAGGACCCAGGTGCGCATGATGGGCCGCTCCTCGATCTCGCGTGACACCGGCACCTCGTAGCGCGCCAGGTCGCGGAACCCCTCGCGCGGCGTGTAGAGCCGCCCGGGATCGCCGGCCAGCACCCGCACGCCCCGCGCGGCGAGGTCGCGGAACCAGGCGACGGACCGGCCCGCCAGCGGCTGCTCGTAGAAGACGTCGCCCGCCACCACCAGGTCGAACCCCTCGAGCGGCCGGCCCAGCAGGTCGTCGAGCCGGAGCTCCAGCGTCACGCCGTTGAGCGCGCAGTTCATGGGCACCACCGCCTCGCAGAACGGCGCCACGTCGGCGCCCACCACGCAGGCCGCGCCGGCCAGGGCCGCGGCGATGCCCACCAGGCCGCTGCCGGTGGCGAAGTCGAGGACGCGCAGACCGCGCACCAGCTCCGGGTGATCGAGGAGGTGGCGCGCCAGCGCCTGGCCGCCCGCCCAGGGGAAGGCCCAGAACGGCGAGGCGTCGTAGCGGTTCAGCTCCGCCGAGGTGGCGTGCCAGAGCGGCGTGATCTCGGTGGCCTGGTAGGTGGTGATCTCCGGCACCAGCGCCACCGGCGCGGGCGTGGTCCGGGTCTGGATGAGGTCGCGCCAGGCGGCCAGGGTGGCGGCGTCGGCCATGCAGGCCCTAGGGGCGCCGCTTCGGCTTCCAGGAGCCGACCTGGGTCGGCTTGCGCGGCCCGGCCGCGTGGGCGGCCCCGGACGGCGTGGCCTCCGCTCCGCCCTCGGCGGCGCGCGGCGTGTGGGCCCCGCGGTTGTGGCCGTGGGCATGTCCGGCGCCTGCCTGGCGTCGCGTGGCCGGCCGGCGGCTCGGGCCCGCCGCGCCAGGACGCCGGTGCGGCGGCACGCCCTGGGTGGCCCGGCCCTCGCCGGCGCGGGACCACTCGAACTTGAAGACCTCGCTCTCGCGCGGCACCTCGGCGCGCGGCAGCGGCGCGCGGGTCAGCTTCTCGATGGCGCGCAGGAGGTCGAGCTCCTCCGGCGAGCAGAAGGCCGAGGCCAGCCCGCTCGCCGAGGCGCGGGCGGTGCGCCCCACCCGGTGGACGTAGTCCTCCGCCACGTGCGGCAGGTCGAAGTTGACCACGTGGCCGATCTCCTCCACGTCGATGCCGCGCGCCGCGATGTCGGTGGCGATGAGCACCCGGTAGCGCCCGTCCTTGAAGCCGTCCAGCGCCTGCTTGCGCTGGCCCTGGCTGCGGTCGGCGTGGATGCGGGCCACCTTGAGGCCGGCCCGCTCCACCCCGCGGGCCACCCGGTCGGCGCGACGCTTGGTGCGGGTGAAGACCAGCGTGGAGAGCTCGTCCTCGGCGAGGAGCGCCAGCAGGAGCGCCTGCTTCTCCTCCTGCGAGCAGAGGAAGACCCGCTGCTCGGCGCGCGCCGCCGTGGTGCCGCTGCGGGCCACCTCGACCCGGACCGGGGCGTGCAGGTGGGAGGCCGCGAAGTCGGCCACCTCGGCGCCCATGGTGGCGGAGAAGAGCATGGTCTGCCGCTTCTTCGGCAGCCGCTGCAGGATGCGGGTGAGCTGGGGCTTGAACCCCATGTCGAGCATCCGGTCGGCCTCGTCGAGCACCAGCACCTCGACCTGGTCGAGCTTGGCGGTGCCCTGCTGCAGGTGGTCCACCAGCCGGCCGGGCGTGGCGATGATCACCTCGACCTTGGCGCGGAAGGCCGTGGTCTGCTGGCCCATGCCGACGCCGCCGATGACCACGGCGCCGCGCACGTGGCGCCCCTTGCCGAAGCGCTCCAGCTCCTCGCCGATCTGCAGGGCGAGCTCGCGGGTGGGGGCCAGCACCAGGGCGCGCGTGCCGGTCTGCCCGGCCAGCCGCTCGATGATGGGCAGCAGGAAGGCGGCCGTCTTGCCGGTGCCGGTGGCGGCGGTGCCGATGACGTCGTGGCCGGCCAGCGCGGGTGGAATGGCCTGCGCCTGGATGGGGGTGGGGTGCTCGAACCCTGCGCGATCCAGGGCGTGGAGGGACTTCTCGGAGAGCTTCAGGTCGGCGAACGTCGTCACGGGTGTCCTTGGAGGGCCGCGCGGCCGGTGGGTCGGCCGCGGCGAAGGGCGGGGTGTAGCAGGTCGGCGCCCGGATTGCACGCCGGCCGGGTCGGCAGCGCGTTCCGGGTCGAGGTCGCGCGTCAGCCCGCGAGGTCGGTTCGCCTGGAGCCCTCGATGGACAGCACGAAGTCGGCGCCGAAGGCGCTGGACGGCGTCTGGAACCCCGCGGCCACCCCGCCCGCCAGCACCCGCTCGGCGCAGGCCACCGCCGAGAGCGCCGTGAAGGCGTACCCCTCGACGACCCGGAGCCGTGCCACGGCGCGCCGTCCGTCGGCGTGCTCCACCTCGCCCCAGAGCAGCGAGGACCCGCGAGCCCGCTGCTCGGGTGTCGGTCCGGCCATGCCGCGCCGCACCCGCCGCGCCAGGAACCGCTGCACCGGGCCGCTGCCGACCAGCGGCGCCAGCGCCTGGGCCGCCCGCGCCGCGAAGCGGAGCGACGCCGGGGCGGCCATGTAGACCTCCACGTCCGGGATGCCGGTGGAGACGAACGCGGTGAACACGTCGCCCCAGGGGACCGTCATGCAGCGCACCGGCCCCTCGCCGAGGTCGAGCGAGCGCGTGCGCCAGGCGGCCGGCACCCGCGTGAGCCGGCCGCCGCGCCGGACCAGGCCGCCCAGGTGGAGCCCCTCCAGCGCCGTGAGGGTGGTCCCGCGCGAGGGGCGCCCGATGGCCTGGAAGGCCAGGCAGAGCCGCCCCGCGCCCGGCAGCCGGGCCGCCAGGTGGGCCGCCAGGCAGTCCGAGGGCACCACGTCGAAGCCGGTGCCCGGCAGCAGCGTCACCCCGGCCGAGCGGGCCGCGCCGTCGAGCCGCCAGAGCGCCTCGAAGACGGCCACCTCGCCGGTGACGTCCAGGTAGTGGACGCCGGCGGCGAGGCAGGCGGCCGCCATGGGCGCCGCGGTGCGGGAGAACGGGCCGGCGCAGTGGAGCACGGCGGCCACCCCGTCGAGGCCGGCACGCAGGGCGGCCGCCTCGTCGAGCGGGAAGGCGCGGTGCGGGACGCCCAGCGCCGCGGCCAGCTCCGCCAGCGGCGCCTCGGCGCGGCCGGCCAGGACCACCGGGAGGCCGCGCGCCACGGCCCGCCGCGCCACCAGACTCCCGGTGTAGCCGTACGCGCCGTAGACGAGGAGCCGGCCGGGGCCGGTCACGTTCACTTCACGCCGAGCGACGCCAACCCTTGCCGGGCCTCGGCGGCCTGCGGGCTGGTGGGCGCCAGCTGGATGACCCGCTTCCAGGCCGCCGCCGCCTTGACCGGGTCGCTCTTGTGCTTGGACCAGACCACGCCGATGTTGTAGGCGCTCTGCACGTGCGTCGGCGCGATCTTCTGCGCCTGCTCGAAGTTGGCGAGGGCGCGGTCGAAGTCGGCCAGCTGCTCGTACATGACGCCCTGGTCGGTCAGCACGTCGGGGTTGCTGGGCTGCAGCTTGAGCGCCTCGCCGTAGGCGTCGATGGAGCGCTGGAGCTGGCGGGTGTCGAAGTAGTCGTTCCCCAGCGCGATCCAGGCCGCCGTGTTCTTGGGGTCCTTGGCCACGATGCGCTGGTTCATGTCGATGCGCTGCTGGTACTCGGCGAGCTGACCCGGGTTCGGGGCAGCCTGGCCCATGCCGGGCGGCGGCATGCCTTGCGGCACCCCCTGGCCCATGGCCGCGCCGGGGGCGCGGCCCGCCTGGGCGTCGTGGACCTCGAAGCCGATGATGTAGCCAGCCAGCAGGCCGAAGAGCAGGCCGCCAACGGTACCGAAGAGAACCTTGTTGTTCATCGACTGCCGCCTCCGGAAGGGCGCCTGGGCGCCGTGATGGCCGCGGAATATCGCACACCTCGGCGCCGCTTGATATGGAACGGGCGGCGACCGGCGCCGGCGGTTCAGCGCTGGTCGAAGCGGAAGGGCATGACGACCCAGCTCACGGTCGGGGTGCCCTTGCTGTCGGTCCCCGGGGCGAAGCGGCAGCGCTGGATGGCCGCCCAGATGGCCTGGTCGATGCGGGAGTCGCCGGGTGAGGTGACCATGGAGAAGTCGGTGGGCTGGCCGTCGAGCCCCACCGCGAAGCGGGCCCTGATGACCTCGCCTGGATTGAGCGTCCTGTCCCGAGGGAGGCGCAGGTTCTCCTGGACGCAGGTCGGATCGAGCAGGCGCGGCTTCTTCATCCCCTCCCCGGGGTCGGCGGAGGCGGCGGCTGGCAGGACCAGCGTGGGCTGCGGCGCCAGCGTGGGCGCCGGAGCGGGCGTGGGCGCCGCGGGCGGCGGTTCGAGGGCCACCGCGACGGCCGGGGCTGCGGTGAGCGGCGCTGCCAGGGAGGCGGGGCGCTCGGGAGAGGCCGCCCTGGGTTCGGCGGGTGCGGCGCGGGCAGGGCGAGCGGGCGCTGGTGCCGGAGGCTCCGGTGCGGCCGCGACGCGAGCGGGCGCGGCGGGGCGGGGCGCCGGGCGGGCGGCCTGGCGGGCGGCCGGTTCGGGTGGAGGCGGCCGTGCGGCCGAGGTCGGGGTCTCCCTCGACTCCGGACCGGCCGCGTCGGCCTTCCGCTCGGGATGGGCGGCCGAAGTGCTGGTGGCGCCCTCCGAGGTCGGGGTCTCCCTCGACTCCGGACCGGCCGCGCCGGCCTTCCGCTCGGGAGGGGCGGCCGAAGTGCTGGTGGCGCCCTCCGAGGTCGGGGGCGGCGTCGGCGCGCCCGTCCCTCCTCGAAGGAACAGGGCCGCTCCGCCCCCGACCAGCACCAGGGCGATGGCGGCGACCACCAGCGGCTTCGTCGAGCGCCCACCCTCGCCGCGCGCCGCGGCGAAGGAGGGCGCCGGCGCGTGCGTCGTGCGAGCCGGCCCGGCGGCGGGTGCGGGCGCCGGCGCGGCACCGGCTCCGGCCTGCGCGATGGAGGCGATGGGCGTGACGGCACGCGGCCGTGCTGGCGCGGGCTCCGAGGTGGCCGAAGGCCGCGTGGCCGGGCGGGGCGCCGCCGGTGCGCCGGCCACCGGTTTCGCGGTGGCTGGAGCGGTGGCTGGAGCGGTGGCTGCCAGGGGTACGCCCGCGGGCTCCGGCTGCAGCGCGTGCTCGCCGGACGGCTCGAGCTTGAAGTCCTCCCAGCCGTCCTGCGGCGCCGGCAACCGGTCCGCGACCACCTCGGCCGACGCGAGCTGCGCGGAGACGGCAGGCGGCGCCACGGGCCAGCTGGCCGCCAGGCGGTCCGGCACCGGCATCTCCGGCACCTTCAGGTTGGGATCGTCATCGAAGAGCGGCAGCGCGGTGCCGCACGCGGCGCAGCGGCTTCGCCTGTCCTTGGGACGCGGCACGGTGGTGCCGCAGCGGACGCAGCTGACAGTTGGGTTCATAAGGTGTCGTGGGAGCTTCATCCTACCCCCGGATGGCATGGCCTCCAAGGCGCAGGTTCCTGAATGCGCCCGTGCGCCGCGGCGCAGTCCAGACGGGTGCGCCAATCGACCACCTGCGTCAACCGCTGCGCGAAGACTATCCTTACGGGTGACAAGAAATTCGCCCCCGCCACTCGACTCGAGGGGGGTGGGAACGCCGGTGAGCCGTCCGGGGGGAGGGGCCATGGCGAGCAGCGATCCGCAGCGGCGCGAGGAAGGGCCCGTGGCGCGGCTGGCTCGCGCGGCCTCTCTGGATCTCGCCGAGGACGTCGGCTTCGAGATCCCCTGGCGCGAGCGGCTCTCCACTCGCCTGCTCGGCTTCGTGGCCGTGGCGGTGCTCGGCGTCACGGCGGCCTTCTTCGCCGCCGAGCTCGGCCTGGAGCGGCAGCTCGTGGCGCAGGCCACGGCCGAGTCGGAGCTGCTCTCCGACACGGTCCGGCTGGCGCTCCACCGGGCCATGCTGCAGGACCGGCGCGCCGACGCCTACCAGATCATGGAGGACGTGGCGCGCCAGCCTGGCATCGACCGGCTCCGGCTGCTGGACGCCGGCGGGCGCATCGCCTTCTCCACCGCCCCGGGCGAGGTGGGGCAGGTGGTGCCTCGACAGCATGCGTCCTGCGTCCCGTGTCACGCCGGCGGGCAGCCGCTCCAGCGCGTCTCCGAAGCCGGGCGGAGCCGGCTGCACGAGGGCCGGAACGGCCGGGTGGTGGGGGTCATCACCCCCGTCTACAACGAGACCGCCTGCGCCACCGCCGCGTGCCACGCCCACGCCGACGGCCGGACGGTCCTCGGGCTGCTCGACGTGGGGCTCTCCACCTCGCGGCTCGACGCGGCCACCGCTGCCTTTCGGTGGCGCACCCTGGGCGCCTCGGCGCTGGCCGCCCTGCTCCTCGGCCTGGCCTTCTGGGGCTTCGCCCGCCGTCACGTGGTGCGGCCCGTGGGGGCCCTGGTGGCGGCCACGCACCGGGTGGCGCGCGAGGACCTCGACGGCGAGGTTCCCGAGACCTTCGAGGGCGAGCTCGGCCTCCTGGCCGGCGCCTTCAATGCCATGACCCGCTCGCTCCGGGCGGCCCGGGCCGACCTGCGGGCGCTGCTCGACACACTGGAGCGGCGGGTGGCGGAGCGGACCGACGCCCTCACGGCCACCCGCGACGACCTCGTCCACAGCGAGAAGCTGGCCTCGCTGGGGAAGCTCTCGGCGGCCATCGCCCACGAGATCAACAACCCCATCTCCGGGATCATGACCTTCGCCCGGCTCATCGGGCGGACCCTGGAGCAGGGGCCGCCCGACGACGCCACCCGCCGCACGCTGGGGCGAAACCTGAGGATGGTGGAGCGGGAGGCCGAGCGCTGCAGCGACATCGTGCGCAACCTGCTCGACTTCGCCCATGAGCGGCCGCTGGCGGTGGCCGAGCTCTCGCCCAACGCGGTGGTGGAGGACGCGCTCCTGCTCATCCACAACCAGCTCCAGCTCCAGGGCGTCGTGGTGACCAGGCGGCTCGGCCAGCTGCCCCACACGCTTGGCGACTTCGGCCTGCTGCGCCAGGCCTGCGTCAACGTGCTCATGAACGCCTGCGAGGCCATGCCCTTCGAAGGGAGGCTGCTGGTGGAGACGGCGCTGCTGGAGGGCGGCGGGGAGGTCGAGCTGGCCTTCCAGGACTCCGGCCCAGGCATCCCCAGGGAGCGGCTGGCCCGGGTCTTCGATCCCTTCTTCAGCACCAAGGAGCGCGGCGCCGGGCTGGGGCTCTCGGTGGTGCACGGCATCGTCCAGCAGCACGGCGGCCGGGTGGTCATCGAGAGCGAGCCGGGGCAGGGGACGCGCGTGGTCCTGCGCCTCCCGGTGCGCCACCGCGAGGACGTCCCGCCGGGCGCGGGCGGGTGACGGGGATGAATGGAGCCCATCTTCGTATGGTGGATCGGTGAGCGCCCGCCGGAGGAGCCGGTGATGGAGCATGTGCGCCGCCACCTCACGGAGGCCTTCGCGCGGCCGGCGCTGCCCTTCGCCTCGCCGGCGCGCCCGGCCGGCACGCTCGACCCGCGCCGCCGCCAGCACGCCTCCGGCGCCATGCTGCGCTGGCTCCTCCAGGCCGGCCCCCCCAGCGGCAAGGTGCTCGGGATCACCGACCAGGATCTCTTCATCCCCATCCTCACCTACGTCTTCGGCGAGGCGCAGCTGGGCGGGACGGCGGCGGTCTGCTCCACCGCCCGGCTGGCGGAGGGGGTCGAGCTGGCCGGGCCGAGCCTGCTCACCGAGCGGCTCGCCAAGGAGTCGGTCCACGAGGTGGGCCACGCCTTCGGCCTGCACCACTGCGACACGCCCGCCTGCGTCATGGGTCGTTCCGCCGGCCTGCGCGGCGTGGACGAGAAGTCCCACCTGCTCTGCACCACGTGCCGGCTGCGGCTGCACCAGCCGCCGGCGAGGAGACTTCCATGAGCGTCGAGCGCACCTCCATCCTGGTCGTCGACGACGAGGAGATCGTCCGCGAGTCGCTGAGCGGGTGGCTGGAGAAGGACGGCTACGCGGTGGAGAGCGCGTGCGACGGCCAGGCCGCGGTGGCGCGGCTGCGCGCCCGCCCCTGGTCCATCCTGGTGTGCGACCTGAAGATGCCGGGCATGGACGGGCTGGCGGTGCTGGAATCGGCCAAGCAGCTCCAGCCCGACCTGGCGGTGGTGATCATGACGGCCTACGCCACGGTGGACACCGCGGTGGCCGCCATGAAGCTCGGGGCCTACGACTACCTCATGAAGCCCTTCGACCCCGAGGAGCTGTCGCTCATGATGCAGAAGATCGTGGCGCAGCAGGGGCTGGTGCGGGAGAACGCCGTGCTGCGCCAGGCGCTGGAGAAGCAGTACGGCTTCCGCGACCTCTACTCCAAGAGCCCGGCCATGCAGGCGGTCTTCGAGCTGGCCCGCTCGGCGGCGAGGAGCAGCTCCACCATCCTCATCCTGGGCGAGTCGGGCACCGGCAAGGAGGTGCTGGCGCGCGCCGTCCATGCCGAGAGCGCGCGAGCCGCCGGCCCGTTCGTGGAGGTCTCCTGCGCCGCCCTCACCGAGAGCCTGCTGGAGTCGGAGCTCTTCGGCCACGAGCGGGGCTCGTTCACCGGCGCCACGGCGCGCCGCAAGGGCAAGTTCGAGGCGGCCCACGGCGGCACGCTCTTCCTCGACGAGGTGGGCGACATCGGCGCCAAGCTGCAGCTCGACCTGCTGCGCGTGCTGGAGGAGCGCCGCTTCCACCGGCTGGGAGGCAACGAACCCATCGAGGTGGACGTGCACATCATCGCGGCCACCAACAAGGACCTGAAGAAGGCGGTGGCGGCCGGCACCTTTCGCGAGGACCTCTTCTACCGGCTCAACGTCATCCCCATCACGCTGCCCCCGCTCCGCGAGCGCAAGGAGGACATCCCGCTCCTGACCGACCGCTTCCTGGAGCGGCTCTCGGTGGAGATGAAGAAGCCGCTCGAGGGGCTCACCGCCGAGGCCATGGAGGCGCTGCTGGCGCAGTCCTGGCGCGGCAACGTGCGCGAGCTGCGCAACGTGCTCGAGCGGGGTGCGGTGGTGGCGCGCACCCCGGTCATCCAGCTGAAGGACCTGGGCCTGCCGCCCCCCGGCGCGGCGCCGGCGGCGGGCACGGCGGCGGGCGGGGCGCTCCCCTCGCTCGACGAGGTGGAGAAGAAGCACATCTCGGCGGTGCTGTCCTCCACCGGGGGCAACGTGAGCGCGTCGGCGAGGGTGCTCGGCATCGACCGGGTCACGCTCTACAACAAGATTCGCAAGTACGCCCTCAAGCGGGACGGCGAGCCGGAGCCATCCGAGCCGGAGACCGCCCACCAGGACTGAGCGACGAAGGCGGCGAACCGGCGCGGCGCCCGGCCACGGCGGCCCGGGCGCCGTCGATCTTCGTGACGCCGGCGACCGCATGTGGCGCCCCTCCTCATGCGGCACCGCGCCGCGCTGTAGAGGGGTGTCGAGAACCTCCACGACAGCCTGGACGGCGCCGGGGCGCGGCGCGCGGACGCACCGGTCTCTACCCTGCGTGAATACGGGTGGTTGCCTCCCGTCGTCGCCGGCCGGGCCGGCTGGCCCCGTCCTCGCAAGTGACCTGTTGCGGAGGCTGAATGACTTGCCCGTACTTGAAAGAGGTCGCGATGGTCTTCTGCCGGGCTTGCCCGGTGAAGAAGCTCGTCCCGATCGACCACGTCACCACCGCCAGCCGCTGCGAAGGGGAGGCGTTCCAGAGCTGCCCCCTCTTCCAGGAAGCGCTGGCACGCATGGGTCAAGCGGCGCTCGGCGAGGTCCCGCCGACGCCTTCGCGCCCGGGAGGGGCCACATGAGGATTTCACGAAGGAGCTTCTTCAGGCTGGCAGGGGTCACGGCGGGCGCCGGGCTGGCGCTGGACGCCCAGGCGCGCACCGGGTCCGAGGACGAGAATCTGCTGCCCGGCGTGCTGGTGGACACCACCCGCTGCGTCGGCTGCCGCGCCTGCGAGGCGGCCTGCGCCGAGGCCAACGACCTGCCGTCGCCCCCGGAGGGCGACCGGGTCATGCAGCAGGCCCGGGACACCTCCACCACCGCCTTCACGGTGGTGAACCGGACCGACGCGCCGGGCGGCGGCGACCGCTTCGGCAAGAAGCAGTGCATGCACTGCCTGGCGCCGGCCTGCGCCTCGGCCTGCCCGGTGCGGGCCCTCAACAAGCTGCCCACCGGCCCGGTCACCTACGACGCCGGGAAGTGCATGGGGTGCCGCTACTGCATGGTGGCCTGCCCCTTCGACGTGCCCAAGTACGAGTACGAGGCGCTGGCCCCGCGGGTGCGCAAGTGCACCTTCTGCGCGCCACGCCAGCAGCAGGGGCTGCCGCCCGCCTGCGCCGAGGTCTGCCCGAGCGGCGCGCTCACCTTCGGCCGCCGCCACGAGCTGCTGGAGGAGGCCAAGCGGCGCATCTACGCCGAGCCCGGCAAGTTCGTGCACCGGGTCTACGGCGAGCACGAGGCCGGCGGCACCAGCTTCCTCTACATCTCGGACGTCCCGTTCGAGAAGCTGGCCCTGGCGGAAGGCGTGCCCGAGAAGGCCTACCCGGAGCTGGTGGCCGGCGCGCTGGGCGCCCCGCCGCTGGTGATGACCCTCTGGCCCCCGCTGCTCATGGGGCTCTACGCCTTCTCCAAGCGGCGCGACGAGGTCGAGCAGCAGGAGCACGACAAGAAGGAGGAGCACCATGGATAGCGCCCGCTCCGACGTCCTGGGACACCCGTCCTTCTTCCGCGAGAAGATCCTGCTGGGGATGAGCCTGCCGGACTACCTCCGCTCGCTCATCACCCCGTTCAACGCGGTGGCCGCCGTCATCCTGGCCGTCGGCGTGCCGAGCCTGGTCTACCGGTTCGCCGCCGGGCTGGGCGCCAGCACCAACCTCACCCAGGCCTATCCCTGGGGGCTCTGGATCGGCTTCGACATGATGACCGGGGTGGTGCTGGCGGCCGGCGGCTTCACCATCGGCGCCTCGGTGCAGCTCCTCGGCCTCAAGGAGTTCCACGCCATCGAGCGGCCCGCCATCCTGACCGCCTTCATCGGCTACGTCATGGCGGTGGTGGGGCTGCTGGCCGACCTGGGCCGCCCCTGGAACATCGTCATGGCCATCTTCAACGCCGGCTCGACCTCGGCCCTGTTCGAGATCGCCTGGTGCGTCATGTGCTACACGACGGTGCTGCTGCTCGAGTTCACCGTGCCGTTCTTCGAGTGGCTCGGCTGGCGGCGCATCCACGCCGTCCTCAAGAAGGCGCTGCTGGCCCTGACGGTGCTCTCGGTGATGTTCTCCACCATGCACCAGTCGGCGCTGGGCGCCCTCTTCCTGCTGGCGCCCACCAAGCTCCACCCGCTCTGGTACACGCCCTTCATCTTCATCTTCTTCTTCATCAGCGCCATCCTGGCCGGCATCTCCATGGTCATCGTGGAGTGCGCGCTCTCCCACAAGGTCTTCGCCCGGCGGATGGAGGGGCAGCCGCACGTCGACGTCGACGGGCTCACCATCGGCCTGGGCAAGGCCGGCGCCATCGTGGCCTTCGCCTACTTCTTCCTCAAGCTGCAAGGGGTCATCGACGGGCACGCCTGGGGCTACCTGCTGACCGGCTACGGCGCGCTCTTCCTGGTGGAGACGGTGGGGTTCGTCCTGGTGCCGTCGCTGCTCTTCGCCTGGGGCGCGCGCCACGGCCGGGTCAAGGTCATCAAGGTGGCGGCCGCCGTGACCATCGCCGGCATCGTCCTCAACCGGCTCAACGTCTCCATCTTCGCCTTCAACTGGCGGAACCCGGTGCGGTACTGGCCGAGCTGGATGGAGGTGTCGGTGTCGCTGGCGCTGGTCACGGTCGGCGTGCTGGCCTTCCGCTGGATCTGCAACCGCATGCCGATCCTCTTCGAGGATCCGGCCTTCTCGCACGACGAGTGAAAGGAGCAGCCATGACTACCCATGACTTCCTCGGGATGTACGACGCCAAGGTGGCGGAGTACCTCCTGGCCGTCACCTACCTGCTGCTCTTCGTCCCCATGTGGCGCTTCGTCCAGGGCGCCCCACGCACGGCGGAGGTCACCGCCGGCGCGGCGGCCGCCGCCGGGGTGCGCGCCGAGGCGGCCTTCCGGCCCCGCTCCGCCGTCACCTCGCTGGGCTGGTTCTCGGCGCCCGAGGGCGTGGCGCTCCACCCCGGCCACGCCTGGGCTCGCGTCGAGGACGACGGGCTGGTCACGGTGGGCATCGACGACTTCGCCCAGAAGCTGGTCGACCCGGAGACGGTGGTGCTGCCCAGGGCGGGCGACCACGTCCTGCAGGGGCAGCCCGCCTTCGCGGTGGGCGACCGGGTGGTGACCGTCCCCATGCTCTCGCCGGTGGGCGGCGAGGTGGTGGCCGTCAACACCAGCGCCGCCGAGGACCCGAAGCGGCTTCACGACCCCTACGGCGCGGGCTGGCTCTTCAAGGTGAAGGTGACCGACCTGGCCGCGCAGGGGCGGCGGCTCCTCCGCGGCGAGGGGGCCCGCCAGTACCTGGAGCGGGCCGCCGAGGCGCTGGCCATGCGGCTCGAGCCGGACCTGGGTCACGTGCTGCAGGACGGCGGCACGCCCATTCGCGGCATCGCCCGCGCGCTGGCGGGCGACGCCTGGAGCGGGATGGCGCGCCACTTCCTCCAGTCCGATCGGAGCGAGCCGTGACGGGGCGGGGGCTCTCGAGGCTGCTCCTGGCGGCGGCCATGCTCCTCTCGGTGGCCGTGGCCGCCGACCTGCCGCGGCTGCCCAAGGACCTGCTCCTGCCGCGCGGCTCGGACAGCCCGGGCCAGGTGGTGTTCCGGCACGACAGCCATGTGGACGCGGCCAAGCCGGACTGCCTGGCGTGCCACCCCCGCCGCTTCCCGATCCTGGGGCGGTCGGGCGGCGAAGTCCGCGCGCCCTTGCTCCACGCGGCCATGGTGAAGGGGCAGGCCTGCGGGGCGTGCCACGGTCAAGCCGCCTTCGGCTTCGACGAGTGCGGCAACTGCCACGCGGAGTGAGCTGGCGAGGTGGATGAAGGCCCGGGCGCCCGTGAGGCGGGACCCGGGCCTGGCCGCGTCCGGCGGGGCGTCAGCGAGGCGGCTGCTCCTGCGCCTTCCGGCCCCGGACATCCGCCTCCACCTCGTCGAGCGGCTCGGCGCCGGCCGGCGTCGTCGGCTCCGCGCCCGGCGCGCCCGTGAGGTGGGCCTCGCCGGTGCGCGGCGAGGGGGCCGCCACGGTGGCGGCGAGATCCCTGGCGGCGCGCCCGCCGCCGGCCAGGACGCGCCTCGCCACCTCCTGCACCACCAGGAAGGCGCCCACCAGCGGCAGCGCCACCACGAAGGCGCCGCCCACCACCGGCGCCAGCGGGAAGAGCAGCCAGCCGGGCACGCGGCGCCACGGCGCTCCAGTCTCGGGGAGCGTGCCGCCCTGCACGGGCACCGACCGGACGGTCCAGGTGCCCGCGTTCCACCAGAGCCCACCCTCGACCCTGTGCTCGCCCTCCGTGCTGGTCATGGCCGCCTCCTGGCGCGTGCGCTCGCCGCACGCAGTCTAGCGCCGCCGGACGTTGCGGGAGCCCCAGCGGACGCGGACGCCCCGCCACGGGCTGCGCTCAGGAGCGCGGGGTGGTGAGCGGCGGCGCGCCGGAGGCGGGGAGCCGCAGCGTGAAGCAGGTGCCCTGGCCCGGCGCCGTCTCCAGCGAGATGGTCCCGCCGTGGCGCTGCACGATGCCGTAGACCACCGAGAGGCCCAGGCCCGTCCCCTTCTCCTTGGTGGTGAAGAAGGGGTCGAAGATCTTGGAGTGGAGCTCGGGCGGGATGCCCGGTCCGGTGTCGGCGATGGAGACCTCCACCACCTGGGCGTCGTCGCTGGCCCGCAAGGTGACGGTGAGCCGCCCGCCCTGGTCCATGGCCTCCACCGCGTTCATGGCCAGGTTGACGAAGGCCTGTCGCAGCTCGCCGAAGTCGGCGTGCACCGGCGGCACCGGCGCCAGCCGCGTCTCCAGCTGGTGCCCCTGCAGCTGCAGCTGGTGGCCGATGAGCTGCAGCGACTCCTGCACCACCTTCTCCAGGTCCACGTCGCGCAGCTGCAGAGGCCGCTCGCGGGCGAAGTCGAGCAGGTTGCGCACGATGGCGCGGCAGCGCTCGGTCTCGCGCTGCACCAGCCCCAGGTTCCTCACCATGATGGCGCGCCGGGCCGGGTCCGGCACGTCGGTCACGGCCTCGCGCGCCAGCAGCTTGGAGAAGGTGAGGATGCCGGCCAGCGGGTTGTTGATCTCGTGGGCGATGGAGGCGGCCAGCTGGCCCAGCGAGGAGAGCTTCTCGGTCTGCACCAGCACGGCCTGGGCGCGGGTCAGGTCGGCGGTGCGCTCCTCCACCTTGCGCTCCAGGTCCTGGTTGAGCTGCCTCAGGTCGCGTTCGCCCCGGCGCAGCGAGGCGGTCATGTCGTTGAAGGAGGTGGCCAGCACGCCGAGCTCGCCATGCGCCATGACCGGGATCTGCACGTCGAGCTCGTCGCGGGCCACGCGGCGCGTCCCCTCCACCAGCGCCGCCACCGGCCTGACCACGCGCTGCTGGGCGAAGATGGAGAGCAGCCCGCCCACCACGACCAGGCCGACGGCGATGAAGGCGATGCTCTCCTGCCGGAAGTCGGACAGCCGGCCGTCGGCCTCCTGCATCGAGAGGGTCACGTCGATGAGGCCGAGCACCTGCTCGGCGCGGGTGTGGCGGTGGCAGGCGGCCGAGGCGCAGCGGTCCTCGTTGTAGATGGGGGTCACCAGGCCGAGGGCGCGGTGGCCGCCCTCCTGGAGGATGCGGCTGCGCCCCTCCAGCGTCTGGCGCGAGAGCGGCTGCGCGCCCTCGTGGCAGGCGGTGCAGGTCTGGTCGGAGCGGTCGACGACGTGGCTGATCTCGGAGGGCACGGTCGAGAAGGTGACGCGCCCCTGCTTGTTGACCATGCGAACCCGGTCCACGCCCGGCTGGCGCCCGATGGTGGTGATGGTCTCGTAGGCGGCGGCCCGGTGGTCGTCCAGCATGGCGCGCGCGGTGGCGCTGCGGATGGTCTCGCTGAAGAGGGCGGCGCCGGCGGTGGCCTGCGAGAGCAGGATCTCGCGCATGCCGTGCTCCACCGCGGTGAAGAGCGCGGCCACGCCCAGCATGAGCACCGCGGTGATGCCGAGGAGCTGCGTGGAGAGGCGGTGGCGCCAGGGGATGGCGTCCGCGCCGGCGACCGGCCGGGCCTGGCGCGGCGGCGGCCCCGGGAGGGCGGGGCGGCCGGGCTCCATCACGGCGCTCCGTCGCGTGGCCGTGCCAGCAGGCGCCGCAGCCGCGCCAGCTCGTCGGCGCCCGCCGGAGCTGGCCCCACGCCGGCGTCCCGCTCGGCCTCCTCCACCACCCCACGGAGGGGCCGGAGGACCCAGTGCTCCAGCGCCCACCAGACCACCAGGCAGGCCAGCAGCGACATCCCCAGCACCACCATCAGGACCTGCCGCCGGCCGGCCACCATGACCTCGTGGAGGCGCGTGAAGTCGTGCAGCACGGCCAGCGCGCCCACGTTGCGCCCGGCCGCGTCGCGGATGGGGAAGAGGCCGCGCAGCCAGGCCCGGCCGCCGCGCACCTCCTCCTCGAGCACCAGGCCCTCGGGGGGCAGCGCGGCCAGGTCGCCCTGAACGTCGACCAGCCCCTCGCTGAAGGTGGTGGTGTCCACCACCACCACGTCCGGCCGGGCGTTCCAGGTGTTGCGCGCCTTGCCGGTGACGCGCGCCCAGGCCGCCTCGTCGAGGAACTCCTTCTTCACCAGCACGCCGAACTCGTTGCCGGTCTCCTGCTTGAGCCGCACCAGGAAGTGGCCGATCTCCTCGGCCAGCTCCAGGTAGCCGATGAGGCGGCCATCCACCATCCAGGGGCGGACCACCCGCAGGGCGAACGCGGTCTGGCCGAGCTCCAGCCCGGCGCCCATGTCGCGGGTCTCGGCCGCCCTGGCCAGCGTGAGCCGGTCCACCCGGTCGCCGAACATGGCGGGCTTGTGGACGCGCAGCACCACCCGGCGGTCGGGGTCGATGAAGTACCAGTGGGTGATGCCGTCGCGGGCGCTGAGGTCCTGGAAGCGGGGCAGGGCGGCCGCCAGCAGCTGCGCCCGGTCGCGCGCCAGGAAGAGCCGCTTCAGCTCCTCGTCCTCGAGGAGCGCTCCCAGGGCCGCGTCCATCTTCTGCACGTCGCCGCGCTCCATGGCACCGAACATTCCGTGCGAGGCGCGCAACGATTCGGCGGCGGCATGCTCGGTGTCCCGCTCGTAGAGGTGGCCGATGACCAGCGCGGCCACCACCGCCACGGTGACCACGCCGGCCAGCAGCGACATGGCCAGCGGTCTGCGCATCGACGCACCAGCCATGTGACGGCCTCCCTCGGGAACGACAGCCTCGAGGCTAGCACGCCGGGTGTAGGCGCACCCGGCCAACGGCTCGTTGCGACGAGTCCCGGGAAGGGCGCTGCGACACGCGGTCGCAGGTGCGAGGGCGGTCGGTGCTGGATGTCAGCGCCGGCGGCCGCCGCGCCCGCCGCGCTTCCGGCCTGGTCCGCTGCCCTGACCTGGGCCGGCGGCCTGACCTGGGCCCGTGGCCTGACCTGGGCCCGTGGCCTGACCTGGGCCCGTGGCCTGACCTGGGCCCGTGGCCTGACCTGGGCCGCTGCCCTGGCGCGTCGCGGCGACCTGGCGCGGCCCGGATTCCTGGCGCGGCCCGGCGCCCTGGCGCGGGCCCTGCGGCTGGCCTCCGGGCTGCCCCGAGCCACCCTGCCGCGGCTGGACTGGCGGGCGGCCCTGCGGCCCCTGACCACCGCGGCCGGCCGGCCTGGTGTGGCCCGCGCCGAGCGGCGGCCTGGCCGCGGCGCTCCGCTCGCGCTGGTCGCGCCGATCAGAGCGGTCGCGGACGTCGCGCTGCTCGCGGCGATCGTGCCGGTCGCGGTGGTCCGTTCGCTGGCCGTGCGGCGGACGGTCCTCCTGCGGCCGGGCGTGTGAAGGGTGGCTCTCCTGCGGGCGTCCGGGCGGCGAACGGCTCTCCTGCGGGCGTCCGGGTGGCGAACGGCTCTCCTGCGGCCGTCCGGGCGGCGAACGGCTCTCCTGCGGCCGTCCGGGCGGCGAACGGCTCTCCTGCGGGCGTCGGGGCGCCGAGCGGCTCTCCTGCGGGCGTCCGGGCTCCGGCCGGGCGCCGGTCGGCCGCCCGGGCTGCGGCCGGCTCTCCTGCGGGCGTCCGGCCCGCGACCGATCGGCCGGCGGCGGTCCGGCCTGTGACCGTCCCTGCGGCGGGCGGAGGTGCTCCGTTCGTCCGTGCTCCGTCCGGACCTGGCGCGTCGGCTCCACCTGGCGGCCGGTCGGCACGAAGCCGGGCGTGAGCTCGCGCCGCTCATAGGTGCGCCAGATCTCCCGCGCGTCGCCGGCGTGGACCCGCAGCGCGGGGTCGATGGCCACGAAGAAGCGGTGCAGGTTGTCGAGGTCGCGGTGGAAGAACCGCTCCGCCTGGCTGTTGTGGGCCGCGCCGATGACCTGGGGGAAGTCGATGACCACCGGGCCGTCCCGGCCGGCCAGGACGTTGTAGGGCGAGAGGTCGCCGTGGATGAGGTCGCAGCAGAGCATCTTGACCGCCTGCGACCGCAGGTCCTCGTAGAGCGGGGCGGCGTGCTCGACCGTCACGTGCGCGTCGATGAGGCGGGGCGCCGGGTGCCCGAAGGGATCGAGGACCAGCTCCATGAGGAGCACCCCCTCGTAGAAGACCACCGGCCGGGGAACGCGCACACCGGCGGCGTGGAGGGCGTGGAGCGCGTCGGCCTCCTTGGCCTTCCAGGCCTCCTCGGCCGCCGCCTGGCCGAAGCGGCTCCCCCGGTCCATGGCCCGCTGGGTGCGGCTGTTCCGCACCTGCCGACCCTCGCGGTAGGCGGAGTTGTTCTTGAAGCTGCGGGTGAGCCGTTCCTTGTAGACCTTGGCGGCCACGATCTCCTGGCCGTGGCGGACCAGCCAGAGGTCGGCCTCCTTGCCGCTCTTGAGCCGGGTCAGGATCTCGTCGATGACGCCTTCGGCGAGGAGCGGGGCGAGGGGGTCGTGCATGCCGTGACGCGTCGATGAGTAGGCGACTGCGGGTCGTGGGTCAAGCGGCACCGACGCGGCACGCCGGGGGGACGTGCCGAACACGGACGAACCGTCCGTGCCTGCCGCCGCCCTCCAGCCCCCGACCGCCGCGTCGACGGCAAGGAGCCCCGGGGGCTCGCTGGCGAAGCGCCGATCAGGCGCCCAGCGCCCGCTCCACCCGCGCCACCGTGGCGGCGTCGAGCCGCACGGCGGAGGCGGCCGCGTTCTCCGCCACCTGCTCGGGCCTCGATGCGCCGATGATGGCCGAGGTCACCTCGGGGCGCCTCAAGACCCAGGCCAGCGCCAGCTGAGACAGGGTGACGCCGAGCTCGTCGGCGATGGGGCGGAGCCGCTGCACCCGGGCCAGCAGCGCGTCGTCCAGCTTGTCCTTGAGGAAGGCGTTCATGGCCGGGCTGGCGCCGCGCGAGTCCCTGGGCGGCGGCGCGCCGGGCTGGTACTTGCCGGTCAGGATGCCCTGGCGCAGCGGCGACCAGACGATCTGGCCGATCCCCGATGCGGCGCAGAGCGGGAAGAGCTCCGCCTCGGGGTCGCGCCACAGCAGCGAGTACTGGGGCTGCGAGGAGACGAAGCGGGCGAAGGGGAGGGCCAGCGCGGCGCGCACCTGGGCCGGCGTCCACTCCGAGAACCCCAGCCAGCGCACCTTGCCCTGGCGGACCACGGCGTCGAGCGCCTCCATGGTCTCCTCGAGCGGTGTGTTCGCGTCGTAGCGGTGGCACTGGTAGAGGTCGACGTGGTCGACGCGCAGCCGCTGGAGCGAGAGGTCGAGCTGCTTGACGATCTGCGCCGCCGAGAGCCCCTGGTCGACCTCCGACATGGGGAAGTAGAGCTTGGTGGCCAGCACGTAGCTGGCGCGCGGCACGTCGCGCAGCGCCTCGCCGAGGAAGCTCTCGGCCGCGCCGCGCCCGTAGACGTTGGCGGTGTCGATGAAGTTGATGCCGGCGTCGAGGGCGGCCCGGACGCAGGCCTCGGCGGCGGCGCGGTCCACGCCGCCGCCGTAGGTGAGCCAGGAGCCGAGGGCGATCTCCGAGACGGTGAGGTCGCTGGCGCCGAGTGCGCGGTAGTGCATGGGCGGG
>JANNKC010000247.1:0-8276 GCA_031396105.1 Anaeromyxobacter sp.
GGTCGCTGGTGATGTCCTCGCCCTCGAAGTGGATGGTGCCGGCGGATGGGGCCAGGAACTTGGTGAGCAGGTTGAAGACGGTGGTCTTGCCGGCGCCGTTGGGGCCGATGAGCGCGTGGATGGAGCCGCGCCGGACCTTCAGGTCCACGCCGGCCACCGCCACGAAGCCGCGGAAGTCCTTGCGGAGGCCGCGGGTCTCCAGGATGAGCGGGGAGGAAGCAGGCACTGGTGATGGACTCCTTGCCGGCATGAACAAGCAGATGCCGTGCCACCTGGACGGGTCGTGGGCTGAGTCTTCAAGACCTTGTAATAGCGGTTGCTGAAGGATGTACGGCTGCCGAGGCGAAGGCCGGCCGGGTCAACTATTCCAGAAAACTGGACGATGCGTAAGTCGTGCGCGCAAATACTGCCCACCCTGGACCATGGCATCGTGGCGCGATTGCGGCAGGTTGTGGCGCTGGCTCAGCGGTCCACTGGCGAGTCCAAGTTTCTGGACTCGGATTCCGGAATCCTGGACGGTTCGAGGCCTTCGCCGCCAAGGCCGTACTGGTCGAGCTTGGCGTAGATGGACGACCTGCTGATCCCGAGCCGGGATGCTGCCGTCGCCCGGTCGCCTGCCGCGTCCCGCAGGGCTCGGGAGATGAGATCGATCTCGGCCTGACGCAGCGCCATCTTCAGCGTGGAGCGGGCGCCGCCGCCCCCGATCCCGGCCTCGCCCTCCAGGAGGGCCAGCGGCAGGTCCAGCCGCGAGATGACCGGACCGCCCTTCACGTGGAGCGCCCGCTCGAGCACGTTGCGCAGCTCCCGGACGTTGCCCGGCCAGGTGTGCGCCAGCAGCGTCGCCTCGGCCTCGCCGTCCACGCCCTCCACCGGGATGCCGGTCTCCCGCTCCAGCTGGCGCAGGATCCGCTCGACGAGCAGCGGCAGGTCGCCCTGCCGCTCCCGCAGCGGCGGGATGTCGAGCTTCACCACGTTGAGCCGGTAGTAGAGGTCGTGCCGGAAGGCCCCCTGCTCCAGGAGCGGCTCGAGCCGCCGGTTGGTGGCGGCCACGATCCGCACGTCCACGGGCTCGGGATGCTCGGCGCCCACGGGCTCCACCTCGCGCTCCTGCAGCACGCGCAGGAGCTTCGCCTGCATGGTGGGCGGGAGCTCGCTGATCTCGTCGAGGAAGAGCGTGCCCTGGTGGGCCAGCTCGAACTTCCCCTTCTTTCCACCGGCGCGGGCCCCGGTGAAGGCGCCCCCGCGGTACCCGAAGAGCTCCGACTCGAAGAGCTCGGCCGGGATGGCGGCGCAGTTCACCTTGATGAAGGGGCGCAGCCTCCGGCCGCTCTCCACGTGGATGGCATGGGCGAAGAGCTCCTTTCCGGTGCCGCTCTCGCCGACCAGCAGGACCGTGGTGTCGCTCCTGGCCACCTTGCGGGCCAGCTCCTTCACCCGCTCCAGCTGGTCGCTGCGCCCCACGATGCTGTCGAAGGAGAAGCGGGCCCCCAGCTGCCGATCGAGCTCGGTCTTGTAGAAGTCGAGCTCCTTCTTGAGCGAGCGGAAGCGGCTGGTCAGGGCGAACAGGTCGTCGATGTCCTGGAAGATGATCTTGCCGACCACCGCCACCAGCGTGCCGTCCTCGAAGATGGGGATGCGGCTGCAGATCATCTCGTGGCCGCGGATGTGCTGCACGTGGGCGATCTCCGGTACGCCGGTCCGCCCCACCACGTGCATGCGGGTGTTCTCCACCACCTCGGTGACGTGGTGGCCGATCATCTGGTCCAGCCGCAGCCCCAGGAAGTCGGCGTAGGCCTGGTTGGCCTTGAGGATCTTCCCCGAAGGGTCGGTGATGATGAGCCCCTCGTAGGCGTGCCCGATCGCCTCCTCGAGCATGCCGCGGTCCTTCTCCGACTCGCGCGCCCGGGTGGCCAGCGACCGCAGGAGCCGGTGCACCATGCCGCCGCGTTGGATCCGCATGGTGCGCGCCTCCTGGCCCCCGCCTCTCCCGGTGGTACCAGGGTGCGGCCCCGGGCGCCACCGCCGCGATCCTGGCCGGTGGGAGGCGGCGGCACCTCGCGTGTATCATCTGGAGCGTGTCCACCCGCCTCGCCGCCGCCTTCCTGCTCCTGACCGCCTGCGCTTCGGCGCCGCCGGCTCCCGCGCCGCGGCCCGTCGGTCCGCCACGGACCAGCGCGCCGCTGCCTCCGCCGCTCCCCCCCACCGAGGAGGCCCGGCTCCAGGAGGCGGCCTGGCTCCTGGCCGACGGCAGGAGCCTGGAACGTGTGGCCACGCTCCTCGCGGCGGTGGGGCCGGGCGCGCCCCGGCGCGACCTCATGATCGGCCAGCTCGCGGAGCTCACCGGCGACGACGCCGGCGCGGCGGCGGCCTACGGGCGGGCCCTCGCGTACGGCGACGACGACGAGGTGCGCCTGAAGCGAGCGCTGGCGCTGGAGCGGCTGGGGCGGGGCGCCGAGGCCGAGGCCGACCTGCGCCGCCTCAGGCCGGCCGGGCCGCAGGAGCCCGACGCGGAGGCCAGGCCCGAGCGGAAGCTCCGGCCGCTGCGGCCTTCGTCACGCTGACGCCGTGGGCGGGCCACTGGGCGGCTCCTCCGAAGGCGGCTGGGCCGGCGCCTCCTCGCGTGGCTCGGGTGCCGCGGGCGGCAGGGCGCGCTCCAGGAAGTAGGCCACCGTCAGGGCGCGCGGCAGCCCGGCCAGCAGGCTGGTGGCGGCCAGGCCGCGGGGCGCGTCGAGGTAGAGCGCGAAGGTGAGGCCGGCCGTGATCAGCCAGAGGACGCCGAGCAACGCGGCGACCTTGGCGAAGCGGCGGGTCGTCGCCTCCTGCAGCGCGATGGCGAAGATGGCCGAGATGACCCCGTTCACGAAGGAGGTCACCAGCGAGATGGGTGTCAGGCCGAGCATCTCCAGCATGCCGCGGAAGATCTCGCTCATGTACGGGGTGAGCAGGTGCGGCGGCGTGGTGGCCGGCCAGACGCGGAGGACCGAGTCGAAGCCGAAGTGGATGAGGCCCGCCAGGGCGGCGAGGCGCGCCACGCTCGGCGGCGGCGGAGGCTTGGACATGCGGGCGGTCGTACCAAGGACGCCCCGGGGGGCGCCATACCCCGACCCCGGCCGGCAGCACCGGCACGGTGGCCGCGCAGCCCCAACGCAGGGGTTCTCGCGGCCCCCCCGGCGAGGTAGAAGAGGTGGCCACCCGCCGCCCGAGGGAAACCCATGAAGCTCGCGCCTACCCTGGCCCTCGCCCTGCTCGCGGCCTGCTCCGCGCCACGGGCGGCCTCCCCGGCCATGCAGACCGTCCAGTCCGGCCCGGCGGCCCGCGCCCTGGTCCCCGATCCGGAGCTCGCGGCGGTGAGCCGCGCCATGGCCCAGATCGACGACGCGGAGCGCCACGGCGACATCGCCGGCGAGCGGGCCCGCTGGTCGGCGGCGGTGGCGCAGGATCCGGCCAATCGCAAGGCCCGCTTCCTGGCCATCTACGCGCTGCCGCACGCCGACGAGACCTGGGCGGAGTTCCGCGACCTCGCCAAGGACCTGCCGGGCTCGGCGCTGGGCCACGTGGGCATGGCCCGGCTGTACGTCGAGTGGAAGGTGCTCGACCAGGTGGCCCGCGTGCTGGAGCAGGCCCGCGTGGTGGAGCCGGCCAACTGGCTGGTCGAGCTGATCCAGGCGCAGGCGGATGAGCGCGCCGAGCGCTGGGACGCGGCCGCCACGGGCTACCGCGCCGTGGTGACGGTGGACCCGGCCAACGTGGAGGCCCACGTCGGCCTGGCCCGCCTCGCCAGGCGCGCCGGCGATCCGGCCACGACCCGCGCCGAGGCGGAGGCGGCGCTGGCGGTCCTGCCGGAGCACGCCCCGGCCCTCTCGATCCTGGCCGACCTGGCCGCCGAGGCCGGCGACGCGCCGGCGGGGGCGGGCCTCCTCTTCAGGGTGGTGGCGGCCAGCCCACGCGATCGCGCCGCCCGGGTGGCGCTCGCCAGGTTGCTCCGGGCCAGGGGCGACGCCGCCGCCGCCCGCGACCAGTGGAAGGCCGCCGTGGCGCTCCGCGAGGACGTGGACGGCCTGGTGGCGCTCGCCGAGGCCTCCCGCATGGCCGCCGACAAGGAGGGCGAGCAGAAGGCGCTGGAGCGGCTCTCCCAGATCGACCCGAGCGGCACCGAGTGGATGCGCATCGCCGAGATCCGGCTGGCCGCCGACGACCTGGATGGCGCCGAGAAGGCGCTGCGCCGGGCCGTGGCGCGCGACCCCAAGGACCTGAAGGCGAGCCTGGCGCTGGGGCGGGTGACGCTCAGGCTGGGCAAGCCCCAGGAGGCGCTGGGGCTCCTGCGGGCCAGCGGTCCCGAGGGCGCGGCCGACCGCGAGGCCCTGGAGCGTCGGCTCAGCGTGGAGCGGCCCGCCCGCGGCGACGTGGCCACCATCCAGCGCTCGGTGGGGAGGCTCATCGACCGGACCTACCGGGTCCGGCTCAAGGAGCTGCCGCGCCTCTCCGGGAGGTTCACCGTGCGGGTCACCGCCGATGTGGCCGGCGACGCCACCCTCGTCGAGGTGCTGGAGGACTCGGTCCACGACGACGACGTCCGCGCCTGCGCCTACTGGAACCTCCGGGATGCCGCCTACCCAGCCAACAAGCCTGGCCGCTACTCCTTCAGCTTCACGCTCCGTCCGGCGCGCTAGGCGCGGACGCGCCGCCGGCCGGGTCCGCAGCGGGCTCGAGGTCCTGCTGGCCTCGCGCGGCGGGCCCCTGCGCGGCCGCGCGGTGGGGCTGGTCTGCAACCCCACCGCGGTGGACGCCCGGCTGCGCCACGCCGCCGACCTGCTCCACGCGCTGCCCGGCGTGCGGCTCGGCGCGCTCTTCGGGCCGGAGCACGGTGTCCGCGGCGACGCGCAGTACATGGCGGCGGTGAGCGGCGAGCGCGATCGGCGCACCGGCCTGCCGGTCCACTCCCTCTACGGCGCCACCATGGCCTCGCTGGCCCCCACGCCGGCGCAGCTCCGCGGCCTGGACCTCCTCTGCTTCGACATCCAGGACGTGGGCAGCCGCTACTACACCTACCAGGCCACCATGCTGCTGTGCATGGAGGCCGCGGCCCGGGCCCGCCTCGGCTTCGTGGTGCTGGACCGGCCCAACCCCATCGGCGGCGTGGCGGTGGAGGGGCCGGCGCTGCGGGCTGGCTTCGAGAGCTTCTGCGGGCTCCACGATCTCGCGCCGCGCCATGGCCTGACGGTGGGGGAGCTGGCCCTGCTCTTCCGCGAGGAGCGCGGGCTGGACCTGGAGCTCACCGTGGTGAGCTGCGACGGCTGGCGGCGCGCTCAGGGGGCTCGCCAGGCCGGGCTGCCGTGGGTCTCCCCGTCGCCCAACATGCCCACTCCGGAGACGGCGCTGGTCTACCCGGGGATGTGCCTCCTGGAGGGGACCAACCTCTCGGAGGGGCGCGGCACCACGCGGCCGTTCGAGCTCTTCGGCGCCCCCTGGCTCGACGCCCACCGGCTGGCGGCCGATCTCATGGCCGAGCGGCTGCCGGGCGTGGCCTTCCGACCCGCCAGCTTCGTGCCGACCTGGGACAAGCACGCCGGAGTGCGCTGCCACGGCGTGGAGCTGCACGTCCGCGACGCCGAGGCCTTCCGCCCCTTCCGCACCGGGGTGGCCTGCGTCCTCCACGCCCGCGCCCAGGCGCCGCGCCTCTTCCGCTGGCGCACCGAGCCCTACGAGTTCGTGGAGGACGTGCCGGCCTTCGACCTGCTCTGCGGCTCGGCGCGTCAGCGCCGCGCCATCGAGGCCGGCGCCACGCCGCGGGAGCTGGCCCGCGCCTGGGGGCCGGAGGAGCGGGCCTTCCGCCGCCGGCGCGCCCCGTTCCTTTGCTATCCTGGCTGACGCCATGCCCGGCCGGCCCGAGATCGCGCTGCTCGGCGGGTCCTTCAACCCGCCTCACGTGGCCCACGTCATGGCCGCCTGGTGGGCGCTCGCCACCCAGGGGGTGCGCCAGGTCTGGCTGCTGCCCGCCTGGCGCCACCCCTTCGGCAAGGCGCTGGCCCCCTTCGAGGAGCGGGTCCGGATGTGCCAGCTGGCGGTGGCCGCCATCCGCGGCGCCCACGTCTGCACCGCCGAGGCCGAGCTCAGCGGCGACCCGCTCTGCGGCAAGACCGCCCGCACGCTGGAGCACCTGGCCGAGAAGCACCCCGACCTGCGCTTCGTCCTGGTGGTGGGCGCCGACATCCTGCCCGACACGCCCAGCTGGTACCGCTGGGACCGGGTGCAGGCGCTGGCCCGCGTGGTGGTGGTGGGGCGGCAGGGGTACCCGGGCGGCGCCGGCCCCGGGCTGCCGGCCGTCTCCTCCACCGAGGTGCGGGAGCGGCTGGCGCGCGGCGAGGACGTCTCGGCCCTGGTGCCGCGCCGGGTGCTGGAGTACGCCAGGGAGCGCGGGCTCTATGGCCCGCGGGACTAGGCCGCCCGGCGGAAGCGAAGCTCGCCGCCGGCCACCTCGACCCGCACGTCGTCGCCCGGCTCGAACTCGCCGGCCAGGATCCGCTCCGCCAGCGGCGCCTCCACCAGCCGCTGGACCGCGCTCCGCATCGGGCGGGCGCCCAGCAGGGGGTCGAAGCCGCCGTGGTCGAGCAGGAAGGCCGCCACCTCGGGGGCCGCCACGTAGCGGATGCGCCGCTCCCCGTGGAGCCGCGCCGCCGACTCGGCCAGGAGGAGGGCGGCGATGCGGGCCACGTCCTCGCGGGACAGGGAGGGGAAGACCAGCCGCTCGTCGAGCCGGTTCCAGAGCTCGAGGGGGAGGGCGCCGCGGGCCGCCTCCAGCACCCGCGCCTCGCGCGGCGCGCCCCGCTCGGCGGCGCCGAAGCCCATGCTGGGCAGGGAGGTCCGGCTGGCCTCGCCGGCGCCCAGGTTGGTGGTGAGCACCACCACCGTGTTGGAGAAGTCGATCTGGCGCCCCCGCCCGTCGGTGAGCCGCCCCTCCTCCAGCACCTGCAGGAGGAGCATCTGCACGTCGCGGTGGGCCTTCTCGATCTCGTCGAGCACCACCACGCAGGCGGGCCGGCGGCGCACCGCGTCGGTGAGCTGCCCGCCCTCGCCGTAGCCGACGTAGCCCGGGGCGGCGCCCACCAGCCGCGCCACGCCGGTCGGCTCGGCGCACTCGCTCATGTCGAGCTGCACCAGCGCCTCGCGCGAGCCGTGGAGCGCGTCGGCCAGGGCCCGGGCCAGCTCGGTCTTGCCCACGCCGGTGGGGCCGAGGAAGAGGAAGGAGCCCATGGGGCGCCGCGAGGCGAAGCCGGCGAAGTTGCGCTTGAGCACCCGGGCCACCCGGCCGATGGCGTCGGCGTGGCCGATGACGCGGGCGCCGAGCGCCTGCTCCAGGCCGAGGATGCGCTCCCGGTCGGAGGCCAGCAGGCGCGCCTCGGGCAGGCCGGCCAGCTTGGCCACCACCCGGGCGATCTCGGTGGCGCCGACGTCGCGCCGCCCCTCGCGGCGAGCCCGGCTGCCGGCCAGGTCCAGCACCGCCACCGCCTTGTCGGGCAGGAAGCGGTCGGTGATGTGGCGGGCCGAGAGGGCGGCCGCCGCCTCCAGCGCCTCCGGGGCGTAGCGCACCGCGTGGTGCTTCTCGTAGCGCGGCGCCAGGCCGGAGAGGATGGTGACGGTGTCGGCCACCGTCGGCTCGCGCACCAGCACCGGCGTGAAGCGGCGCTCCAGCGCCGGGTCCTTCTCGATGTGCTGCCGGTACTCGTCGTGGGTGGTGGCGCCGATGCAGGGGAACTCGCCGCGGGCCAGCGCCGCCTTGAGCTCGTTGGCGGCGTCCTGCGGCCCCTCGCCGGTGGAGCCGGCGCCCATGATGGTGTGCACCTCGTCGATGAAGACCACGATGCGCCCCTCGGCGCGCCGCACCTCGTCCTTCAGGCCGATGAGCTTCTCGGAGAAGGAGCCGCGCAGCTGTGTGCCGGCCACCACGCTGGCCATGTCGATCTCGATCACGGTGCGGGCGGCGTGGGCGCCGCCGTCGGCCAGCAGCCGCTGGGCGATCCCCTCCACGATGGCGGTCTTGCCCACGCCCGGCTCGCCCACCAGCAGCGGGTTGTTGGTGCGCCGCTTGCCGAGCACGTCGATGGCCTCCTCCACCTCGCGCTCGCGCCCCACCAGCGGGTCGAGCTTGCCGAGCGCGGCGAGCTCGGTGAGGTTGCGGCCGAGCTGCGTCAGCCATGGGAACTCGCGCGGGTCGAGGGCGTGGCGGGTGCGCGGGGCGTGGGCCGGGCGGGGCGCCGGCGCGGCGGCGGGCGGCGCGC
>JANNKC010000269.1:0-5046 GCA_031396105.1 Anaeromyxobacter sp.
GTGTGCGGCGTGATGCTCTTGGGCTTGGCCAGCACCATGCGCAAGCGCCGATGCGAGCCAACATCGTCAATCCGGCCAAGCTCGCCGGGGAGCGCCGGGACAGTATCTGCGCGCAATGCCACCTCACCGGCGCGGCGCGCGTGGCGCGACTCGGCGCACGCTATCTGCCAGGCGAGAGGTTGAGCGACAGCATCGCGGCCACGACTTCGACGGCGCGGTGAGCGCGCTCGAGCTGCCGGACCCGGACGCTCGCACGCCTCGCACCGACAAGGCCCTCTACGACGCCATGATCGGCGCGCTGCGCACGCTGGACCGCGGCGGCCTCTTCGGGCGCGGCGCGGAGCGCTGCTTCATCACCGTCAACGTCGTCGGCGAGAAGGGCGGCGACCCGCTCTTCAAGAAGGGGCTGCGCCTCCTCAACCCGCGCCCCGCCATCGAGCGGCTGCTCGACGAGCACGCCAAGGCGCCCTTCGTCCGGTGCGTCAACCGCGCCCCACGCCGCGAGCGCATGCGCATCTGGCTGGCGCTCTACGAGGACCTCTACCTGGAGTGGCGCACCCCCATCGCCGAGGAGGCGCGTGCCCGCGGACTCTCGCCCTGGGACGTGGAGCCGGAGCTGGCCCGCCTCGGCCCCAAGGTGGCGCCGGCGCTCATCGACCTCCTGGCCCACTACGGCTTCGCCCCCGCCTTCGACAAGCAGCGCGAGCTGGAGACGCGCGAGGTCTGGCTGGCCGGCTCGGCGCTCTTCCTGGTGCCCAAGGTGGGCGCCAGCTCGGAGCGGGACGTCCGGCGGCTGCAGGAGCTGGTGGCCGCCTTCGTGGAGCGGGACAAGCGGCTCAAGGTGGCCTCCACCCTGGCGGAGAACACCGCCCGGGTGCTCCACGAGCTCCGGCCGCGGCGCTTCCCGGAGAGCGTCATGGACCCGCACACCTACAAGCTGCTCAACCCGGAGCCGTTCGTGCCCTGACGGAGCGCCGTCAGCGGGGCGGCCGCGCCGCCAGCTGGAGGCCAGCGGCGTCCATGCCGCACCCGAGCGCCGTGGCCACCGCGGCCAGGTCCTCCGGCACCGGGGCCTCGAAGATCATGGGCGCCCCGCTGACCGGGTGGGCCAGCTCGAGCCGGCGCGCGTGCAGCATGACGCGGGGCACGCTGACCGCCCCCACCATGCGCGGTCCGCCGTACTTCGGGTCGCCGAGGAGCGGGGCGCCGAGGTGGGCCAGGTGGACGCGGAGCTGGTGGGTCCGCCCGGTCTCGGGGTGCGCCTCCACCAGCGCGGCCTCGCCGGTGGCCAGCGTGCGGTAGCGCGTGGCGGCCGCGTCGCCGCCCGGCGAGACCTGGCGCAGCCCGGCGCGCCGGGGGTCCTTGCCGATGGCCGCCTCGAGCCGCCCCTCCGGCGGCGCCGGCGCGCGGGCGCAGAGCGCCAGGTAGGTCTTCTCCGGCCCGCCGGTGCGGAAGGCCTCGGCCAGCGCCGCGGCCGCCGCCCTGGTGCGGGCCAGCACCGTCACGCCGGAGGTCTCGCGGTCCAGCCGGTGGACCAGCAGGACCTCCTCGCCGAGCAGCGCCGAGACGATCAGCGGGAGCGTGCCGCGGTCGCTGGTGAGCGTGGGCTGCGCCGGCACGCCGGCCGGCTTGTCCACCGCCACCAGGTGCTCGTCGGCGAAGAGCAGGCGCGAGCGGTCCAGCGCCAGGCCCGCGCCGGGGGCGCGGCCGCCCTCCTCGAGGTTGACGGTGATCTCGTAGCCGGCGCGCACCTCCTTGCTGGCCACCTTGCAGCGGCGGCCGTCCAGGAAGACGCCGCCCTGCTCGATGGCCCGGCGCGCCAGGCCGCGCGAGATGGCGCCGCGCTCCGCGATGAACCGGTCGAGCCGCTCGCCCTCGTCGGCGGGCCGCGCCACGAGGGTCAGCCGCTTCACGCGGCGCCCGGCGGCGGTGCGAGGGAGCGGCCCCGGCCGCTCATGCCCGGGCCGACGGGCATGAGGCGCAGGCCGGTGAGTCGGCCGACCGCTTCTCGCAGGCCGGGCCCGCCGTGGAGTGGCCCGACCCCTTGATGGCGAAGGAGCCCGCGCTGATGAGCTTGGTCACCGTGGATCCGCAGGCCTCGTGCCTCTCGAGGGGCGCGGCCGACATCTTCTGGATGAGGTCGAAGCGTCCGCACTTCGGGCAGTGGTACTCGTAGATGGGCATGGTCTGTCGCTCCGGCCGGACGTCAGGCCCGGCCCTCACCCGTCGAGGCGGCTCGGTGGTAAGACCCGCCCTTCGAGGGAGGAGCCTCATACCATGGACGGCGACGAGCGCGAGCGCCTGGCCCGCATCCTGGACGCCCTGGCCGGCTCTCTCGAGGAGGAGCGGGCGCGCCACGAGGCCGGCCTGGAGCCGGCGCCGGCGCTGCAGCGCCTCTTCCCGCCCCACGGGGCCGCCGCCCACCCGGAGATGGTGAAGCGGCTCCGCGCCGGCGGCGACGAGGCCATGGCGCGGCGGGTGGCGAGCCGGCGCGCCGAGTGGCACGCCGCCGAGCGGGAGGAGGACTGGCGCGCCGCCGAGGCGGCCGCGGTGGTCGAGGGTCCGGACGGGACGCTCACGCTGGCCGACGCGGAGCAGGCGCTGCCTCGCGAGCCGGACAGGGCTCGCCGGCTCTCGCTGGCCAGCGCCGTGGCCGGCGCGCTGGAGCCGCCGGCCCGCCACCGCGAGGCGGCGGCCGAGGTCCGGGCCCGGGCGCGAGCCGAGTCGGGCCTCGCACCGGACTGGGCCGCGGTGGTCGAGGGCGACCAGCTCCTGGCCGCCACCGACGACGCCTGGCGGGACCTGCTGACCTTCGTGGCCCACCGCGACGTCGGCCTCGCGCCGTCGCCCGGCGGGGACCTCAGGCGCGCCGACCTCCTCCACCTGCTGGCCTTTCCGGCGCTCGCCGGCCTCTTCCGGCCCACCGCGCTCGCCGCCGCGGTCCGCGGCGCCGCCGCCGACCTCGGCCTCGACCTCGGTGCGCTCCGCATCGACGAGCCCGGCCGCGCCACCGCCTGGCCCGGCGCCCGGAGCCACGGCCGCCGCGTCCTCTTCCGCGCCGCCGGCGGCCTGTCCGACTGGCCCGCGCTCCTCGAGGCGCTCGGCCGGGCCCTGGCCGCCGCGCCCCACCCGCCGCACGACCGCGACGCCGTGCTCGGACCGGCGCTCGGTGCGCTCCTGGCCGGCCTGTGCCTCGAGCCCGCCTGGCTCTCGGCGCGGCTCGAGCTCTCGCGGGCGCAGGGGCCCGACGTGCTGCGCGCCCTCGGCCTGCGGCGGCTCCTCCACCTGCGCTGCGCCGGCGCGGCGCTGCGGGTGGCCACCGAGGTGGAGCGTGGCCTCTCCGGCCAGGCCTGGCGGGAGGCTCACCGCGAGGGGCTGAGCGCGGCGCTCCACGCCACCTGGGACGAGGTGCGCGCCTCGCGCGACGCCGACGCCGCGCCGCTCATCGCCACGGTGCGAGGCTTCGCCGAGGGGGAGCGGCTCCGCCGCGCGCTCCGCGAGCGGTTCGACGAGGACTGGTGGCGCAACCCGCGGACCAGGGAGCACCTGGCCGGCCTGCTGGCGGCCGGCCGGCTGCCGGAGGCGGAGCCGGCCGGGGCGCTGGCGGCGGGTGAGGGGCTCTCGCGGCTGCTGGAGCGGGGCGGGGTCTGAACGTCACCCCGCGCTCACGCGGGCCGAAGTCCCTCAGGCCTTCTTGCGGAGCGCGCGCACGATCTTCTCCTTGGCGCGCGACGGCTGCGGGGCGGGGAGGCTGCGGGCGGGCGCGCCCTTCACCACGGTGCGCTGCGCGGCCAGGTGGTGCTTCCACTTCATCCAGGCCTCGATCTGCATGGCCTGCAGCTCGATCTGGTGATCCTCGGAGAGGTCGCGGTCGGTCCACTCCAGCTCGGAGGTCCGCGGGAGCGACGCGCCCAGGCGCATGCGCATCACCTGCTCCTCCTCGGAGGAGAGCTCCCTGGCCGGGCCACGCCGGAGCACGGCCTGCGCCGCCCCCTCGGTGACGACGGTGCTGGCCGCCTTGCCCGTGCCCTTGCGCTTCGTGTCCATCGCCACCTCTTCGCCGGAGCCGGGATGAGCCCCGGCTGGTTGAGGCCATCGTAGGCGTGGGCGCCGGGAGGTCCAGTTTTCGAAGCCACGCCCTGCGCCGGTCGAAAGCAGACGATGACGATCCGGTCTGACAGGGCGGCCGGTCACGGGAAGGGCCTTTCGCGCCGGACGCCGGCGCGCGACATCTCCCCGGCAGGGCCGCCGCACCCACCGCGCCACCCCGGCGCGAGCGGCCGCCCGGGAGGCCAGGACACCATGAGCGACTGGACGCAGCACCTCCTCGAGGACGACGCGCGCATCGGCGCGCTGGTGCGTGGCGCGCGGCGCGTGGCGGTCCTGGGCGTGAAGACCGAGGCGCAGGCCGACCAGGCCGCCTTCTACGTGGCCAAGTACGTGGCCGACCACGGCGGCGAGGTGGTGCCGGTGCCGGTCTACTTCCCGGAGGTCACCGAGATCCTGGGGCAGAAGGTCTACCGGAAGGTGGCCGACGTGCCGGGCGAGCTCGACCTGGTGGACGTCTTCCGCAAGCCCTCCGACATCCCCGGCCACCTCGACGACCTGCTCGCCAAGAGGCCGCGCGCCGTCTGGTTCCAGCTCGGCATCCGCAACGATGCGGCGGCCGAGGTGCTGGCCCGGGCCGGCATCGACGTGGTGCAGGACCGCTGCCTCAAGGTGGAGTGGGCCCGCTTCCGCTAGACCGGAGTTCCGCGGTCCCCGTTCAGGAGCGCCCCCTCGACTCCGCCTGCCCTGAGCGTAGCCTCGCGCCAGCGAGGCGGAGACGATGGGCTCGGGGCGGCCGGAGAAGGGTCCGGGACGATCGGAAAGGTCAGGGCGTCTCCGCCTCGTCGGCCGGCTCGGCCGCGCCTTCGCCCTTCCGGTCGCGGGACCGGAGCCCAGCCGCCTCCAGCGCCGCGGCCACGCCGGCCGGCTTGCGCGCGTCGGGCAGCGCCCCCCTGGGCGCCGTCACCGCGGCCACCTTCTCGCCCAGCGCCCTCACCT
>JANNKC010000296.1:0-11924 GCA_031396105.1 Anaeromyxobacter sp.
GCCGGGCCCCGGCGAGCCCACCTGGGCGCCCGCGGCGGCCGCGGCGCCGGGCGGGCCGCTGGACCAGCGCGGGGGACGGCCGTGAGCGCGCTCCTCGACGCCAACGCGGCGCGGCGGGTGCTGGTCTGCGTCGGCTCGGGCGGGGTGGGCAAGACCACCGTGGCCGCGGCCATCGGGCTGGCCCGGGCGCTCGAGGGGCAGCGCGTGCTGGTCTGCACCATCGACCCGGCGCGGCGGCTCGCCAGCGCCATGGGGCTGGGGGCGCTCGGCAACGTGGAGGCGCGCGTGCCCGAACAGGCCTTCCTGGAGGCGGGCCTGCGGCCCCGCGGCGAGCTGCACGCCATGATGCTGGACGTGAAGCGCACCTGGGACGACCTGGTGGCGCGCCACGCCCCCGATCCGGCGCGGCGGGATCGCATCCTCAAGAACCGGCTCTACCACCAGATGTCCGCCGCCCTGGCCGGCTCCCAGGAGTACATGGCCATGGAGAAGCTGCACGAGCTGGCCACCGACCGCGACTACGACCTCATCGTCCTCGACACGCCCCCCACCGCCCACGCGCTCGACTTCCTGGACGCGCCCGAGCGCATCATCGACTTCCTGGGCAACGAGGCGGCGCGCTCCATCCTGGCGCCGGCGGTCGGCGCCGGGCGGCTCGGCCTGCGGCTGGCCCAGCTCGGCTCGGGCTACATCGCCAAGACCCTGGCCCGCTTCACCGGCGCCGACATGCTGCGCGACCTGGGCGACTTCCTGGCCGGCTTCCAGGGCATGTACGACGGCTTCAAGGAGCGGGCCGCCGAGGTGCGCGCGCTGCTGGCCCGGCCCACCACCGGCTTCGTGCTGGTGGCCAGCCCCAGCCCGCTCTCCATCGACGAGGCGCTGGCCTTCCACCAGCGGCTCCGCGCCGAGGGGATGCCGGTGGCCGGCCTGGTGGCCAACCGCGTCACGCCGGACCTGTGGCCCGGCGCGGGGCCCCTGCCCGACGCGGCCGCGCTGGCGGCGGCGCTGCCGGCGGACGCGGCGCTGGCGGCGCGGCTGGCCAGCACGCTGGCGGAGCACCAGCGGCTCGCCAGGGCGGACGCCCTGGCGCTGGCGCGCCTCTTCCAGGCGGTGCCGGGGCCGCGCGCCGTGGTGCCGCGGCTGGAGCGCGACGTGCACGACCTGGCGGGCCTCGCCAGGCTGGCCGAACGGCTCTAGGATGCGGGCCCCCATGAAGCGCCGCGTCCTCCTCGCCACGCTCCTCGCCGGCTGCGCCACCGCCCGCCCACCGGCTTCCGCCGCCGCCTCGGGCGCCCCCTGCGCCGCCGGCCTCCCATGCCCGGCCGGCCCGGCGGCCTCCGCGGCACCCGGCGGCGCCGTCGAGCTCAGCTACGAGCCGGAGCGGGTCGAGGTCTCCAGGCTGGACCTGGAGCTGGCCGGCAAGAACGACGAGGAGCTCTTCGCCATCGGGCAGGCCGCCTTCTCGGCCGCCGACCACGCCCGCGCCGCCAACGCCTTCGGCCGGCTGGCCGACCTCTTCCCCGCCTCGCGCCACGAGGCCACCGCCCTCTTCAACGCCGGGCTGGCCCACCAGCGGCTGGAGCAGTGGCGGCTGGCGCTCACGCGGTTCCGCACCCTGGAGCGGCGGTACGAGGGGCCCGACGCGGTGGAGGCCGGCTTCAAGCAGGCCGAGTGCCACTACCACCTCGGCGAGCTCGGCGAGGCGCGCGCCGTGCTCGACGGGCTGGCGCGCCGCCCGGCCCTCCCCGCGGGGGAGCGCATCCGGGCGCTCACCCAGCGCGGCGTGGTGGAGCTGGAGCTCGCCCTGCCCGAGGAGGCGGAGCAGGCGCTCCGGCTGGCCGTCTCCACCTGGAAGCTGGGGAGCGAGACCGAGCGGCTCGACGACTACTTCCCCTCCCAGGCCCAGTTCTACCTGGGCGAGGTCTACCGCGGACACTTCCTGGCGGTGCGGCTGGACCCGTCGCGCGACGGCGAGGGAAAGCTGGCGAAGGACCTGGAGGACAAGGCCTCGCTGCTGCTCTCGGCCCAGGGCCACTACCTGCGCGCCATCCGCATGGGCCACGCCGACTGGGCGGTGGCCTCCGGGTACCGCATCGGCGAGCTCTACGACGCCCTCCACGCGGCGCTGGTGGAGGCGCCGCTGCCGCCCGGCCTGGACGCCGAGGAGACCGAGGCCTACCGGAGCGAGCTGAAGCGCAAGGTGCGGGTGCTCATCACCAAGGCCATCGCCATCTATGAGCGGACGCTGGCGGTGGCGGGGCGCAGCCGGGTGGAGAACAACCGCTTCGTGGAGGAGACGCAGGCCTCGCTGGAGCGCATGAAGCAGGCGCTGCGCGAGGTGCCCCCCGACGCCGTGCCCGCGCCGGAGCCGCGGCTGCCGGCCGACGCGGTGCCGGAGCAGGGGTAGCCTCAGCTGGCCGGGTACATGGCGTCGAGCGCCGACCGGTGGCGCTGCTCCACCACCTTGCGCCTCAGCTTCTGCGACGGCGTCACCTCGCCCTCCGCCTCGGAGAAGTCGCGGGGCAGGAGCGTGAACTTCTTCACGGTGGCGAACCTGGGCAGGGTGGCGTTGAGGTCCTCCACCGCCTTCTGCACCAGCGCCTTGACGGCCAGGTGCTCGGCGGCGCGCGCCGGCGTCAGGTCGGCGATCCCCTGGGTGGCGCCCCAGCGCCTGATCCCCTCGGCGTCGAGCGTGACCAGCGCGGTCACGTAGTTGCGCCGGTCCCCGTGGATGAGCACCTGGGCGATGTACGGGCAGCCCGCCTTGAGCCGCGCCTCCAGCTCCGAGGGGGCCACGTACTTGCCGCCGGAGGTCTTGATGAGGTCCTTCTTGCGATCGGTGATGCTGAGCCGCCCCTGCTGGTCCAGGGTGCCCACGTCGCCGGTCTGGAGCCAGCCCTCGGCGTCGAGCGCCTCGGCGGTGGCCTCGGCCAGGCCGTGGTAGCCGCGCATGGTCCAGGGGCCGCGCATGAGCACCTCGCCGTCCTCGGCCAGCCTCACCTCGACGCCCGGAAAGGCGGGCCCCACCGTGCCCAGCTTGCGGTTCCAGGGCAGGTTGCAGTGGGTCGCGGCGGAGGACTCGGTCAGGCCGTAGCCCTCCAGGATGACGATGCCCATGGCGTCGAAGAACTCCGCCACGTCGCGCGACAGCGGCGCCGACCCGGAGATGAAGAAGTGGAGCCGCCCGCCGAAGAGGGCGCGCACCCGTCGGAAGACCAGCCGATCGGCCAGGGCGCGCTGCAGCGCCAGCAGGCCTCCTGGCTTCTGCCCCTCCCGCTCCAGCGCGGCCGCCTGGCGCCCCACCCCGAGGGCCCACTCGAAGACCACCCTCTTCACGCCGCCGCCCTCGGTGGCGGTGGACACCGCCTTGGCGTGGACCTTCTCGAAGATGCGGGGCACGGCGCACACGAAGGTGGGGCGCACCGCCGCCAGGTTCTCCACGATCTTCTCGATGCGCCCGTCGATGGCGGTGGGGAAGCCGATGCGGAGCTGCGCCGTGCCGATCATCTTCCCGAACACGTGCGCCAGCGGCAGCCAGAAGAACTGCAGGATGGGCTGGTGGTCCAGGATGCCGGACCTCTGCACCGCGGCCGACTGGGTGACCCAGCAGTGGTGGGTCAGCTCCACGCCCTTGGGGCGCCCGGTGGTGCCGGAGGTGTAGATGAGGGTGGCCAGCGCCTTGCCCCGCACCGCGCCGCAGGTCTCCTCGAAGGCGCCCGGGTGGCCGGCGTCGTGGGCCCGGCCGGTGGCCTCGAGCTGGTCCAGGGTGAGCACCCAGCCGTCGGCGCTGCCGCTCCCCTCGAAGACCACCACGTGGCGCAGCCGCGGCAGCTCGGCCCGGCGGGCCTGGAGCTTCTGCACCTGCTCGGCGCTCTCGGCGAAGCAGACCACCGCGCCGGAGTCGGAGAGGATGTAGACACACTCGTCGGCGGTGGAGGACGGGTAGATGGTGGAGGTGGCGCCGCCGGCGCAGAGGATGCCGAAGTCGGCCAGCACCCACTCGATGCGGGTGCTGGAGAGGATGGCGCAGACGTCCTCCATGGCCAGGCCGAGCGCCTTGAGGCCGGAGGCCACCGCGCGAACGCGCGCCTCGGTGTCGGACCAGGTGAGGCTCTTCCAGCCGCCCGGGACGGGGTGCCGGAAGGCCTCGGCGGTGGGCGTCTTGCCGACGCGGTCGAGGAAGAGCTCGGGGACGGAGCGGGGGGCGGGGTTCTGCATGCCGGGAATGTACCGGCTAAAGGCGCCGGGCGTGGGGTGTCCCGCTTGACGTGGCGTGTTCCGCTGTATAGGATTTATGTCCACTTTAACGGACACCGAGAGGACCTTGACATGGCGCTCCCCCAGAACAGGAAGCCCCGCTTCGAGACGCTGCAGGTGCACGCCGGCCAGGAGCCGGACCCGACCACCAGGTCGCGCGCGGTGCCCATCTACCAGACCACCTCCTACACCTTCGACTCGGCGGAGCACGGCGCCAACCTCTTCGCGCTCAAGCAGTTCGGCAACATCTACACCCGGCTCATGAACCCGACCACCGACGTCTTCGAGAAGCGGGTGGCCGCCCTCGAGGGCGGCGTGGCGGCGCTGGCCACCGCCTCCGGGCACGCCGCGCAGTTCCTGGCCATCACCAACATCGCCCAGGCCGGCGACAACATCGTCTCCTCGAGCCGGCTCTACGGCGGCACGTTCAACCAGTTCAAGGTGACGCTGCCGCGGCTCGGCATCGGCGTGAAGCTGGTCGACTCGGTGGAGGCCGCCGACCTCGCCAGGCGGATCGACGCCAAGACCAAGGCGCTCTACGTCGAGACCATCGGCAACCCGGGCTTCGACATCGCCGACCTGCCCGGCCTCGCCAGGGCGGCGCACGACGCCGGCATCCCGCTCATCGTGGACAACACCTTCGCGGCGGCCGGCTACCTGTGCCGCCCCATCGAGCACGGCGCCGACGTGGTGGTGGAGTCGGCCACCAAGTGGATCGGCGGCCACGGCACCTCCATCGGCGGCGTCATCGTGGACGCCGGCTCCTTCGACTGGGGCAGCGGCAAGTTCCCCTTCTTCACCGAGCCCTCGCCCGGCTACCACGGCCTGGTCTTCAACGACGTCTTCGGCAGGAAGGGGCCGTTCGGCAACATCCAGTTCATCATCCGCGCCCGCGTCGAGGGGCTGCGCGATGTCGGCCCGGCCCTCTCCCCATTCAACTCGCACCAGTTCCTGCTCGGCCTGGAGACGCTCTCGCTGCGCGTGCAGCGCCACTCCGACAACACGCTGGCGCTGGCGCGGTGGCTGGAGGCCAACCCGCAGGTCTCCTGGGTCCTCTACCCCGGCCTGCCGAGCCACAAGCACCACGAGCGGGCCACGCAGCTGCTCCGGAACGGCTTCGGCGGCGTCCTCTCCTTCGGCATCAAGGGCGGCGGCGCGGCCGGACTGAAGTTCATCGACAACGTGAAGCTGGCCAGCCACCTCGCCAACGTCGGCGACGCCAAGACGCTGGTCATCCAGCCGGCCACCACCACCCATTCGCAGCTCTCCGAGGCCGAGCAGAAGACGGCCGGCGTGACGCCCGACCTGATCCGGGTCTCGGTGGGGCTGGAGCACATCGAGGACATCAAGGAGGACTTCTCCGAGGCCTTCGCGGCGGCCAGGTAGCCCATGGAGGTCCGCGACGGCTTCGTCCCCACCATCGGCAACACGCCGCTCCTCAGGCTGCGCCGCCTCTCCCAGGCCACCGGCTGCGAGATCCTGGGCAAGGCGGAGTTCCTCAACCCGGGCGGCTCGGTGAAGGACCGGGCCGCGCTGGCCATCGTGCTGGACGCCGAGCGGCGCGGCCTCCTGAGGCCAGGGGGCGTCATCGTGGAGGGGACGGCCGGCAACACCGGCATCGGCCTCACCCTGGTGGGGAACGCGCGCGGCTACCGGACCGTCATCGTCATCCCGGAGACGCAGAGCCAGGAGAAGAAGGACACGCTCCGGCTGGGCGGCGCCACGCTCCACGAGGTGCCGGCCGTCCCGTACAAGAACCCCAACAACTACGTCCACGTGGCGCAGCGGGTGGCCGAGCGGCTGGCGCAGAGCGAGCCGAACGGCGCCGTCTGGGCCCAGCAGTTCGACAACCTGGCCAACCGGCAAGGGCATTACGAGACCACCGGCCAGGAGATCTGGCGCCAGACCGGCGGGAAGGTGGACGGCTTCGTCTCGGCCATCGGCACCGGCGGGACGCTGGCCGGCGTGGCGGCGGCGCTCAGGGAGCGGAACCCGGCGGTGAAGATCGCCCTGGCCGACCCGCCCGGCGCGGCCATGCACTCGTACTTCACCTCCGGCGAGCTCAAGGCCGAGGGCACCTCCATCACCGAGGGGATCGGCCAGGCCCGCATCACCCGCAACGTCGAGGGGCTGAAGGTCGACTTCAGCTGGCAGATCCCGGACCTGGAGACGGTGCAGACGGTCTTCGACCTGGTGGCCGTCGAGGGGCTGGTGCTGGGCAGCTCGTCCGGCATCAACGTGGCCGGCGCGGTGCGGCTGGCGAGGGCGCTCGGGCCGGGCCACACCATCGTGACCATCCTGTGCGACTCGGGGACCCGCTACGCCTCGCGCCTCTTCAACGCGGAGTTCCTGCGCTCCAAGGGGCTGCCGGTGCCGCCCTGGCTGGCGGCGCCCCGCCCGGCGCTTCCGGACGGCGCGCTGGTGCCGGTGCCGCCGGCGAGCTGACGCCAGGCTCCGCGGCGCGAGCTCCTCCGCTCGGCGCGTGGCCCCGCGCCGAGGGAACGCCCGGACGGGCGGCGCCCGGCGTCCGGCCTACCCGGCCACCCGACCGAGCACGGCGCCGTCGGCGCCGACCCGCACCGCCAGCGGCACCACCGCCACCCCGTACTTGCGGGCCAGGTCCGGGCGCCTGGAGACGTCGATCAGCACCGGGCCGTGCTGCGCGGCGCGGAGCCGGGCCGTCAGCACCTGGCAGTCGGCGCAGAGCGGGTGGGTGAACTGGACCACGGCGCCTTGCCCGGCCGGCACCCCGAGCTCGGCCAGGTCCACCCGGTCGATGACCCCGCGACGCACGCCCCGCAGCCGGGCGGCGACCTGGTAGAGGACGCAGCCGGCGCACAGGCCGGTGGTGGCCGCCAGCAGCGCCAGCGCCGCCACCGCGCCGCCGAGCGCCACGCCCACCCCCGTCAGCCCGGCGGCCGAGGCCACCGTGGCCGCCCAGAGGAAGACGGCCCCCACCTGGTTGGCGAAACGCGGTGGGCGGCTGTCCTCGAGCCGCCCCTCGCCGAGGCGCGGCTGGACCACCTCGAAGTAGAAGACGCAAGGGAGGCACCAGCGGCGGCCGAAGGCGAGCCCCAGCGTGAGCTGGAGCGCCAGGAGCGCGAAGAGCCCCCACCAGCCGGTGAGCGCGGCGGTGAGCGAGAGGAGCCCCACCACCACCTGGTTGAAGCGCGGGGCGCGCTCGTCGATGACCGCCAGGTCCCGGTAGGGGTCGGCGGTGCGCGGCGGTGCGGCGGCCTGGCGGTCGGCGAGCGTCCTCATGCTGTCCGCTATAACGGAGATGCGGACGCCATGGCAAGCAGAACGGAGGTTCCACCCCCATGAGGCGGAGCGGCGCCCGGCCGGGACGGCCCGCTCCAGGCCAGCGGCCGCGCTGCGCCTCAGGCCGGCAGGCCGGCCAGCGACTGCTCGAGGTCCGCGACGAGGTCGGCCGGATCCTCGATGCCGATGGAGAGCCGGATGACCGAGTCGGTGATGCCGGCCCGCTTCCTCGCCTCCGGCGTCATCGAGGCGTGGGTCATGGAGGCCGGGTGGGCCACCAGGCTCTCCACCCCGCCCAGGCTCTCGGCCAGCGTGAACCATCGGAGCGATCGGAGCACGTGGTCCACCCGGTCCGGGCGGCCGTCCTCGAGCTCGAAGGAGAGCATCGCCCCGAACCCCTGCTGCTGGGCCTTCGCCAGCGCGTGCTGCGGGTGGCTGACGAGCCCCGGGTAGTGGACCCTGGCCACCGCGGGGTGGCGCTCCAGCCAGGCCGCCACCAGCGCCGCGCCCGCCTCGTGGGCCCTCATGCGGATGAGCAGCGTCTTCAGGCCGCGCAGGACCATGAAGGCGTCGTGCGGGCTCTGCGAGGTGCCGAGCAGGTTGTTCATCGACTGGATGCGCTGGACCAGCCCGGTCCGGCCCGGGGCCGCCACCACCGCGCCGCCCACCACGTCGCTGTGGCCGTTCAGGTACTTGGTGGTGGAGTGGATGACGAGATCGGCGCCCAGCTCGAACGGGCGCTGCAGCACCGGCGAGAGGAAGGTGTTGTCCACCACGGTGAGCGCGCCGCGAGCGCGCGCCAGGGCGGCCACGGCGCGGATGTCGGTGAGCCGGAGCAGCGGGTTGGAGGGGGTCTCGATCCAGACCATGCCGGTGTTGGGCTGGAGCGCCCGCTCCACCGCGGCGAGATCGGCGAGGTCGAGGTAGGTGACCTCCAGGCCGTAGGCCGCCTTGGCGTGCTCCAGCGTGCGAAACGTGCCGCCGTAACAGTCGATGGTGCTGAGGAGGTGGCTGCCGTGCGGCAGCAGGTTGAGCGCCACCAGGATGGCGCTCATGCCGGTGGAGGTGCAGGTGGCGCCGCCGCCCCCCTCCAGCACCGCGATGGCCTCCTCCAGCGCCGCGCGGGTCGGGTTGCCGCTGCGCGTGTAGTCGTAGCCGGCGTTGGTGCAGACGTCGCGGAAGGCGAAGGTGGAGGACTGGTAGATGGGCGGCATGACCGCGCCGTAGGCCGGGTCGGGCTGCACGCCGGCGTGGACGCAGCGGGTGGCCAGGCCCGCGCCGGCCACGAGCGGCGCGCGGCGTGCCCAGCCCGCCGTGGCCGGGGTGCCGGGCGGCACGATGGTGAAGTGGTAGGCCGGGTTGCCGGGGACGTTGGAGTCGAGGTGGACGTCGTCGCTCATGGCAGGGCCCAGGGTGCGCGGCCGCCGCCGCGGCGGACCGGAGGTGGAGTGGTAGCCGCTCCGGCGGCGGAAGACAACCGTCCGTGCGCCGCATCCGCTTCCACGGACGACTCACTTCACGGGGCCACGCCGCGATGCGCTGGTTTGACGGGACGCCGGCCGTGCCTCCGCTTGACGGGACGCCCCTCCGTTTTATAGGATGCCTCCTCCGCCATGACGGATCTCCGCCAGCCACTGGACCACCTCGACTGGCTCGAGGCCGAGGCCATCCACGTCCTCCGCGAGGTGGCCGGCCAGTGCGCCAGCCCCGCGCTCCTCTTCTCGGGCGGCAAGGACTCGGTCTGCCTGCTCCGGCTCGCCGAGAAGGCCTTCCGGCCGGCCCGCTTCCCCTTCCCGCTCCTCCACATCGACACCGGGCACAACTACCCGGAGGTCATCGACTTCCGCGACCGGCGCGCCGCCGAGCTCGGGGAGCGGCTGCTGGTCCGCTCGGTGGAGGACTCCATCGCCGCCGGCAAGGTGGTGCTCTCCCACGCGCTCGAGCCGCGCAACAAGCACCAGTCGGTGACGCTCCTCGACGCCATCGCCGAGCTGGGCCTGGACGCCTGCATCGGCGGGGCGCGGCGCGACGAGGAGAAGGCGCGGGCCAAGGAGCGGGTCTTCTCCTTCCGCGACGAGTCCGGCCAGTGGGATCCGAAGTGCCAGCGGCCCGAGCTCTGGAGCCTCTACAACGCCCGCATCAGGAAGGGCGAGAACATCCGGGCCTTCCCCATCTCCAACTGGACCGAGCTCGACGTGTGGCAGTACATCGCCCGCGAGCGGCTGGAGCTGCCCTGCATCTACTTCGCCCACCGGCGACCGGTGGTCCGCCGCGGCGGGGCGCTCGTGCCGGTCACGCCGGTGACGCCGGTTCGTCCCGGCGACGTGGTGGAGGAGATCTCGGTGCGCTTCCGCACCGTGGGCGACATCACCTGCACGGCGCCGGTGGAGTCCACCGCCGCCACCCTGGAGGCCATCGTGGCCGAGACCGCGACCACCACCATCACCGAGCGCGGCGCCACCCGGCTCGACGACCAGACCTCGGACGCCTCGATGGAGCAGCGCAAGAAGGAGGGGTACTTCTGATGTCCGCCGCCGAGCAGCGCTCCGCACCGCCCGACCGCGGGCTCCTGCGCTTCCTCACCTGCGGCAGCGTCGACGACGGCAAGTCCACCCTCATCGGGCGGCTCCTGGTCGACACCCGCTCGGTGCTGGCCGACGCCCTCTCCGCCATCGAGCGCACCTCGCGGCGCCGCGGCCTGACCGCCACCGACCTCTCCCTCCTCACCGACGGCCTCTCGGCCGAGCGGGAGCAGGGCATCACCATCGACGTGGCCTACCGCTACTTCTCCACCGGCACCCGCAAGTACATCATCGCCGACGCCCCGGGCCACGAGCAGTACACCCGCAACATGGTGACCGCCGGCTCCACCGCCCACCTGGCCATCATCCTGGTGGACGCGCGCAAGGGCGTGCTCACCCAGACGCGGCGCCACTCGTACATCGCGCACCAGCTCGGCATCCCGCACCTGGTCATCGCGGTGAACAAGATGGACCTGGTGGGCTGGTCGGAGGAGGTCTTCACCCGCATCCAGGCCGAGTACCGGGCCTTCGCCGCCAAGGTCGGCATCCAGGAGGTGCGCTTCATCCCCATCTCGGCGCTCACCGGCGACATGGTGGTGGAGCGCGGCCTCCAGCTCGGCTGGTGGCGCGGCCCCACCCTCCTGGAGATCCTGGAGGAGGCGCCGGCGGCCCACACCGAGGGGCGCGAGCCCTTTCGCTTCCCGGTGCAGTGGGTCTGCCGTCCGCACGACCAGGCGCACCACGACTTCCGCGGCTTCGCCGGGCGGGTCGAGTCGGGGCGGGTGGCGGTGGGCGACGAGGTGCAGGTGCTCCCATCCGGCCGCACCAGCCGCGTCAAGGCCATCTGGCTCGGCGAGGCGCGCCTCCAGGAGGCGGTGGCCGAGCAGTCGGTGCTGCTGCAGCTCACCGACGAGGTGGACGTCTCCCGCGGCGACCTCCTGGCCCACCCGGCCGAGGCGCCGGCCGCGTCGCGCCGCGTCGACGCGGTGGTCTGCTGGCTCTCGGAGCGGCCGCTCTCGCCGGCGCGCCGCTACCTGGTGCGCCACACCACCCGGGAGAGCAAGGCCCAGGTGGCCGAGATCGCCTGGCGGCTCGACCTCGCCTCGCTGGAGCAGGTGCCGGCCGAGGGGCTCGCCATGAACGACATCGGCCGCGTCACCTGGAGGCTGGCCCAGCCCGTGGCCGCCGATGCCTACGCGGTCAACCGCGCCACCGGGGCCTTCATCGTCATCGACGAGGCCAGCAACGACACCGTCGGCGCCGGGATGATCCTGTGAGCGGCGGCCCCGCCGACCTCCCGGCCCTGGCCGCCTCGCTGGAGGGTCGGCCGCCCGCCGAGATCCTGGCCGCCGCCGCGGCGCGCCACCCGGGCCGCCTCGCGCTGGCGTGCAGCTTCGGCGCCGAGGACTGCCTGCTGGTAGACGTCATCGCGCGGGCCGGGCTGCGCATCGACGTCTTCACGCTCGACACCGGCTACCTCTTCCCCGAGACCTACGCGCTCTGGCGCGAGCTGGAGAGCCGCTACGGGCTCACCATCCGCGCCGAGCGGACCGCGCTGCCAGCCCCCGACCCCGCCGCGCCGCCCCCCTGGGAGACCGACCCGGACGCCTGCTGCGACGCGCGCAAGGTGCTGCCGCTGCGCACCGCCCTGTCGCGGCTGGGCGGCTGGGTCACCGGCATCCGGCGGGACCAGACCCCGGAGCGGGCCAGCGCCCGGGTCATCGAGTGGGACGTCCGCTTCGGCCTGGAGAAGGTGAACCCGCTGGCGGCGTGGACCAGCCAGCAGGTCCAGGAGCAGCTGAGCCGCGGGGGCGTGCCGGTGAACCCGCTCCACGCGCAGGGCTACCTCTCCATCGGCTGCGCCCCCTGCACCTCGCTGGTGAA
>JANNKC010000363.1:0-3857 GCA_031396105.1 Anaeromyxobacter sp.
CCCGGGCACTCGACCGTGGCCGGCGCGGCATCGCGGTTGGGAGTAGATTGCCGCCCGGTGGCGCCCCCCGTCCGCATCGTCCCGCTCGGCGGCCTCGGCGAGGTCGGCATGAACTGCCTGGCCGTCGAGGCCGGCGGCCGCATCGCCGTCATCGACTGCGGCGTCCTCTTCCCCGACGAGAACGTGGGCGTGGACGTCATCGCGCCGGACCTGGCCTGGCTCCTGGCGCGGCGCGAGCAGGTGGGCGCGGTCTTCCTCACCCACGGGCACGAGGACCACGTCGGCGCCCTCCCCTTCCTGCTGCGCCACCTCTCGGTGCCGGTCTACGGCACCCGCTTCACGCTGGCCTCGGTGAAGCGGCGGCTCGACGAGGCCGGCCTCGAGCCCGACCTGCGCGAGGTCCGGCCCGGCGACGTGCGGGCGGCCGGCGAGGGGGGGCCGCTCACCGCCGAGTTCATCGCGGTGACCCACTCCATCCCCGACGCCTGCGCCCTGGCGCTCTCCACCCCGCAGGGCACCGTCCTCCACACCGGCGACTTCAAGCTCGACGAGCACCCGGTGGCGGGCCCGAGGACCGATCTGGCCCGCTTCGAGGCGCTCGGCCGCGCCGGGGTGCGGCTCCTCCTCTCCGACTCCACCAACGCCGAGGTGCCCGGCACGACCCTCTCCGAGTCGGCGGTCGGGCCGGCCCTCGCCGACGTCATGCACGACGCGCCCGGGCGGGTCTTCCTGGCCACCTTCGCCTCCAACGTCCACCGGCTGCAGCAGGTGGTGAACGCGGCGGCGGCCAGCGGCCGGCGGCTGGCGCTGCTGGGCCGGGGCATGGTGGAGACCTTCGAGCTCGGCCGCTCGCTCGGGTACCTCACCGAGCCCCACTGGCTGCCGGTCGAGCCCGACCAGGCGCGCCGCCTGCCCAGGCGCGAGCTCTGCGTGCTCACCACCGGCACCCAGGGCGAGCCCCGCTCCGCCCTGACCCGCCTGGCCCGCGGCGAGCATCCGGACCTGGCCATCGCGCCCGGCGACACCGTGGTGCTCTCCTCGCGCCGCATCCCCGGCAACGAGCTCTCGGTGGGCCGGCTCGTCGACGACCTGTGCCGCCGCGGCGCCGTGGTGCTCACCGACGGCCACCCGCCGCTCCACGCCTCCGGCCACGCCCACGAGGGGGAGCAGCGGCGGATGCTGGCGCTGGTCCGCCCGGAGCACTTCGTGCCGGTGCACGGCCAGTACCGCCACCTCTCCCGCCACGTGGCCCACGCCGTGGCCGAGGGGGTGGCTCGGGAGCGCTGCCACCTCCTCACCGACGGCCAGGTGCTGGAGCTCTCCGACGAGGGGGCGCGGGTGCTCGCCGAGCGCGCCCCCACCGGCCGCGTCTACGCCGTGCGCGACGAGCTCGGCGCGAGCGACGTGCCGCACCTCGTGGTACAAGACCGCCGCCTCCTCGCCGAGGCCGGCCTCTGCATCGCCGTGCTGGCGGTGGCCCGCAGCACGGGCGCCATCGTGCGCGGCCCCGACCTCTTCGGGATGGGGGTGGCCGGGCTCGAAGGCCACGAGGCCGAGCTCCAGGGCGAGGTCTCACGGGCCGTCGAGGCCCTCAGCGCCACCGCCCGCGCCGACCCGGCGGAGGTGCAGGAGTCGATCCGGTCGGCGGTGCGGCGCTTCTTCAGGCGGACCACCGGGCGCAGGCCCGCGGTGCTGCCGGTGGTGCTGGAGCTGTAGTCCAGGGAGGGAACGGACATGCCGAGCTTCGACGCGGTGAGCGAGCTCAACATGATGGAGGTCGAGAACGCCTGGAACCAGGCCTCGAAGGAGCTGGCCCAGCGGTTCGACTTCAAGGGCACCTCCACCACCATCGAGCGCGACAAGGATCTCAACTTCGTCGTCAAGGCCAACAGCGAGGGGCGGGCCGAGGCGGCGCTGTCCGTCCTCATGGAGAAGCTGGCCAAGCGCGGCGTCCCCATGAGCGGGCTCGACCCCCAGCCGGTCGAGCCGGCCGGTGGCGCCACGGTGCGCCAGCTCGTGAAGCTCAAGAAGGGGCTCAAGAGCGAGGACGCCAAGAAGATCGTGGCGGTGCTCAAGGAGGCCGGGCTCAAGGTCCAGGCGGCCATCCAGGGCGAGGCGGTGCGCGTCACCAGCAAGAAGCGCGACGACCTGCAGGCCGCCATGCAGGCCATCCGCGACGCCGGCCTGGCCATCCCCGTCGTCTTCAACAACTTCCGGGAGTAGCGCGGCCACGCCACCGGCGTAAGCTCGGCCCGTGACCGCGCCCCTCGCCTTCCCGCCCGGCTTCCTGTGGGGCGCCGCCACGGCGGCCCACGCGGTGGAGGGCGGCAGCCCGCGCAGCGACTGGTGGATCTGGGAGCAGGTGCCCGGCCACGTGGCCGGCGGCACCACCTCGCGCGAGGGGGCCGGCTGGTGGGAGCGGGCCGACGAGGACTTCCTGGCCGCCTCGCGGCTCGGCCTCAGCGCGCTGCGCTTCTCGGTGGAGTGGAGCCGCGTGGAGCCGGACGAGGGGCGCTTCGACGAGGGCGCCCTGGCCCGCTACGCCGCCTGGGCCGAGCGGCTGCGCGCCCTGGGTCTCGAGCCGGTCGCCTGCCTGCTCCATGGCACGCTCCCCGCCTGGCTGGCCGGCCAGGGGGGCTTCGGCCGGCGCGAGGCGGTGGAGCGCTTCGCCCGCTACGTCGACCGGGTGGTGTCCGGGCTCTCCGACCGGGTGCGCTGGTGGCTCACCATGGACGACCCGGCCGGCTGGGTGCGGCGAGGCCTGGTGGACGGGAGCGCGCCACCCGGCCGGAAGGACCTGGCCGAGGCGCTGGCCACGGCGCGCCACCTGGCCCACGCCCACGCCGCCGCCTACCAGCTCATCCACCGGCGAGTCCCCCAGGCGCTGGTCTCGGCCGGCATCCAGGTGACGAGGCCGCTGCCGGCCCATCCCTCCTCGCTCCTCTCCCGCGGCGCCGCCTGGCTGCAGGACTGGCTCGAGAACCGGGTCTGGCTCGAGTCGACGCTCTCGGGCCAGCTCCGCCCGCCGCTCGGCGCCTTCGAGCCGCTGGGCGACGGGCGCGGGACCCATGACTTCATCGCCGTGCAGGCCGACGGGGAGGCGCTGGCCGCGGCGGCGCTGGAGCTGTCGCGCCACGGCAAGCCCATCCTGGTGACCAGCCATCGCGTGCCGGGCCGGGATCCGGGCCCGCTCCTCGCGGCGCTGGAGGGGCTGCACCGCGCCCTGCGCGCCGGCGCCGACCTGCGCGGCTACCTCCACTGGTCGCTGGTGGACGGGTTCGAATGGGGCGCGGGCCACACGCAGCCCTCCGGCCTCATCGCGGTGGACCGGGCCAGCGGGGCGCGCACGGCCACCCCGCGCGCCGAGGCGCTCTCGGCGGTGGCGGCGAGAAACGCCCTCGCCGGCCGGTGACGTTGCCCCCGCCCCCCCGCCCTGCTAGATCCCGCCGCGCGATGTCCACCCGCGTCTACCTGCACACCCTGGGCTGCCCCAAGAACCGCGTCGACTCCGAGGTCATGCTCGGCACGCTCACCCAGGCCGGCTACCGGCTGGTGCAGGACCCGGCCCGGGCCGAGATCATCGTGGTCAACACCTGCGGCTTCATCGAGAGCGCCAAGGTGGAGTCGGTGGAGGCCATCGTCGAGCTGACCGAGTGGAAGCGCTCGGGGAGCTGCAAGAAGCTGGTGGTGACCGGCTGCCTGGTGCAGCGCCACGCCGAGGAGCTGGCGAAGGAGCTGCCCGAGGTGGACCACTTCCTCGGCACCGGCGCCTACCAGGACATCGCCCGCGTGGTGGCCGACGCGCAGGCGGCGCGCCTGGTGGTGCCCGACCCGGACTTCGTCCACTCGGCGGCGAG
>JANNKC010000431.1:0-7345 GCA_031396105.1 Anaeromyxobacter sp.
CCGGCGGGGCGCTGAGGACGGCCCGGGCCCGAGCCCTCGCTCCCAGGCTGCGGCCGATCCCGGCCGGCGGGGCGCTGGGACTGGCCCGGGCGCGAGCCCTCGCTCCCCGGCTGCGGCCGATCGCGGCCGGCGGGGCGCTGAGGACGGCCCGGGCGCGAACCCTCGCCGCCCGGCGGTGGGCGGCCTCGACCGCCTGGGCGCGGGCTGGCGCCAGGACGTGCGCCCTGCCCCGGCCGCTCGCCGCGGCCGCGCTCGTCCCGCCGCGACCTGGGCTCGCGCCGCTCGGTCCAGCCGCGCCGCTCGTGCTCCTCGTCGACGCGCCGCTCGTCGCGCGCGCGGTCGGCCGGCTGCTGGTCCGACACGGTGCCCTGCGACGGCGGGCCGTGGCCGTGGCGCCGCGCCGCCTTGGGCAGGTCCAGCGGAAGCGGCAGCCGCCCGGGCTCGCCGGCCGCCGCGGTGCTGGAGGACTGCATGGCGGTCACCTCCTCGTCGGTGAGGTCGCGCCAGTGGCCGGAGCGGAGCCGCGCCACCGTGATGCCGCCGAACTCGGGCCGGAAGAGCCGCAGCACCGGCAGCCCCACCGCCTCGCAGAGCCGCTTCACGAAGTGGTTGCGCCCCTCCCCCACCACGATCTTCACCCAGGTGTTCTTCTCGGCCTTCTCGTGCACCTCGGCGAAGAGGGCGCGCGCCGGGCCGTCCTCCAGCCGCACCCCCTCGCACAGGCGCCGCAGCGCGGCGGGATCCGGGTCGCCCTTGGTCTTCACCAGGTAGACGCGCTTGTGGCCGAAGCTGGGGTGGGCCAGCCGGTTGGCCAGCTCGCCGTCGTCGGTGAAGAGGAGCGCCCCCTCGGCGTCATAGTCGAGCCGGCCCACCGGGAAGACCCGCTCCTTCACGCCCCCCAGGTAGCCGCGCGCGGTGGGGCGCCCCTGCGGATCGCTGAGGGTGGTGACGCAGCCGGGCGGCTTGTAGAGCAGGATGTAGCGGCGGCTGGAGGCCCGCTCCACCGGCGCGCCGTCCACCACCACCAGATCGCGGCCCGGCTCCACCTTGGTGCCGAGCTCGGTGACCACCTTGCCGTTCACGCGGACGCGGCCCGACTGGATGATCTCCTCGGCCTTGCGCCGCGAGGCCAGGCCGGCCCCGGCCAGGAACTTCTGCAGCCGCACGCCTTCATTGGGCTTCTTCATGGTGCCGCGGGCTCGTCCTGGCCCGGCTCCTTCCTGGGTTCGAGGGCGGCCGAGGCGGCCCGCCCCACGCTGTCGGCCTTCTCCAGCGCCTTCTCCAGCTCGTCCAGCGCCTGGTCGGACTCGGCCTGCCGGGCGTCGAGGCGGGCCTGCAGGGTGGGGTCGGCCAGCTGCTCCACGATGCCGGCGATGGGCGGCTCGGCCTGCTGCTCCACGATCTCGCGGTGCTCCACCGAGAGCTCGTGGAACTCCCGCAGGGTCGGCAGCGAGGCCAGGTCCTTCAGCGCGAAGAACTCCAGGAACTCGCGGGAGGTGCCGTAGAGGATGGGCCGGCCGGGCTCCTCCTTCTTGCCCAGGATCTTGATGAGCTTCCGCTCCAGCAGCGCCTTGACCACCGCGCCGCAGTCCACGGCGCGGACCTCCTCCACCTCGGGGCGGGTCACCGGCTGGCGGTAGGCGATGATGGCCAGCGTCTCCAGCGCGGCGCGGGTGAGCCGCTGCGGCTTCACCTTGAGGAAGCGGCGCGCGAAGGCCGAGTTGTCGGGCGAGGAGCGGAGCTGCCAGCCGCCCGCCACCTCGTGGAGCACCACGCCGCAGACCCCCTCGCGGTAGTGGCCGGAGAGCTTGTCGAGCGCCTTCTCCAGCCGCTCCACCTCCACGCCGGAGGCCTGGCGCAGCTCCTCCACCGAGAGCGGGCGCTCCGTCAGGAAGAGCAGCGTCTCCACCACCGTGCGGACCCGCTCGGCGCTGAGCCGCTTGGCCGCGGCCGCCAGCTTCTCGAACGGCTCCTCCTTCTCCTCGGTCACGTCGATGTCGGCCGGCTCCACCTCGTCGAGGGCCGGGTCGCTCTTGGCCTCCTCGGCGGCCTGCAGGGCCTGCAGCTCCTGCTCGGAGACGCCGGGGGCGTTCGGATCGGTCATCGGTAGTCCTCCTGCGAGCCGGCGGGCGTCCCGTCGCCGAGGGTGTCCTTGGCCTCGACCAGGATCTCCGCCCCCGGCACGCCGGCCTCGTCGATCGAGGCCTGGTAGATGCGGATGAGCTTGAGCTTGGCCATCTCCAGGATGGCCAGGAAGGTGGCGATGACGGCCGAGCGGGTGTGGGGCTCGTCGGCGGGGCCGGCCAGCAGCTCCTCGAAGGTGGCGCGCCGGTGGAGGCGCAGCACCTCCACCACCCGGGCGATGGCGTCGGTGATGCTGAGCCGGTCGGTGTAGATCTCGTGCTGCTTCCCGGGCCGGGCGTGCTGCAGGGCGCGGTCCAGCGCCTCGATGAGCTTGAAGACCGAGACGTCGGCCAGCCCCTCCGGCCCGTCCGCCTGGAGCCGCTCGGAGCGGGCGCGCCGCGTGAAGACGGTGCGGTCCAGGATGTCGCGCTGCCCCAGCTCCTCGCCGGCCGCCTTGTACTTCTGGAAGATCAGCAGCCGCCGCACCAGCTCGGCGCGCGGGTCCACCCCGGCCTCCTCGGGCGAGGCGGCGTCCTCGGCCACCTCGGTGCGCGGCAGGAGCAGCTTGCTCTTCATGAGCATGAGCTGCGCCGCCATGTCGAGGAAGCCGCCCGCCAGGTCGATGTCCAGCTCGCGCAGCAGCGTGAGCGCCTGCAGGTAGCTCTCGGTGATGCGCGCGATGGGGATGTCGAAGAGGTCGACCTGGTGCTCCTTGACCAGGTGCAGCAGCAGGTCGAGCGGCCCCTCGAAGGGGACCTGGCCGGGCCGGAAGGGCGGCAGCGAGACGCGGAAGGCGTCGACCGGGCGCGCCCCGTCGGCCTCCCCGGCGCCCGTGGCGCCCGTCTCTCCCTGCTCGGTGGACATGGCCCGGTGGCCGCTCCCTTCGGGAGGAAGCTACAGCTTCATGGCGGCGCGGACCTGCGCCATGGTGGCCTGCGCCGCGGCGCGGGCCTTCTGCGTGCCGAGCTGCACGATCTCGTCGAGGTCGCCGGGGCGGGCCAGCAGCGCCTCGCGCTTCTGGCGCATTCGCTCCTGGTCGGGCTCCAGCTTCTCGAGCAGCTTCCTCTTGCAGTCGACGCAGCCGATGCCGGCGCTGCGGCAGTTCTGGTCCACCCAGGTGCAGGTCTCGCCGTCGCTGTAGATCCTGTGCAGGTAGAAGATGCCGCACACCTCGGGGTTGCCCGGGTCCTGGCGGCGCTTGCGGGCCGGGTCGGTCACCGCCCCCATGATCTTCGTGCGGGTGGACGCGGCGGGCTCGCCGACGTCGATGGCGTTGCCGTAGCTCTTCGACATCTTGCGCCCGTCGGTGCCCACCACCTTGGCCGCCTCGGTGAGCAGCGGCCTGGGCTCGGGGAAGACCTCGCCGTAGTGGCCGTTGAACTTCCGCACGATCTCCCGCGACAGCTCCAGGTGCGCCACCTGGTCCGCCCCCACCGGCACCCCGGTGGCCTTGTAGAGGATGATGTCGGCGGTCATGAGGACCGGGTAGCCGAGGAAGCCGTAGAGCGCCAGGTCGCGGTCGGTGAGGTTCTCGCGGATCTCCTTGTAGGAGGGCGACCGCTCCAGCCACCCCAGCGGCGTGATCATGCCGAGCAGCAGGAAGAGCTCGGCGTGCTCCTTGACCGCGCTCTGGACGAAGAAGGTGGCCTTCTCCGGGTCGATGCCGGCGGCGATGAAGTCGACGAACATCTCCCGCTCGGCCGGCTTGATGGCCGCGGTCTGGTGGTAGTTGGTGGTGAGGGCGTGCCAGTCGGCCGAGAAGAAGAAGCAGTCGTTGTCGGCCTGGAGCTTGACCCAGTTGGAGAGCGCGCCGTGCAGGTGGCCGAGGTGGACGCGCCCGGTGGGGCGCATGCCGGAGACGACGATGGGGCGGGCGGTCATGGCGGCTCCTCTCACCCTGCCAGGACGTTCACCACGAACTGGTAGGCGGTGACGATCAGCCTGCGCGGCGGGCCGATGATCGAGGAGAGGACGGGCACGCCGCCGTAGGACTCGAGCAGCAGCAGGCCGATCAGGATGAACGGGGCGAAGGTGACGAACTTCTCCCAGCCAGGGCGCCACCGGACCGGCATGAGGCTGTCCGCGACGTGCCCCCCATCGAGCGGCGGGATGGGCAACAGGTTGAAGACGGCCAGGCCGGCGTTCACCAGGATGAGCCTGACGAGGAGCGCGTGGCCGGCGCTGCCCGTCTCGACGAGTCCGGGCGAGAAGCGGACGAGCAGGCCGTAGGCGACGGCCGAGAGGAGGCCGAGGCCGATGTTGGAGAGCGGCCCCGCCGTGCTCACGAGGATGTCGCCCCTCGACATGCTCACGCCGCGGCGAAAGCGGGCCGGGTTCACCGGCACGGGCTTGGCCCAGCCGATGGGCGCATTCATGAGCGGCAGGATGATCGTGCCGAGCAGGTCGATGTGGGGAATCGGATTGAGCGTGAGTCGCCCCATGCGGGCAGCGGTGTCGTCGCCCAGCCGCCATGCCGTCCAGGCATGGAAGAACTCGTGAACGGTGAGCGACAGCACCAGGACGATCAGATTCAAGATCGCGCCGGCCGGATCGTTGAAGAGCGGCAACCTAAGTCCTCGTTAGAAGAAGGGGTTCTTTAGCCCACCCCGCCGGGCCGGTCAACGCACGGCCAGCGCGTGAAGCCGCGGTCTCTACCACGGTCTGGGCCGCTCCGGGGCCGGCGCGGCGGGCTGCTAGGCCCTGGGGTGGCAGCGGTCGTAGAGCCGGCGCGCCTGGCTCGTCTCCACGTGCGTGTACAGCTGCGTGGTGGCCACGTCGGCGTGGCCCAGCATGGCCTGCACGGCGCGCAGATCGGCGCCGCCCGCCAGCAGGTGGGTGGCGAAGGAGTGTCGCAGCTTGTGGGGCGAGATGCGCCGCCGGATGCCGATCGAGCGGGCGCACTTGTCGAGCAGCTTGGCGAAGCCGTGGCGGGTCATGCGCCCGCCGCGCCCGGTCACGAAGAGGTCCCTGGAGCGGCGCCCGTGCAGCAGCCGATCGCGGGTGCCGCCCGAGAGGTAGCCCTTGACCGCGGCGGCGGCCGGCGCCCCCACCGGCACGAGCCGCTCCTTGTTCCCCTTCCCCCTGGCGATGAGCACCCGCGCCTCGAGGTCCACGTCGTTGAGCTGCAGGCCGACCAGCTCGGAGACGCGCAGGCCGGTGGCGTAGAGCAGCTCCAGCATGGCCCGGTCGCGCCGGCCGGCCGCGGTGCGCGGATCGGGCGCCAGGAGCAGGCGGCGGCACTCGTCCAGCGAGAGCGGCGCCGGCAGCGAGCGGCCCGGGCGCGGCGAGTCGATCTCGTCGGAGGGGTCGAGCGGCGTGATCCGCTCCGCCGCCAGCAGCTTGTGGAACGTGCGGATGGCGGAGAGGGCGCGCGCCTGCGAGCGGGCGGAGAGGCCACGGGCGGTGAGCTCGGCCAGGTGGGCCTGGATCTCGCCCCGCCCCATGGCGCTCCAGTCCACGCAGCCCAGCCGCTCCAGGTGATCCAGGTAGCGGCGCAGGTCGCGCCCGTAGGCCTCCACCGAGTTCAAGGCCAGCCCCTTCTCCACGCGCAGGTGGGTGAGGAAGAGGTCCAGCGCGGGCTCGAGGGGCGACATCCAGGAGACGATATCGCCCAGGGGCGCGGAGGCAAGAAAGGGACGCCGGACGCACCGCCACGGGCGGAAGGAATCCGGTCGCCCCGAGCGCCCCGGGGCTACTCCTTCCTGGCCCCCAGCAGCGACCCCAGGCTCGGCCCGCCGGGGCCGGCGCCGAGCGCGCGCAGCGAGTCGAGGTGGTGAAGCAGGAGCGCCCGGTTGTCGCCCACCGAGAGGTTCTGCAGCTCGAGCGCGCCGATGCGGTCCTCCGGCGTGAAGGCCGGCTCCTCCACCCGCTCCATGGAGAGCTTGTGGGGCGCGTAGCTCATGTACTGCGCCCTGGTGTCGAGGAAGGTCCAGTCGTCGCCGCGGCGCAGCTCCACCGTGACCTGGCCGGTGATGGACGGCGCCACCCAGCGGGTCAGCCCGTCGCGCAGCATGAGGGACTCCGGGTCGTACCACTTGCCCTCGTAGAGCAGCCGGCCCAGCCGGCGGCCCAGCGTGAAGTAGAGGTCGCTGGTGTTCTCGTTGTGGATGGCGGAGAGGAGCCGCTCGTAGGAGAGGTGGAGCAGCGCCATGCCGGGCGCCTCGTAGATGCCGCGGCTCTTGGCGTCGATGACCCGGTTCTCGATCTGGTCGCTCATGCCGAGCCCGTGGCGGCCGCCGATCCGGTTGGCCTCCAGGAAGAGCAGGTAGGGCGAGGCGAAGCGCTGGCCGTTGAGCGCCACCGGCTGCCCCTGCTCCCAGGCGACGGTGACCTCCTCGGCCTTCACCGGCACCTCCGGCTTCCAGTGCGCCACGCCCATGATGGGGTTGACGATCCGCATGGAGGAGTCGAGCCGCTCCAGGTCCTTGGCCTCGTGGGTGGCGCCCAGCACGTTGGCGTCGGTGGAGTAGGCCTTCTCGGTGCCCATCTTGTACGGGAGCTGGCGGCGCTCCAGGTACTCGCTCATCTCCTTGCGGCCGCCGAAGGCGGTCACGAAGGCCTGGTCGAGCCAGGGCTTGTAGATCCTGAGCTCCGGGTTGACCAGGAGGCCGTAGCGGTAGAACCGCTGGATGTCGTTGCCCTTGTGCGTCGAGCCGTCGCCGAAGACGTTGACGCCGTCCTCGCGCATGGCGGTGACGATGGCCGTGGTGGTGACGGCCCGGCCCAGCGGCGTGGTGTTGAAGTACTTCTTGGATCCCGAGGAGAGGTGGAAGGCGCCGCACTGGATGGCGGTCAGCCCCTCGCGCACCATCGCCTCGCGGCAGTCGATGAGCCTGGCCTTCACCGCGCCGTGCCCCATGGCGATGGGCGGGATGTCGGCCGGGTTGGCCTCGTCCGGCTGGGCCAGGTCGGCGGTGTAGCAGTGGACCGCCATGCCCTGCTCGGACATCCAGGCCACGGCGCAGCGGGTGTCGAGGCCACCGGAGAAGGCGATGCCGACGGCGGTGCCCTTGGGCGGGAGCGACTTGTAGATGCGGGACATGGTCCCGGGGAGGTAGCAGAAATCAGTGCGCCGGGGAAGGCGCCGCTACGCCAGGAGATCCGAGACGTCGCCCTTGCCCACCCGCACCACCACCGGCTCCGGCCCGGAGAGGTCGATCACCGAGGACGGCGCGGCCTGCCGGGAGCCGCCGTCCAGGATCAGCTCCAGCCCGTGGCCGAG
>JANNKC010000018.1:0-23416 GCA_031396105.1 Anaeromyxobacter sp.
AGCGGCCGAGCGCAGCGTGCGTGCGAGGGCCTCTGCGGTTCAGTCGACTGAACCGCTCACTCGCGTCGCGGCTGCGATGAGTGCCGTCTGGATCGGGTCGCGGACGAGGCGGCGCGCCTGCGCGGGCATCTCGTTCGCGCCGTCCCTGTTGGGTTCCCGCACTTCATGCTGCGAGAAGTGCTTGACACCTCGCGGCGCCGAATCGACATGCGCGAGCGGACGCGCCCAGGAATGCCCTCCTCGCGCACCAGCCGGCTCGCCTGGCCGCGCCAGGCCACGCCGGCGGGGTCGCCGCGGCCCGGAGGCGCCGGCGCCCAGAGCCAGCCCAATGCGTGCGTTCCAGGAGGCCTCGGAATCGCATGAGACCATGAGTGCATGCGCGCCACCCACCTCGCCGCCGACCACCTGCCTCCCGCCTCCCTCCCCCACGCCCGCACGCTGCGCGACGATCTCGCCCGCCTTCTCGATCGGGAGCGGTCTGCCGCAGCCGACTTCCTGCTCGCGCTGGCAGACTTCGACGAGCGGCGTTGCTGGGAGGCGCTGGGGCACGCCAGCCTGTTCGCATTCCTGACGCGCGAGCTGGGGCTCTCCAAGGGGGGCGCCTTCTTCAGACTCACGGCGGCCCGCCTCGTCGCCAGGTTCCCCGAGGTGCTCGAGCCCCTGCGGGACGGTCGCCTCTGCATCACCTCGGTGGTCGAGCTGGCCCGGGTGCTCACGGCCGGGAACGCGGCCGAGGTGCTGCCCCGCTTCTTCGGCTGCTCCTCGCGGGAGGCCCGCGAGGTGGCCGCCACGCTGGCGCCCCGGGAGGCGCCGCCCCTTCGGGCGGTGGTGACCTCGCAACTCGGGCGGTCACCAGCGGTCGCGAACCCCACCGTGGCGCCAGCCGTGGACGCTGCGGCGCCCGAGGCGTCGGCACTGGCTGCCGTGGGGCCGGCTGCGACGCTGGCGTTCCCTCCCCTGCCCGCGCCGATAGCCGTGGTTCAGTCGACTGAACCGCGCCCGCCCCGCCCCGCCCGGGAACGCGACGAGGTCGAGCCGCTCGACGCCGACCTTCGAAGGCTTCACGTCACGGTGACCGGTACCTTCCTCTCCAAGCTGGCCGCCGCCCGCGATGGCCTCTCCCACGCCCTCCCGAGCGCCACCACCGGGCAGGTGCTGGAGGCCGCGCTCGACCTGCTCCTGGAGAGGCAGGCGCGGGCCAAGGCGCTGGTCAGGCGGCCGAGGAAGGCAACCGCGGCGGCCGTCGCGCCCCCAGGCCGGACCACGACCTCGCCTTCGAACCCGACCTCGCCTTCGAAGAGGAGGCACCGGTGAGCCTTGGCGGCGCTGTGCCGTGAGGCGTGGCGAGGTGGCGGCCCTCCTGGCGGTGAAGGACGGGACCGCCGCCGACGTGGCGCTCGACCAGCACCGCGGCAACGCCCAGGGCCGGAGTCCCTGACAGAAAAGGGCGGCTGGCCTGCGAGCCAACCGCCCTGAACGTTCGTCTCTCATGTTTGGCCCGGCCGGTCTCGAACCGGCGACCCCTGCCGTGTCAAGGCAGTGCTCTACCACTGAGCTACGGGCCACCACTCCCCAGCCGGGCGTGTTTATCGCGCGATGCGGCGGGGAGTCAACGGCTCTCTGCCGGGGCCAGGTGGCCGCGGAGGGCCCGGGCGAAGACCCCGGCGTACTGCAGCAGCGACAGCAGCACGCAGAACGCCAGCAGCAGCCCCACCGCCGCCAACCAGGGCGACAGCCGCTCGAGCAGCGACGGCTCGACGTCGCAGAGGAGCTGGCCCACCACCAGCGCCGTCAGGGCGAAGGTGGCGTACTTGCCGGCGCGGGTGGGGATGATGCGCAGCCGCTGGGCCACGCCGAGGGCGTGCAGCACGGCGGCGCCCGCCAGCAGCACCACGTCGCGGCCGACCACCAGCGCCGGCAGCCAGAGCGGCACGCGGCCGGCCCAGGCCAGCGCCAGCAGCGCGCAGAAGGCCAGCAGCTTGTCGGCGATGGGGTCGAGGATCTCGCCGAGCCGCGAGTGCTGCCGCAGCACCCGCGCCGCCAGGCCGTCGAGGAGGTCGGTGCCGGCGGCCACGGCGAAGATCGGCAGCGCGTGGTGAACGTCGCCGGTGGCGTAGAGCCAGAGGAAGACCGGCGCCAGGACGAGGCGCAGGGCCGTCAGCAGGTTGGGGAGCGTGAGCGGACCGGCGTCGGGCGGCCCGCTCGGACCGCCCTCCCCCGCCGCCTCCGCGGCGCCTACTTCGCGGCGGCGTCCCGCTGGCGGTTCCACGTCTCCCATTCGTCGGCCTCCGCCAGCGCGAACTGCTCGGGCTCGGAGGGCGTGCCGTCCGCCGCCACCTTCACCTGCATCAGGCTGGTGACGATGCGCTCCCACTGCTGGCGCGTCACCTCCTGCGGACCGGCCACCTGCCGGCGCCCCGTGGCGCCGCCCGCGGTGCCCCCGCCGGCGTGGCCGGGACGCGGGATGGGACCCGCGGCCACCGCCACCGTGCCGCCGTAGACCCGCACCACCACGCTCCTGTCCTTGCTGGCGTCGACGCAGAAGGTGGTGCCGCGCACCCCGGCCACGGCGTTCTCGGTCTTCACCTCGAAGCGGGCCTCGCCACCGAGCGCCCTGGTGACGTTGGCCCAGACGTTCCCCACCCGCAGCCTGACGGAGACCTTGCGGTCGTCCGCCGCCGTGCCGAAGGCGGCCGCGTCCAGCTCCACCCGGGAGCCCGGGCCGAGCCTGAGCACGCTGGCGTCGGAGAGCCTGAGCTCGAGCCTGGCGCGGCGCGCCGTCTCGATGACGTCGCCCTGGACGACCGCGCTGCCGAGGGCCAGCGGCTGGCGCGCGGTCCCTCGCAGGCGGCTGGCCTGGCCGGCCAGGAAGGTGACCGTACCGGCCGGTGGGGCGCCACCCGGCGCGGGGCCGGCGGCGGGGACCGCGGCGGCGCCCAGCAGCAGGGCGGAGAGCAGCGCGGCGGTGGCGGAGGCTCGGGCGCGGGTGGTCACTTCAGCTCCACCTCGACGGCGTTGGCGGTCACCTTGCGCACCTTGCAGGCGTAGCCCTGGAACTTGCGGGTGGCCAGCTCGGTGGCGAAGGCCTCGGAGGTGCCGGCCAGCGAGACGTCGAGCTCGGCCCGGCCGTCCTCCATGGAGCGCTGCTGCACGTCCTTGACGCCCTTCACCGAGTTGACCAGCACCCCCTTGAAGGCGGCCAGCCGGGCGTAGTCGTCCACCCCCTTCACCACCATGGAGATGCGGCGCACGCCCGACTGCTCGCGCGCCCAGATCCTGCCGATCTTGGTGAAGAGGTCCCGCGCCAGCTGCCGCCCGCCCTCGGAGAGCGCGTTGCGGCCGGCGGTGGTCTGCTCGAAGCCCTTGCCGGCGGTGGAGGTGAACTCGGCCGCCGCGATGACCTCGCCGGTGTCGGTCCGCACGGCCCGGGCCGAGACGTTGGCCACCGCCGAGTAGAAGGTGCCGTTGTCGATGGCCATCTCGCCGAGCGGCCTGGCGATGGCGCGCCCCACCACCACCACCTCGGCCCCGGCCAGCCGCCCGATCTCCCGCGCCTTCTGCACGTTGGGATCGGCGCCGATGGTCTCCAGCGTGAGCTTGCCGGTGAGCACCTCCGGGTCGATGAAGGTGAAGCCGGACTTCTCCATGCGGTCCATGAAGGCGTTCTCCATGACCCTGAGGTCGGCGCCGTTGCCGCCGCCCTGCCACCAGCCGCTGGCCTGCGTGGCGGTGATGGACTGCTCGGCGATGAGCGTCATGACGCGCGGCATGCCGGCGCGGCGGTAGGCGATGCCGAAGGCCAGGAAGTCCTCGTCGAGCTTGGCCTCCGAGACGTCGCAGCGCAGCCTGGTCACCCAGGTGTTCCCGTCCTGCCGGTCCTCCAGGATCTTGAAGCCGCGGATGTAGCCCTGGGAGTGGGCGAAGACCTTGTCGGAGAGGAGCTGCCCCTGGTCGCTCTCGGTGGAGGCGCTGACCAGCGTGGCGGCCACCTGCTGGACGCAGTTGCGCAGGGCGTCGTCCTTGGCGGCCGCCTTGGCGGCCAGCAGGTCGTCGGCCAGGGCGGCCTGGCCGGTGGCCTCGGTGGTCTTGACCGCCTCCTCGGCCGGCACGGCCGATGGGGCGAGGGCGAGCAGCGCGATGGTGAGGATCCGCTTCATGGTGACGCTCTCCCTGCCTCGTCGGTGAGGATGACGACGCGCCCCTCGGCGAGGAACGCGGGGCGGCCGGCCAGCGCCGCGGCAGCGTCGGGCCCGAGCACCAGGTCGGAGCCCTGGGCCCTGGCCGCCTTCACCACCAGCGGCCTGTCGCCGAGCCGGGCCGAGAGGTCGCGCCGGGCGGCCTCCAGGCCGCGCGCGTAGGCGGCCACCCCGGCGCTCTTGCGGGCCGCCTCGCCGAGCGCGGCCGGGCCGTACAGCTCCGTGCCGGCCTCGTCGAGCAGGCGCGGCGCCAGCGCCGGCGCCACCTTGAGGCCGGCGGCGTCCACCACCAGCGAGGTCGGACCGGCCGGGGCCGGGGCCGCGGCCCCCCTGGGCAGCACCGCCTCGCCCACACCCTCCAGCGGCACCTCCACGTCGATCTCCACGCCGCCGTCGGAGAAGTAGCGCTTGGCCGTCTCGCGGAAGCCGCGCACCGTCCCCTCCACCGCGCCGCGCACGCCGGCGTCGGTCGCCATGACGGCGCCCACCGTCTGGCCGGCGGAGACGACGACGCCCTTCATGGCCTCGAGGCAGGTGCGCAGCGCGTCGAGCTTGGCCGCCTTCTCGGCGCCGATGCGGGCCACCGCCGGGTTGCCGGCGGCGTCCTTGAGGTTGGCGGCGCCGGCGCCGGTGCACCTGACGACCCGCTTCTGCCAGTCCACGGCGCCGGGCTCCGCGAGCACGGGCAGCGGCAGCGCCAGGATGGCGAGGACCAGGACGACACGCATTGGGCTTCCTCCCGCAGTTCGGACCCGCTCGAGCGTCCGGAAATTCTAGCACCCCACGCCGGCCACGGTAGCAGCCGGCCCGGCCACCGGCTGTGATGGCCGTCACCGGGCCCAGGCACCGCCCTCACGGGACCCCCACCTTCCCCTACCAGGCGTCCCGGCGGGCCCGCAGCGCCAGGAAGGACGCCTCGTCGGCGGCGCGCAGGAACGGGTTGACGGCCCGCTCCTCCTCCAGCGTGCTGGCGGGCGGCTCACGGCCCGCGGCCCGGTCGGCCCGCACCGCCGCGAGGCGCGCCGCGGCGGCGCCGTTCCCGGGCTCGAGGGCCAGCACGAAGGGCAGGTTGGCCTCCGCATAGTCGTGGCCCGGCTCGACCCGGAGCGCCGCGTCGAGCCCCGAGAGCACGCCCAGGCAGGAGCGCGCCAGCGAGGCCACGTCGCCGCCGTGGCGGCAGTTGCCGCAGCCGCCCCAGAAGAGCGTGTCCCCGGTGAGCAGGTGCTGGCCCCACTCCAGCAGCACCGAGCCGGGGGTATGGCCGGGCGCATGGTGGACGCGCAGCCGAAGCGTTCCCAGGGCGAGCTCGGCCCGGCCCGCCAGGTCCTCGTCCGGCGCGAACCAGGCGGCGTCGGCCCCGTGGCCGAGCACGCGCGCCCCCAGGTGGCGCGCCACCTCGCGCGAGCCGCCCGAGTGGTCGGCGTGGCCATGGGTGTGGATGATCCAGCGCGGCGCGGCGCCGTGCTCGGCCGCCAGGGCCAGCGCCACCGCCGCGTCGCCCGGGTCGACCAGGGCGGCGTCCGGGCCCTGGCGCAGGAGGTAGACGTAGTTGGTGGCGCCGTAGCGGCGGCGGTGGAGCGCCGCGGTCACGGCGCCTCCTCCGGGTGGTGGGAGAGGCCGATGCGATTCCCCTCCGGATCCCTCACGTAGAGCGTCCAGCGGGTCCGGTGCGCCACCGGCACCCCGGCCGCCGAGAGCCGTGCTTCCCAGGCGCCCCGATCTCCCGACCCGATGCGGAGCGCCACCAGGTGCAGCCCGGCCCCTGGCGCGCTCCAGGGCGATGGTCGCGGCGGCTCGGCGGCCCGCTCCAGCGCCAGGAACGCCTCGCCGCCCAGCCCGAGCCAGACGCTCCGGTCCCCGCCCCCCTCGGCCGGCCAGCGCCGCGCCACCGGCAACCCGAGCACCTCGACGTAGAACCGCTCGCAGGCCGCCAGGTCGGCGCACTGGATGGCCAGGTGGTGCAGGGCCGGAGGCACGCGGCCGAGAGTCTATGCGCCGCCCCCCGCGGGCGCCACCGCCGCGCCGGTGCGTGCTACCATCGCCCCGTGGCGCCCCCGCTCATCGCCAAGCGGCTCCTCCTCGTCGTGGAGGACGAGGTCCTCGCCTCCCTGCTGGCCGAGGCGGCCGGGCGACTCGGCGCCGCCACCACCATCGCCCTCACCGGGCGGGCCGCCCTGGAGGCGCTGGCCGCCGCCCCGCCCCATGCGGCGGTGCTCGACCTGCCGCTCCCGGACGTGCGGGGCAGCGAGGTGCTGGCCGCGCTGAGGCGCGCCGGCGTGCCCGTGGTGGCCATCTCCGGCACCTTTCGCGGCCCGCGGGCCGCCGGCGAGGTGCTGCGGGCCGGCGCGGCCGACTTCTTCGAGAAGCCCTTCCCGGTGCTGGCCCTCATGGCCCGCCTGGCGCGCCTCATGGGCGCGGCGCTGCCCGGCCTGAGGGAGCCGGAGGACGAGGTGACCGGCGCCATCCCGCTCGGCCCTGCCGACGCGGCCTCGGCGTGGGCCCTCGACGACGCGCCCTTCCTGGCCCTCACCGACGACGACGCCGTGCCGGAGCCGCCGCCGCTCGAGCCGCTGGCCGCGCCCCTGCCCGCGCCGCCGCGGTCGCACGCCGGCTCGACACCGCCCTCGACGCCCGCCGCCGGCCCGCCGCCACGCCGGGGCGACCTCGCCCGGGTGACCGTGCCGCGCCTCCTGGTGGCGCTCCACGTGGCGCAGGCCACCGGGGCGCTCACCGTGCAGCGCGGCGCCGTGAAGAAGATCCTGCTGGTGGAGAAGGGGGCGCCCATCTACGCCGCCTCCAACGTGGCGGGCGAGCGGTTCGGCTCCATCTGCGTGCGCCGCGGCGTGGTCACGGCGGAGGAGCTGGCGGCGCTGCGGCACGGCGACGCCACCGCCCGGTCCGTCGATCTCCTGGTCGGCGCCAGGCGGCTCACCAGCGCCAGGCGGATGGAGCTCACCACCGCCCAGGTCCGGGCCATCGCCTGGTCCACCTTCGAGTGGCGGGACGGCCACTACGACATCCAGCTCGCCAGGCCGCCGGCCGGCCTGCTCCACCTCGGCCTCTCCATGGCCGACCTGCTGCTGGAGGGGATGGTGCGCGCCTCCACCCTGCCCCGCCTGCAGGCCGAGCTGCCGCTCGGCATCCACCTGGCCCCCTCGCCCGATCCCGGCTTCGAGCTCTACGCCCTGGGGCTGCGCCCGGGCGAGGCCCACCTCCTCACGCTCTGCGACGGCACCAAGAGCGTGCAGGACCTGGTGGCCCTGGCGCGGCTGCCGGAGCGCGAAGCGCTGGCCTTCCTCCAGGCCCTGCGAGTCATGCGGGTGCTCGACGACGTGGAGCGCGTGCTGGCGGGGACCCGGCGCATCGGCTTCATGTAGCCCGGCGGCGCGCCAGGCCCGCCAGCAGGAGCGCCAGGAGCCCCGCCGCACCGCCTTGGCCGCCGGCGCAGCCGCAGCCAGGGAGGCGTGCCCGCGGAGCGCCGGGCGCCGCCCCGGGCGTGAGCCGGTGCCCGCCGCTCGAGCGCGCCTCGGCTGAAGCCGCGCCGGCGACGCCCAGCCCGCGGATCGGGATGGCCAGCGTCACCTGGCCGCCGAGCGCCGGCAAGGCGTCGAGGACCACCTCGGCCCCCGAGGCGCCCGGCGTGGCCACCGCCCCGGTGACCTGGACGGCTCCCGCCTGCGCCAGCCCGGAGAGCCGCACAGCCACCCGCACGCCGGGCAGCGCCACCGCCAGTCGGCTGCCGAGCCGCACGGTGGCCACCGCCAGCTCCCCCTGCGCCAGCGCGGGCCGGTCGACCACCACCGTCACCTCGACGAGGCCGCTCGCGTCGAGCTCCAGGGGCAAGGTGGCGGCGCCGGAGGCGCCGAGATCGTCGACCGCCGAGAGCGTCAGGGCCGGGAGGCCGGCCAGCACCCCGGGGTAGCTCGCCTCCGGCAGGGTGAAGGCGCGGCGCGAGCTCGTGGCGTCGGAGTCGAGCGAGTTCTCCACCAGCCCGGGCAGCCCCGCCTCGCCCCAGGTGAAGGTGGCGGTTCGCCCGCAGGCCGGCCAGGCCTGCCCCTCGGCCAGCCCCTGGGCACCACCGGGCGGGAGCACCAGCCCGTCCGGCGTCCCTCCGAGCAGCCGGAGCGACGGCCGGGCCACCACCGCGATGGTGGCCGTCTCCTCGCTGAACACGCCCAGGTCGTCGGTGGCCCGGGCCGTCACGTCGAGCGTGGCGCCGACCCCGCAGAGGAGGCTGCCCGGCACGGTCCAGCCGCTCCCGTACGCCACCGGCGCGCCGAGCCGCCCGCCGCTCATCCAGCTCACCGTGAAGGCCGAGTCGGGATCCGAGGCGGCCACGGCGAGCGGCAGGTCCTGGCCCCGCAGGGCCTGCGCCGGCGGCGCCGGGTCGAAGGCCAGGCTGGGGGCCACGTCGTCCGCGTCGGGGTAGACCCAGACCTCGCCCCGCCCCACCGCGGGCACCGCGAAGGCCACCAGGTCCGGCGCCGGAGAGCCCACCACGTCGGCCAGGAACATGCGCCGGACGGTGACGCCCGGGGCCGAGAGCTGGCGGACCGTGAAGCCGGAGCGGGCGTCGCCCCGCACGATGAGGATCTCCTGGAGCGTCCGGTCGAAGATAGCCATGGTTGGCGCCCCGCCGAGCGGCAGCTGCACGAGCGTCAGCGGGTTGACCAGCGGGGCGAGATCGGCGCGCCCCGTCAGGCTGCGCCAGGGCGGCGTGGCGAGCGAGGCGGGGTCGCCGGTGTTGAGCGCATAGACGAGCGAGTTGGCCGGCACGCCGCTGTCGCGGCCGTAGCTCAGGACGAGGTCGGGCAAGCCGTCCCCGTCCGCGTCGACGGCGGCGGCGCCGAAGCAGCTGCCCCCGGCGCCAACCCCGGGCGGGAGCCAGTCCCGGGCCAGGGTGGCGTCGCTGTCGGTGCCGGTCGTCACGACCACCAGGTCCAGGTCCGCCAGCGTGGTGCCCGCCGGGGCGGTCCGGTGCAGGAGCAGCACGGCGCCCTGGCGGACCGGCAGCACGACGTCGTCCACCCCGGCCGCGATGGCGGCGGGGCTCAGCCGGAGCGGGAAGACGCGCGTCTCGGAGTCGCCGTCCTGCGCGCTCCGCAGGTAGTCCGGCTGGAAAGCCAGCGTGGAGGCCGAGCCTCCGGTCCGCGCCGAGGCCAGGTCGACGGCGATGATCTCCGGCGTGCCGGTCCCGCCGTCGGCCATGGGCAGCAGGACCACCAGCTCCGGCCTGGGGAGGAGCCGGGCCGAGCCGACCGCCGCCGGCGAGGTGAAGGGCGCGAACCCCAGGGGGTAGTCGTGGAGGACCGGCGAGTCGGCGCCGAAGAAGGCCGCCACGCCGGTGGTGGTGGTGTAGACGAGGTCGGCGGTGGCGTCGGCCAGGGCCGGCTCGAAGCGGCCGGCCACCGGGTAGCCCTCGAAGGGGTCGGGCTGTGGCGGCGGTGGTGGCCGCGTGGTCAAGAGGTCGCGCCGCCAGGTGAAGCGGACGTAGGCCGGCCCCGGCGGCTCGGAGACGAGCAGGTCGTCGCCCGGGCCGGGCCCCTTGAGCGGCGCGGCCACCACCTCGGCGTAGAAGGTGGCCGGGAGGCGCAGCGGGGTGGCCTGGAACTGGCCGCGGGCAGGCCACGCGGCGGCGGCGGCGAGGACGGCGGCGCTGAGAGCGAGGGGGGCGCGCATGGTCAGAGCACCAGGGTGGCGCGCAGGAACGCCCGCCCGGACGTGTCGTCCGGCGTCACCCCGTCACCGGCGTAGCCTACCAGCACGTACCCCAGGGCGAGCCTGACCGGGCCGAGGCCGGCGCCGACCTCGGCGCGGAGCGCGTCCAGATCGCCGAGGACGCGCTGCCCGAGCGCCGCCCGCCGCGCGTACTCGGCCGCCACGTCGAGCGGACCGAACACCCGCACCTCCACCCGCAGGCTCCCGGAGACCCGGTCGTCGGCCACGCCGCCGACCCGCTGGACGGCCAGGTGGGCCCCCAGGCCGGCCCGCAGCCGGCCGCCGACCGCGCCGGTGGTGGCGAGGCCGGCGATCCAGCCCTCCCGGCGGAGTGCAGCCGGGCGCGCCTCCAGCACCCGGGCCACCGTGGCGAGCAGGCTCCAGGGGGCGCCTCGCCAGGCCACCCCGCCGGTCACGTCCAGGTCCTCGGCCTGCCGACCGTCCACGCCGCCGCGGGCCCCCAGCGCGCGGAGCGTGAGCTCGAGCGAGGCGGAGGGGGACCAGGCGGCGCTGGCCGCGGTGACCCAGCGCTCCTGCCCGCCCTCCGAGATCACCTCGCCGTGTCCCGAGAGCCGGATCGGCCCCGCCACCCACGTGGCCGAGCCGCCGGCCGAGGCCCGGGCCCGGCGCTCCCCCCCGGCGAGGAGCCGCTCGCCGCGCTCCGCCGAGAGGGCCAGCCGGAGCCCGGGCGTCGGCGACGCGGCGACGCCGACGACGCGCCCGGCCCTCAGCCCGAGGCGATCCTCGGCCACCGCCTCCTCGGTGAACACCTCCAGCCACCCGGCGCCGGCGCTGGCGCCGAGCACGCTCCCCAGGGCGCCGCCGCGCCCGGCCGCGGCGGGATCGGCGCCGACGGAGCCGTACACCGCGCCCGCCCGGTCATGTTTGGCCCCGGAGAGCACCAGCCGTGGCCCCAGCGCCGGCCCCCAGCCGCCGCGCACCGCCAGCGTGCCGTCCTTGCTGCCGAGCGAGACGCCGGCGGCCGTGAAGGTGGCGGAGGTGACCTCGCCAGACCTCGCGAAGGCCTGGGTGTGGGAGGCCTCGAGTACCAGCCCGTCGGCGGCGTGCCAGGCGCCGCGGAGGCCGGCCGCGGCCTGCTCCCCGGGCGCCGGCTGCCCGAGCTGCTCGTGGAAGAGCTCCGCCGTGAGCTCGACCGGCCCGAGCGGCGCGGCGGCGCGCGCCACGGCCCGCCGCGCGTCGACCGGCGTGCGGCCGGTCGGGTCGCGCTGGTCGGTGCCGGCGCGCTCGGCCACGGCGAGGAGGAGCTGGACCGGTCCGGCCTCGCCCTTCACCTCCGCGCCCCGTTCCAGCGCGGTGCGCGACTCCAGCCAGGTCCCGTCGGAGTAGCCGGCGGGCCGCTCCCGCCACCAGCCCCGCCACCCGACGCCGCCCGCCTCGCCCCGGACCTCGGCGTGGACGGCCGTGGCGCCCCCTCCGTCCGGCGCGTCCGCAAAGGACGAGAAGCCACCGTCGCCCGAGCTGGTGAAGCCGCTCCCCGCCTCGTAGAGGCGCCCCTCGGTGCGGGCCACCTCCACCCCGGCCCGAAGCGCCGACCCGAGGTCCAGGGCGGCCGCCGCGGCCCCGAGCCGCCAGGTCTCGCGCTCGCCGTCCTCGGCTGCGCCGCGCACCTCCAGCCTCAACGGCCCCACCTCGACGCCCGCCCGGCCGCCCGCCCGGCGGGCGGCGCCGGGGAGTCCCGCGTCCAGGTAGTCCACCACCAGCCGGGCCTCCGACGCGGCGAACGGGTCGCCGGTGACGCGCACGGCGGGCGGCGCCACCGAGGCGAGCGGGCGCAGCAGGAGCAGGCGTCCCGACCCCTCGTCGAGGCGGTAGTCGACGCCGCGCCGCAGGGCCCGGGCACCGGTCAAGAGGCCGGTGGAGGGGTCGCGCCACTCCGCCCGAACCGCCAGGCTCCCCACCACCACCCCGGTCCCGGAGAGGTAGAAGAGCGAGCCGCCCGTCGCGAGCAGCACCTGGTGGACCGCCCGCGGCGGCGGCACGCCGGCGTCGTCGTCTCCCGTGGCGGCCCCGAAGACGCCACCGAAGAGCCGCACCGGCCCGGTCTTCCCCTCCCCATCGACCCGCACCCCGAAGAGCGCCCGGTCGTACCGGCCCAGCCCCTCGCCGGGAAGGCCGGCTCGCGTCCAGCCGGCCGCCAGCGAGAGGCCGTCCGCCTCGACGGTCGCCCAGACCCGGCCACGCCCGGCGTTGGCGTCGCCGGGCGACGATGCGTCGCCCGCGATGAGGAAGGTCCGCGAGGGGTCGGGCGCGTGGGCCGCGGCCAGGCTGTCGCGCGGTCGTGCCAGCGAGGCGACCCCGTCGTCGCGATCGTCGAGATCGAGGCCGGCGTCCAGGCGGATCCCGCGCCAGGTCCCGGTCACCGTCCCCGTGCCCCGCCCGGCGCCGCGCACTCCGTCCGCGCCGACCGAGAGTTCCAGGTCGCCCAGGAACAGCCCCTCGAACGCCTGCTCCGGCGGCGGCAGCGGCAGGGCCAGCGCGAGCCGCGCCCCGTCCGCCGCCGTGACCTCCAGGCTGACCGCCTCGTCTTCGGGCTGGAGCGGAGCGAACGCGCCGAAGGTGCCGTCCGCCGCGAGCGAAGGCCTGGCGCCGCCGACCCGCACGACCACGCCCGGGGCGGCAATTCCGATGACGAGCGCCCCGGTCGGCCCGCGGGACGGCTGGAGGGTGGCGAGCAGCCGCGGCGGGCCCGGGTAGAACCGGGTGGCCGCCCCGCCCGGCCGGGCCAGGTGGACCGGCAGGGCGTGGAGCTCGGCGGCGCCGTCCGGCGCCAGCACGAGCACCGCCACCGTGTTCGGGCCGGCGACCAGGCGGGCCTGGCCCTCGAACTTGCCGTCCGGCCCAACCGCCGCCGACCGGCCGTCCACGAGCAGGCGCGCCCCGGGCGCCACGACTCCAGAGACCGGCCAGGCGACCCCGCCCTCGCCCAGCGTCGGTGTCCCCAGGGGCGTCCGGTCGATGGTGCAGGCTGACTCGGCGGTCGGGCGGGGCGGCGCCACGACCAGATCGACGGCGACCGCCCCCCCCGGCGCCTGCTCGACCGCCCGGCGCACCGCGGCCCCGTCCATCGCCACGCCAGCCGCGCCGTAGGCCTCGCGGTCCGGGAGGAGGAGCCGCCCCGCCAGGCCGAACAGGTGGAACCGCCCCTCCTCGTCGGCGGTGGCCATGTGGCCGTCGGCGACCCGGACCCGCGCCCCGGCGACGCCGGGGTCGCCCGGGCCGCAGCGGCCGTCCCCGTCGAGATCGACGCAGGCGCGCCCGACGATCACCCCGCCGGACTCGAGCCCGCCGCCGACCCTGGCCGCCTGGGCGCCTGCCATGGCGGGCAGGAGGAGGAGGAGCGCCGCGCACCTCACGGCACGACCACCACGGCCGCAGCGCCGGACGCCTCATCCATCACGGCCACCGGCCCGTGCCCGCCGAGCACCTCGCAGCGTCCGCCGCCGCCGTACGCCTCGACCGGGCCGAGCCGCACGTCGCCGGCCCGGAGCAGGACCTGGCGCGCCGCGAGCGCTCCGCCGGGCCCCTTGATGCTCCAGCGGATCCAGCGCCCCTCGACGGTCGCCGCCACGTCGACCGAGTCCGCCGGGCGGAGCGCCACCTCGACCTGGCGGGCCACCTCGATCGCCTCCCGGTCGGGCGGCGCCCAGCTCCAGCCGGCGGCGCGCAGCCCGGCCGGCCCCGTCACCCACTCGGCCGGCCCGACCGCCGGGGACCGCGCCGAGCCACGTGCGTCGGTGACGGCCGTGGCGCCGCCGCCGAAGGTGAGCGGGACCCCCACCGCGGGCCGCCCGTCCAGGCCGCGGGCCTCGGCTACCCAGGTCGCGCCCTCCCGGCGCAGCGAGAGCCGGGCCGCCACCTGCGTCGGCGGGAGCACGAACGACAGCGCGATCCGTTCGACGCCATCACCGAGCGCGGCGCGGGCCACCAGCCTGCCCTCCGCCACCGTGGAGCCGGGGCCGGCCCGGGCCAGGGCCGGCCCGAGCGGATCGCCCCGCTCGTCGCGCGCCACCGCCCTGACCTCCGCCGACTCGCCAGGGCGGAGCGGCTCCCCGGCGACCTCCCAGTCGATGCCGGCCGGCGCGCCGGTGGCGAGCTCGATGGCGACCGTGGCGTGGCCGGCGGCGCCCGCCTCCCGCCAGGTGGCGACGAGCGTTGCGGGGCCCGAGCCGCCGCGCGCGGCATGGTAGGTGGCGCGGAGCAGCCCCCCCTCCCAGCGGACCGCGCCCACACCGCCCCGGCTCGCCGCCAGCATCACCCGCCCGCCCGGCGCCGGCTTTCCGTCGGGGGCGCAGGCGGTGCAGACCACCGCACCCCTGGCGCGGCCGTCGGCCGGGAGGCCCGGCGGGGCCACCGCGCAGGCGAGGCGCGGGACGGTCGGGAGCCCGAGCTGGATGACGGTGTGGCGCTCGTTCCCGCGGGCGTTGACCGAGTGGGCCGTGCCGCGCACGGCGCCCGGCGGCACGACCACCGGGACCCGGAAGCGCCCGGTCGCGTCGGCCAGGACCGGGCCCCAGCGTCGCCCGGCCACCTCCACCGTGGTGGACACGCCGGGGTCGGTGCGGCCCGGGAGGTCGATGGCGGCGGCGACGGGGAGCCAGGCGGCGCCCAGCGCCCTCGGCGTGGCGCAGTCTGGACAGCGGGCCGCCAGCGCCACGAAGGCCACCGCCTCCGGCCAGCGCGTCTCGGGGAGCTCGAACCTGGCGCGGAAGCGGCCCGGCCCCACCACCTCCACCGGCCCGAGCCTGCCGGCGGAGGGGGTGATCCAGGGCGGCCGCGGATCAGCGTCGGCCTCGCCAGCCGAGGTCTGGACGGTGACCTCGACCGTCACGGCGTCATCCCGCCCCTTCACCGGCGCCGGGGGGGCGAAGGCGAGGGTCACGCGACCCGGAGGCGGCTCGACCAGCGCGACCGCCCGGAGCTCACCGGCGCGGAGCTCCACGGCGCGGACACCCTCGTCGGGGACCACTCGCCAGAGCCCCGGCGCGACCGCCTCTACCGCGCCTCCGGACGCCTCGAGCGGCACGCCGGGCGGAGCGGCCACCAGCTCGCCGTCCGGCCCGAGGGGCCAGGGTGGAATTCCGAGGGCGGGACCCGCAGCCCCGGCGACGAGCGCCAGCGCCAGCGTCAGCACGGGCGCCCATCTCCCCGTGGCATGCGCTAGGCGCGGCGCCTGCGGCCGGCCCGCCCCACCGCGAGCAGGGCGAGCAGCAGCCCGGGCAGGCCGCCCGGACCCGAGGTGCAGCCGGGCCACCGGCCGATCGGTGGGACCGGGTCGAGGCAGTCGACGCCGGCGATGCAGGCCGCCCTCGGCGGGCTCTGCCACCCGTCGGCGAGGACGCGCACCCGGAGCGTGGCGTTCCGGTGGCCGCTCGCTACCGCCCAGGCCCGGGTCTCCCCCGCCGGGAGCGTGAGCCGTGACTCGAGGTGGATGGAGCGCTCCCTCGGGAGCGGCGGGGCCACCCGCGTCCTCGCCGGGTCGTGATCGCCGTCGCCGTCTCGGTCGCCGTCGCGGTCGCCGTCGCCGTCGCCGTCTCGGTCGCCGTCGCCGTCGCCGTCTCGGTCGCCGTCGCGGTCGCCGTCGCGGTCGCCGTCGCGGTCGCCGTCGCGGTCGCGGTCGCCGTCGCCGTCGCCGTCGGCATGGCCGTCGTGCTGGTCGTCGCCGTCACCGCGATCGCGACCGTGGTCATGGTGTCCGGCGCCCAGGCCGGCGCAGGTGCCGCCGCCGAAGTCCTGTGGCGACGCCACCGCGTGGTCGCCCACCCGCACCCAGCCGGCGCACACGTCCTGGGCATCCACGCACACCAGAACCGGCGCGCTCGCGGCCAGCGAGAAGACGGCCTGTCCGGCGATGGGTCGCCCCCGGCCTCGTCGGGCCAGGAGGTCGGCCAGCAACGGCGCCAACGGGTCGTCGCAGCGGGCCTGGCCCTGGGCCACGTCCGGCAGTGGCAGGGTGGACTCGAAGAGGTAGATGTCGAGGTCGCCGGCCCGCGCGTCAGCCCAGACCAGGCGCATCACCTGGTCCTCGATGCGCAGGTCGTTCAGGAACTGCGCCTGGCCCGTCGGCGAGGGGATGACGAGACGGCCGGTGGTCCACTGCCAAAGGGCCACCTGCGACGTGCCGGTGGAGAGGTCGTCGAAGGCCACCCACTCGTTGCCGAGGCGCGGGTGTTGGGGCGCCGCGGGCCGCGCCAGGCGGCCGCGGACCGCGCCAGCAGCGTCGATCACGACGAGCTCGGCGCCGCCGCTGGCCGCGTCCACCACGGCGGCCAGGAGGGGGGTGGCCAGGCGGCTCGACCCCCAGAGCGCCACCTCCCGGGCCCGGCCCAGGAAGGGCGTGGTGGTCGCGCCGCGCGGATCGCGCAGGCGGATGGCGCCGGTGCCGTCGAGCCAGGCCAGCCAGCCGTAGGAGACCGAGGGGCCGTGCTCGTCGCCGTCCCCGGGGAGCACCACCGGCGTCGTGGCGCCGACAGGGAGCAGGGCCACGTCGCGCCCCCCCGCGCCGGCCTGCTCCCAGGCCACCAGCTGGGCCGACGCCGAGACGCCGGCCGCGCCCGCCGCCTGGACCGTCGCCGACGCGCCCGGATCGTCGAACGACACGACCCGGACCCCGCCCGCGACCGCGAAGGCCAGGACACCGTTATCGAGGATCGGGCCGCCCTGCACCTCCAGCGCCGCCGAGTGCGGGGTGGCCACGCCGCTGGCGAGGTCCCTGACCCAGATCTCGCGGGCGGTGCGGGCGTCGTCGGCGTAGGCGAGCTGGCCGGCCGAGATCGATGGCGCGGTCTGGTCGCCGGGGCCGGCCACGACGGCGACGGCTGCCGCCGCCGCGCTGGCCGGTGGCTCGGCGAGTGCGACGAGCGCAAGGAGCGCCCTAATGACCAGCGATGACGACATGCTCCCCCTTCAGGCGCGATGCACCTGAGCCGCCGCGCCGCCGGCGCCGCCCAGTTCCTCCCCGGTACGCTATCGTTACCTCGACGACGCACGCGGTCAAGCGCCCCGGCCACGGGACAGCACCCGGACCCGCCCCTACTTCCCGCCCTTCCAGAGACCGTGCGTGTCGAACTGCGTGTCGGGTGCACGGGTATCGAGGATGACCGTCTGGCTCCGGCTCCGCTCGCGACGCCCTGCCACATCGCGCGCCACGGCATCGAGTTCCTGCGCGCCCTCGCGCAGCCAGACCGTCTGGGTGAAACGGCCGTCCGCCCCCACCGCGACGCGCTGCCCACCGAGCGTGAGCACCACGCCCGGCGTGGCCTGCCCGCGGACCACCAGCTTGCGGCGGTTGGTCTCCCGGCTGGAGGGCCAGTCCACCTTGAGGAGCAGGGAGCGCGGCAGCGCCACTGGAAGTGTGGGTGGGAGACCTGCTGCGGCCGTGGACCCCTGCCCCCGCTGGAGCGTGACGATTCGCCCCGCCGCCTCGAACTCGGCCGCACCGCCCGTCACGCCCATCGTGACGGCCCCCGCCACGTTGGCCACGGCCAGCGTGCCGCCGCGGGTCCGGGCCACGGCCTCGGACGCCTCGACCACGAAGGTCCTTCCGGGGTCGTCGCGCACGGTCGCCGTCACGAGGCCGTCCTCGATGCGGAAGCGGGACACCTCCGCCGCGATCTCCTTCACCGCGAAGCGCGCAGCGCCCTCCAGGACCACCTGGTAGCTCTCGCCGGCCACCAGCACGGCGCTCGCCCCCTCCACCGTCTCGATGAGGTCGTCGGGCCGCAGCTCGGCGCCGGCCAGCAAGGGCTCGCGCTGGGCGCCGGCCCGGAACAGCACCGCGCCGCCCGAGGAGCGGCTCACCGAGAGGCGCGTCACCGCCTGGAGCGCAGGCGCAGGTGGCGGGGGCGGGGCCGACGCCACGCCGGCCGGACCGCGCGCCAGGAGCAGCCAGTAGGCGAGCCCGGCGGCTCCGACCAGGGCCAGGGCCACCGCGGAGAAGTGCAACCGCTCGCGGGTGGCCGACATGGCGCGGGACTATACCGCCGGCCCCTGCGCCACGGGCAAGCGCACCGTGAAAGTGCTCCCCTCGCCCAGGCTGCTCTTCACGGTGATGGTCCCCCCGTGCTCGGTGACCACCCGCCAGGCCTCCGAGAGGCCGAGGCCGACGCTGCTCCAGAGCTCCTTGGTCGTGAAGAAGGGCTCGAAGACCCGGGCCAGGTGCTCCGCCGGGATCCCCTTCCCCTCGTCGCGCACCTCGATCTCGGCGAGGCCGGCCGCCACGCCCGTCCGTACCCGGATGCGCGCTCCCGACCTGCCCAGGCAGGCGGCGCGGGCGTTGCCCACCAGGTTGAGGACCACCTGGGCCAGCTGCGTCCCGTCGGCCCGGACCAGCGGGGGCGGCTGGACCAGGTCCTTCTCCAGCACGAGGTCCGCCTGCCGGAGCTGCTCGACCACGAGCTCGAGCCCGTCCTCCACCACCTGGTTCAGCTCGAGCACGCGGAGGTCCGGCGCGGCGCGCTGCTCGCTGAAGCGGAGCAGCTTGCGGGTGATCTCGCGGCAGCGCCGGGCCGCCCGCTCGATGGCCTCCAGCGACTCGCGGTCGGCGCCCTCTCGGCCCGGCCGCTCCAGCAGGAGCTGGGCGTTCCCGAGGATGCCGGTGAGCGGGTTGTTGATCTCATGGGCCACGCCGGCCCCGAGCTGGCCGAGGGCGGCCAGCTTCTGGGTCTCCAGGAGCTGCGCCTGGGCCTCGCGGAGCTCGCACGTGCGGGCCTCGACCTCGCGGTGCAGGTCGTCGTTCCACCGCTCCAGGCGGGCCCGCGAGGTCTGCACCTCGCCGGCCATGGCGTTGAAGGCCCCGGCCAGGCGCGCCAGCTCGTCCCGGCCGCCCTCGGGGGCCCGCGCCGCCAGGTCCCCCACGCCGAAGGCGCGCGCCGCAGCCTCCACGGCGCCGAGGCGGCGGGCCAGGCTGCGCGCCAGGAGCCAGGCCGCGGCCAGCACCACCGCCAGGACCAGGAGCGACGACCAGACCACGGCCCGGCGCAGCGCCAGCAGGTCGCGGAAGGCCTCGGCCGCGGGCAACTGCGCCAGCACCGACCAGTCGGCCACCCCGGGGACCTGGGCCAGGCCTGCCAGCGCCAGCCCGCCCGGGGCCTCCACGGTCCCCCCCGCATGGCCGGCGCGACGGAGGCCGGCCAACGCCTCGCGCTCGAGCGGCGACCGCACCGGGGCGCCCGGCGACGAGGCCACCACCTCGCCGCCGGCGTCCAGGAGCCAGGCGGCCCGCCCGGCGGTGGCCGCCTCGGCCAGGCGCTGCGCCGCCAGCGACGGCTCGATCCGGACCGCCACCACCCAGCGGCCGCCCCGCGGCGGGCGCACCTCGCGCAGGGCGGCCAGCGCCACCCCGGCGCCGCCGCCGAAGAGGCCGAGCGCGGAGCCCTCCCAGCTGGGGGACCGCTGGGCCTGGAGCGCGTTCTGGACGAAGGCGTCGAGGAGCGGATCGGTCTCGCCCCGGCCACCGAACGCGTGCGGCATTCCACGCCCGTCCACCGCGACGGCGGCGCTGGCGTGCGGCACCTGGCGGGCCAGCAGGTAGAGGAAGGCCTTCAGCTCCCGCTCGTCGAGGCGGCTCGGGTCCCAGGCCGCCACGGCCCTCCCGAGGTCGTCCTGCACCGTCCCCAGGTCCCGCGCGATGGCCTCGGCGGCGGCTCTGGCCGCGGCCGACTGCTCGGCCGTGGCGCGCGCGGCCAGGGCGCGCTCCGACCGGGCCAGCACGGTGAACGCCACGCCGACCAGCGGCACCACCGCGGCAGCCAGCGCGAAGAGCGCCAGGCGGCGCGCCAGCGTCACGTGGCCCGCTCCGCCGTACCGCCCCGGTCGATCAGGTGGATGCTGCCCTGCACGAGCTTGGCCTGGTGCTTGAGCTCGGCCGCGGCCCGGGCCAGGTCGGCGTGGCTGCCGAAGCGCCCCGGCGACGCCTCGACCGTGGCGGCCGAGAGCGCCAGGAAGGAGAAGCGCCGCCGCGTGCCGAAGCGGTCGGCCGCCTCGATGTAGCCCCGCTCCCGGTCGGTCCGGTCGTAGTAGAGTGGGATGACTCGGTCGAAGGCGCCGATGGCCTCGCGGCAGACGGCGGCGGCCCGATCCGGCGCGGTGAGGAGGACGAAGTCGTCGCCGCCGACGTGGCCCAGGAAGGCCCCCGGCCCGCCCAGGGAGCCCACCACCTCCCGGAGGATCCCGGCCGTCTGGAGGAGCACGCCGTCCGCCTTCGCGTAGCCGTAGGTGTCGTTGTAGGCCTTGAGGTTGTCCAGGTCGAGGTAGGAGAGCGCGAAGGGCACCTGGGCCACCAGCCGCTTCTCCACCTCCAGGTCGATGGCCGGCCCGCCGGGCAGCCGGGTCATGGGGGATGACTGCATGGCGTTCTCGCGGCGCCGGATGACCGCATCCACCCGGGCCACCAGCTCCTGGGCGTCGAATGGCTTGGTCAGGTAGTCGTCCGCGCCGAGGCGGAGGCCGCGGACCTTGTCGGCGGTCTCGCCGCGGGCCGAGAGGAAGACCACGCCGAAGGGCTCCCTGGCGCGGTCGGCGGCGAACTCCTCGAGGAGGCCGAAGCCGTCCCCGTCCGGCAGGGCCACGTCCAGGAGCAGGAGCTGCGGCCGGCGCTGGCGCACCAGCTGCCGCGCGCCGGCCAGGTCGCCGGCCTGGTCCACCGTGAAGCCGTGGCTCTCCAGCACCTCGACGCAGATGGCCCGGATGGGCGCCTCGTCGTCCACCACGAGCACGCGGGCGCCGCCGGTCCGCCCGCGCCGCACCAGCTCCTCGGCCACCACGCCGAGCTCGCCGGGCGAGCAGGGCTTGGGCAGGAAGCGATCGGCGCCGGCGCGGAACGCCGCCTCCCGCCCCGCCTCCAGGGAGATGGCCAGCAGCGCCACGTGGCGGGTCTCGGCGTCGTGGCGGAGCACCTGGCCGAGCGCCGCGCCCGCCAGCCCGGGGAGCGCCGGGTCGTAGATCACCACGCGGGGCCGGACCCGCCGGGCCTCCGCCAGCGCGTCCTCCGGCGCCGCCGTGAGGTGGACCCGCAGGCCGCGGCGGGCCAGCGCGCCGCGGATCAGCGCCGCGGCGTCGGCCTCCTCCACCACCAGCGCCACCGGCGCCTCGGCGGCGCCGGGGCGGGGCGCCGGCGCGGGCGTCGCCGCCGCCTCGGTGGGCGGCTCCAGGGGCAGGAGCGCGGTGAAGCGGACGCCCGGCCCCAGGTCCTCCTCCGAGGCGTTCTCCGCCCAGATGGCCCCCCCGTGGGCCTCCACGATGCCGCGGCAGATGGACAGGCCCAGCCCGGTGCCGCTGACGCGCCGGGTCCGCTCGCTGCGCGCCTGCTCGAACTTCTCGAAGATCCGCTCCAGGTCGGCCTCCGGGATGGGCTCGCCGGAGTTCCAGACCGACAGGGCCACCGCGCCGCGCACGGCCGGCGAGGCGAAGAGGCGGACCCGGATGGCGCCGCCCTCCGAGGTGAACTTGATGGCGTTGGTGAGCAGGTTGGACAGGACCTGGCCGAGCCGCCCGCCGTCGGCGACCGCCTGGACCGGCGCGGCCGGCGTCTCGGCCTGCAGGTCGACCCGCTTGGCGGAGGCGGCCGCCTGGTAGCGCTCCACCGTGCCGTGGGTCAGCTCGTCGAGGAAGACCACCTCGGCCGCCATCCGCTCCTTGCCCTTGGCGAGGCGCGACAGGTCGAGCAGGTCGTCCACCATGTGGTTGAGCTTCTGGCTCGACTCGCGGGCCAGCCGCAGGTAGCGGTCCTGCTTCTCGGTGAGCTCGCCGGTGCGGCCCGACAGCACCAGGTCGAGCGCGCCGGTGATGGCGGTGAGCGGCGTCCGCAGCTCGTGGCTCATCACCTGGACGAACTCCTCCTTTCGCTCCTCGAGCCGCTTCTGCTCGCTCACGTCGCGCAGCAGGACCGTCACGCCGGCCAGGCGTCCCTCGCGGTCCATCACCGGGGTCACCACCGAGGAGAGCGTGAAGCCGCGGAGGCGGACCTCCTCGGCCACGAAGGCCCGCCCGCCGGAGTCGGGGGCCAGCCCGCGGACCAGGTCGAACGGGTAGAAGCCCAGCGCCTCCTGGAGCCAGCGCACCGGGACCGGCCCCTTCTCGGCGGCGCCCAGCATGCGCCGCGCCGCCGGGTTGGCGATGGCCTCCTCCCCGGTGGCCGGCACGACCAGCAGCCCATCGGCCATGGACTCCACCACCCGCTCCAGCCGGTGCCGCTCCCCCAGCACCCTTTCGGCGAAGGCGGTCAGCGCGGCACCCACCTCGTTCACCAGCAGGTCGAGGATCCGCGCGTCCCCCTCCCCGAAGGCGTCCGCGGCGGCGCGCTCCAGCACCACCACCCCGGCCGGCCGGCCGCCCAGCTGCACCGGGACGGTGAGGCGCGACGAGAAGGAGGCGGCCGCGCCGGCTCCGCCGGTGCCGGTGACCCGGATCTGCAGGTCGCGCTCTGGGATGGGGGCGCCGCCCAGCTCCAGCCAGGCCGCCAGCGCGTCCTCGCGCGCCGCCACCAGCGCCGTGTCGGCCAGCGCGGCGACCGGGCGGATGAGGAGCACGGGCGCCGCCTTCTCCGGCACCAGGAGGGCCACCACCACGTCGCAGGGGACCACCTGCGGGAGGCGCTCCACCAGCCGCTCCAGCAGGGCCTGGTGGCTCTCGGCCGAGCCCACGTCGCGGGCGATGTCGCTGGCCGCCTGCAGCGCCGCCTGGCGCCGCTCCGCCTCGGCGTAGAGCTGGGCCCGCTCCCGCTCGAGGTCCACCTGCCGGAGGGCCTGGACCACGGCCTGCCGCAGGTCCGCCGTGTCCCACGGCTTCACCAGGTAGCGGTAGACCTCGCCCTGGTTGATGGCGTCCAGCAGCTCGCGCGGATCGGTGTAGGCGGTGAGCAGGATGACGGTCAGGTCCGGCTGGAGCCGCCGGGCCCGCACCGCCAGCCCGATGCCCGTCATGCCGGGCATGCGCTGGTCGGTGATCAGCAGGTCCACGGGGCGCGCCGCCAGGATGGCCAGGGCCTCCTCGCCGCCCGAGGCCGTCAGGGTCAGGTAGCCGTCGTCCTCCGTGAACGTCCTGCGGAGGAGCGACAGCACCTCCGGCTCGTCGTCGACGAAGAGAATCTGGTGTGCCACCCGGTCCCTCCCCCTGGCGCTCCACGGCCCGGCTGCGGCGTCGGGAGGTTAGCACGCGCCCAGGACCTCCGGCCCGGCCTTGCGGTGGGCGGGGCGGGGCGGCTATACATCGCCGCCCTTCCGGCCGCCCGGCCTCCCCAGGACCAGGGCAGCCCCCCAGTCAGGATCCCATGATCGCCCGCGAAAAGATCCGCAACGTCGCCATCGTCGCCCACGTCGACCACGGCAAGACCACGCTCGTCGACTACATGCTGCGGCAGGCGGGGACCTTCCGCGCCAACGAGACCATGGTGGACCGGGTCATGGACTCCAACGACCTGGAGCGCGAGAAGGGCATCACCATCCTCGCCAAGAACACCGCGGTGAACTGGAAGGGGATCAAGATCA
>JANNKC010000049.1:0-3745 GCA_031396105.1 Anaeromyxobacter sp.
TCAGGGCCGGACGAACCGCTCGGCGATGACGTCGTGGTTCAGCCAGCGCACCGGCGCGGACGGCTCCCAGGCCTCGGCGAGCATGAGCCGCCCCACCGAGCCGAAGACCACCCGCGACAGCTCGGCCGCCACCGCGTTCCGGTGATCGGCGCTCATGGCCAGCACCTCCTCGGACGCGGCCAGCATGACCTCCATCTGCTCGCGGCTGGAGTGCTGCGGCCAGGCCTCCAGCGCCCGGTAGGGTGCGAGCTCCGGTGCAGCCAGGAACCGCCCGGCGCGCTCCAGCATCCCCTCCAGCGTGGCGCCCTCCTTGAGCAGGGCGCGGCAGGCGGTCCAGAGCGCCTCGGCCGTGGCCGGCGCGGCGCCGCCCGCCTGGCGCGCCGCCTCCCGCACCGAGAGGAGGAGCGGGTAGAGCGACAGCTCGACCCCCAGGAAGAGGGCGCTGGAGTTGGTCCAGATCTCCGGCGCGTTGAAGACCGTGCCGCGCACGCCCTCGCGCCACGCCTCCTCGGCGTACTGCTCCAGCCGCCGCTTGGCCCACCCCTGCAGGTAGGGGACGTAGGACTGCCAGGTGAGCTGGCCGCCCACCAGCACCTCGCACCCGTGGTACCCGTAGGCGGCGTAGCGGACCCGCCGGCGAGGCGTGCGGAGCGGGGCGGTGGCGGCCACCAGCCGCTGGAAGGTCCGGGCGGTCACCTCCTCGAAGCTCGACGCCCAGAGCCGCCCGAGCTCGCTCTCCCAGACCTCACCCGAGGCCAGGTGCTTCGCGCCGGTGCCGCGGAAGAGCCGCGTCATGAGCGGCATGAGGGACCTGGCCCGCGGCACGCCGCCGGCCATGGTGTGGACGATGAGCAGGTTGGCGTCCGGCGGGACCAGCCCGGCCAGCTGGCCGGCGAAGGCCGCCGCGTTCCGCTCGAAGCGCGCCGCGCCGGCCGCCCTGGACCGCTCCAGCGCCGCCTGGTCGAAGGTGACCTCGCGCCAGCCGTCCGCCTTGACCTTCTTCAGCTGCTCGGCGGGCGACGGGCCGCCGTCCACCGCCTCGAGATCGAAGCCGGCCTCGAGCGGCACGTTGACGATGCGGCCGCCCAGGTTGGCCTCGGCCTGCGCCAGCTCCTCCGCGCCGAGCGGCCGCAGCGGGCCGTCGGCGCCGTCCCGGCGGCCCACGGTGGCGCCGATGAGCGTCAGGCCCGCCCGGCGCGCCTCGTCCACGATCCCGTTGGCGTAGCCGCGCCCGAAGAGCTCGCCGAAGACGACGAGGACGTCGCCGGGTCGCCAGCCGGCGGTGGGGGGCAGTTCGCGGAGCGGGTCGTAGCGCATGGTGGCCTCCAGGGTCGAGGGCGCACAAGATGCCCGGGGCCCCCCCCTCTTGTCGAGGGCGAGGCGGCCCCCTGGCCTGCCGGTGCGGCGGCCCAGGCCGCCGTCACCCCTGCGGCGGCCCGGGGGGGCGCGGCGCCGGCTTCAGGCCGCCCAGCGGGTTGTCCGGGATGTTCGACATCACGTACTCGGAGAGCGCGGTGATGGTGAGGGCCGGGTTCACGCCAAGGTTGGCGGGGACCAGGCTGCCGTCGGCGATGAACAGGTTGGGGTAGCCGAAGACCCGTCCCTGCGCATCGCACACCCCATCGTCCGGGCTGCGCCCCATGGTGGCGCCGCCCAGGATGTGGGCGGTGCTGGAGGTGTCGAGGAGCACCTCGGGGAGGAGGCTGGCGGCGGTGCCGCCCATCTTGGCGGCCATGCGGGCGGCCAGCCGGTTGGCCAGCGGCATGAAGGTGGGCGGCCGCTGCGCCGTGGGCAGGTGGCTGACCAGCGTGGTGCCCCAGGGGCGCCGGCCCAGGGTGAGCCGCATGAAGTTGGAGAGCGGCTGCATGACCAGCAGGATGGCCGACCGCCTGGCCCAGCCGAAGGGCCAGTGGACGCGGGCGAAGCCGAGGGGATGGCGGACCATGTTGCCCAGCCAGCGGAGCCAGCGCGGCCACGGCGGGCCGCCGCCGGTCAGGTAGGTGAGCAGCAGCGCCATGAAGTCCTGGCCCTTGCCGTAGCGCACGATCTCGACGTGGGTGTGCTCCTCGGGGAAGACGCCGGAGGTGATGGCGAGGCCGTGGCTGTAGTCCACCGCGTCGTCCCTGGCGCAGGCGGCCAGCAGCACCTCGCTGTTGGTGCGCACGTGGTGGCCGAGCTGATCCGACAGCGCCGGCAGGCTGCCGCGCGCCTTGCACTCGAGGAGCAGCTTGACCGTGCCGAGGGTGCTCGCCGAGACCACCACGTTGGCCGCGCGGATGACCCGGGGCTGCCTGTCGAAGCGCGAGGTGGACCGGACCGTGCGGACCTCGTAGCCGCCGCCCGGGATGGGCCGGATGTCCGTCACCCTGGTCTCGGGCTCGACCACGCAGCCGCGCCGCTCGGCGAGCCAGAGGTAGTTCTTGTCGAGGGTGTTCTTGGCGCCGCGCTTGCAGCCGGTCATGCACTCGCCGCAGTGGGTGCAGCCGGTGCGGGCCGGCCCCTCGCCGCCGAAGTACGGGTCGGGGACGGTCTGGTCCGCCTCGCCGAAGTAGACGCCCACGGTGTGCTTGGTGAAGGTGTGGCCGCGCCCGCACTCCTCCTCCACGACGGCCCTGAGGAGGTGGTCGGAGGCGAAGGTCTCCCTGGCCTCGGTCACGCCGAGCATGTACCTGGCCATCCGGTAGTGCGGCGCCAGCGTGCGGCGCCAGTCCTCGTCGCTGGGCCAGCGGGGATCCTCGAACACCTCGTCCGGCGGCGAGAGCAGCGTGTTGGCGTAGACCAGGCTGCCGCCGCCCACGCCGGCGCCGTGGAACACCAGGACGTCCCGCAGCAGCGTGATCTGCTGGATGCCGTGGAAGCCGAGGCGCGGCATCCAGAGGTACTTCCAGACGTTCCAGTTGGTCCTGGCGAAGTCGTCCGGACCGAAGCGCTTGCCCTGCTCCAGGACGGCGACGCGGTAGCCCTTCTCGGCCAGGCGCAGGGCCGACACCGAGCCCCCGAACCCGGAGCCGATGACGACGAAGTCGTGATCGAACATGGTCAACCCGCCTCCTGGACCACGGGATGCGCCCAGCCGCTCCACCCGGATCCTGGTGCTGGAGCAGCGTCGCCCTGCGTAGCACGGCCCAGGTGGGGCGGGCATGCGCTATGGTGGGGATGAGGGTATGTATGGATGGGGTGCTCCCGCACCCAATAACCTCGGGATCCGCCACCCTTCGCGGCCCTGCAAAGATCGGCCATGCACAGACAGCCCCGCGATACAGCCCCGCTCCCCCCAGCCGCCAGCGGGGCCGAGGTCACCACCGAGGTCCGCCGCCAGGAGACCCTGATCAAGACCGGGGCCCTGCAGGACGCCATCTTCAACAGCGCCAACTTCTCGAGCATCGCCACCGACGCCAAGGGCGTCATCCAGATCTTCAACATCGGCGCCGAGCGCATGCTGGGCTACCAGGCCGCCGACGTGCTGAACAGGATCACGCCGGCCGACATCTCCGACCCGCAGGAGGTGATCGCGCGCGCCGCGGCGCTCAGCCTGGAGCTGGGCACCCCCATCACGCCGGGCTTCGAGGCCCTGGTGTTCAAGGCCTCGCGCGGCATCGAGGACATCTACGAGCTGACCTACATCCGCAAGGACGGCAGCCGCTTCCCGGCCGTGGTGTCGGTCACCGCCCTGCGCGACGCCCCTGGCGCCGTCATCGGCTACCTGCTGATCGGCACCGACAACACGGCCCGCAAGCAGATCGAG
>JANNKC010000089.1:0-1653 GCA_031396105.1 Anaeromyxobacter sp.
CTCGCCGACCTCGAGGAGAAGGGGCTGCGCCGGGCCCTCGAGCCGCTCACCTCGGCGCAAGGACCGGTCGTGGAGGTGGGCGGCCGGCGGCTGGTCAACCTCTGCTCCAACGACTACCTCTCCCTGGCCGGCGACCCGCGGCTGCGGCACGCCGCGGCCGAGGCGGCGCTCACGGCGGGGGCCGGGGCGGGCGCCTCGCGCCTGGTGGCGGGCGATCTCGAGATCCACGGCCGGCTCGAGGCGGCGCTGGCCGCGCTCCACGGCGCGCCCGCGGCGCTGCTCTTCAACTCCGGCTACCACGCCAACGCCGGCGTGCCGGCCGTGCTGGTGGGGCGCGACGACGCCGTCTTCTCCGACGTGCTCAACCACGCCTCCATCCTGGACGGCGTGCTCCTCTCCCGCGCCGGGCTCACGCGGTACCGGCACCTCGACCTCGAGGAGCTCGACGGGCTGCTGGCCGCCTCCAGGGCGCGCCGCAAGCTGGTCATCACCGACGCGGTCTTCTCCATGGACGGCGACGCCGCGCCGCTCGGCGCCCTCTGCGACCTGTGCGACCGGCACGGCGCCATGCTCTACGTCGACGAGGCCCACGCGGTGGGCGTGCTCGGCCCGACCGGCGCCGGCCTGGCCGAGGCCGAAGGGGTCAAGGACCGGGTCGACGTGGAGATGGGGACGCTGGGGAAGGCGCTGGGAGCCTTCGGCGCCTACGTGGCGGGCCAGGCGCGGCTGCGCGAGTTGCTGATCTCCCGGGCCCGCACCTTCGTCTTCACCACCGCGCTGCCGCCGGCCGCCTGCGGGGCGGCGCTGGCGGCGCTGGAGGTGGTGCGGGGCGAGCCGGAGCGGCGCAGCAGGCTCCACGTGCTGATGGCGCGGCTCAAGGCCGGCCTGGCGGCGCGTGGCTTCGACGTGGCGCGGGTGGTCTCGCCCATCTTCCCGGTGGTGCTGGGGAGCGAGGCGCGGGCGCTGGCGGCGGCCCGGGGGCTGCGCCAGCGCGGCTTCTTCGTGCGCGCCATCCGGCCGCCCACCGTCCCGCGCGGCACCAGCCGGCTCCGGGTGACGCTCACCGCCGGCCACGACGAGGCCCAGGTGGACGCCTTCCTCGGCGCGCTCGACGAGGTGCTGGGCGGGCTGCCTGGGCCATAGGGTCCCTTGCCTAGCCTCGCTGACGCGAGGCTAAACGACCGAGCACGAATCGAGATCACCCCGGGGAGCCCCTCGACTCCGGCTCGCTTGGGCTCGCCTACGCTCAATGCCGTTCACTTAGTGAGGGGCCGCTTGCGATCATAGTGGCTCATCTTGAGTTTCTGCGGCGGCACCCTCCATCTCGAGAGATCGTTCGCCATGTGCGCCCTCCGTCCGGCGCACATCGTGATCCGCCTACGCCTCCTCCGGAAGGCCCGTGCGAAATCCCCATTCCTTCCGATCGCTCGAGCGTAAGTGACTCGGCACTATTCACCCAGGGTGACTACCAGGCGGGTCCAGGCGGCTCGCGGGCCACATTTCGCTTGACGCCCATTCCGAGGAGCATGCGCTTCGCTGGCGGACACTCACGGGATGGCCCGCCTGGCGCGCTCGCGGCCTCACCCGTTCACGCCGACACGGGCTGGCGGGGTCGCGAGCCCCCGGCCTGCGCTCGCGCCCCAGCGGGCCCAT
>JANNKC010000099.1:0-28896 GCA_031396105.1 Anaeromyxobacter sp.
CCCAGGGGCGCTCGGCGCCGGGGGCGAAGGGGCGGGCCGGGGCGCCATCCAGCGCCAGGTTGCGGCCGATCTCGGCCTTGAGCGCCGCCCTCACGGCGGCCGGATCGGCCAGGGCCTTGGCGCGCACCTTCTCGCGCCCCGTCTCCAGCAGCCGGGTGGCGGTCTTGACGCCGATGTCGGCGGTGAAGAGCACCTCCTCCAGGTCGGCCAGCACCTGCTCGTCGAGCTGCCGCCCGCCTCCGAGCAGCGCGTTCAGCCGCGCCATGAAGCCGCCGCGGGTCTTCTCCAGGCCGGCAGCCAGCGTCTTGCCCGCCTCGGCCTGGGCCTTCTGACGCTGGATCTCCCGCGCCGCCAGCCGGTGGGCCTCCGCCTCGGCGGTGGCGCGGACCGCCTCCTCGCGGGCGTGCTGCTCCGCCTGGTCGCGCTCCAGCCGTTTGCGTTCCTTCTCGAGCCGCTCCGCCTCCTTCTTCTGGCGGTAGGCCTCCCTCTTGGCGTCCTCGTCTCGTTCGGCGGCCGCGGTCGGGGTCGGGGTCGCGGTCGGGGTCGGGGTCGGGGTCGGGGTCGAGGTCGGGGTCGAGGTCGAGGTCGAGGCCGAGGCCGGTGTCGGGGTCGGGGTCGGGGTCTCCCTCGACTCCGGGCCGCCTATGGCGGCCCTACGCTCGGGATGCGCGGCGGTACTGCTCGCGGTGCTGGTGGATGTCGGAGTCGGGGTCGCGGCCGTGTTGCTGGAACTCGGCCCAGAGGTCGCGGTCGCCTGCGCTCCGATCGGCGCGGGCGGCTTGGCCGGTTCTCCGCATGCGAGCGCAAGCGAGAGGACAGCGGCGATGGTGGCGTGGCGCATGGTGGTCCCTCCGGGTAGATCCGAACCATAGCCGGACTCGACGCCGCACCGCCGACGCGCCGCGTTGGGCGCACCGCGTCGCAACCTCGTCACGGACCCCGTGACACCGCAGTGACATGGCGTCCCTACTGTCTTCACTTCGCGCGATCCTCCCCCTCGCGCCGGAGAGCCCGCCAATGACCGTCGGCGCCGCCGAGGCCACCGCCACCCCCGCCTGCGAGCCCCTGCCCCTCGGCAAGCTCGACCGCGCCACCATCAAGGGCCTCCTGGACTCCGGGCGGCGCCTGCTGGTGCAGGGCGGCATGGGCATCCACGCCTCCGACGGCCTCTCCGGCAAGGTGGCGCAGCACCGCGGCCCGCGGCTGGTGGGCGTGGGCACCGTGTCGGCGGTGGTGAAGAACCCCGACCACCTCCGCGCCGAGATCCGGCGCTCCCGCGCCGAGGCCGGCGGCGGCTTCGTGGGCATGAACCTCATGGCGGCCATCAACAAGGCCGAGTTCGAGACCTGCACCAGGATCGCCATCGAGGAGAAGGTCTCCTTCATCGTCCAGGGCGCCGGCATCTCCCGCGAGATCATCAAGTGGTGCCGCGCTGGCGGCATCCCCTTCGCCGGCATCGTCTCCTCGGGCCGGCTGGCCGCCATGTACGAGAAGTGGGGCGCCGACTTCCTGGTGGCCGAGGGCGCCGAGGCCGGCGGCCACATCGGCGACGTGGACCACCCGCTCCCCACCCTGGTGGACGAGGTGCTGGCGCACACCTCGCTCCCGGTGGTGGCGGCGGGCGGCGTGGACATCGCCGACATCGCGCGCTTCCTGGCGGCGGGCGCGGCGGGCGTGCAGGTGGCCTCGCGCTTCCTGGCCAGCTCCGACGGCGACGCCCACGTCAACTTCAAGGCCATGCACCTCGGCAAGACCGCCGAGGACATCACCCTCATCACCTCCTGCGTGAAGGGGATGAAGGCGCGCGCCGTGAAGAACGACTTCACCGAGGCGCTGGCCGCCGGCAAGGCGTTCCCGCCGCGCAGCAAGGCCTGGTTCTTCGGCAAGGACGGCTACCACGGCCGCAAGAAGGCCTGCGTCGAGTGCCTGGGCGCGGAGCTCTGCCTCTGCCGCAACTCCAACTTCCAGGAGAGCTTCTGCATCACCGACGCGCTGCTGGCGGCGGCCATCAAGGGCGACACCAGGAACGGCCTCTTCTACACGGGGTCCTCCATCACCCGCATCCCGGAGAAGGACGCCGGGGCGCTGCCCACCGTGAAGGAGCTGATGGAGTCCTTCGAGGCGGCGCTGGCCTTCGAGCAGAAGCCGCTGCGCGTGCTGGCCGGGTAGCGCCGCACCATTCAGGCGCCCGGCGGCGCCCAGCGGGCCGTCAGCAGCTGCCACAGCCTGGCGATGACCACCTCGGCCTCGCCGGCCTCCTGGTCGGGCAGGCCCGGCGCCGGCGAGACGCCGTGCAGCGCGGCCAGCGCCTGGATGGCGAACTTGAGGATGGCGTCCTCGGCCACCGAGGCATCCACCAGGCCGTCGCCGATCTCCCGCTCCGGCTCCCCCGCCTCGAGCACGCAGGCGGCGCTCCAGTCCTCGTCGCCGGTCTGTCGGCGCACCGCCAGGTAGCGGGCGCCCGGGGTGGTGGGGTCGTCGAGCCAGAGCCGCCGCTCCGCGCCGCGGTCGAGCCAGGTGAAGGTGTCGGCCATGGCGGCGGAGCGTCGCGCGGCGCGGCCCCGGGCGCAAGCGGGGCGGTCCGGCCTACCCGCCGTCGGAGCCCGGTGGGTCGGCCTCGGCCTCGGTGAGGTCCGGCCCGACCGGGAGCTTCTTCAGCCGCGCCGACAGGATCTTCTTGTGCTCGGCCTCCTCGGCGCGGAGCTCGATGAAGAGCTCGCGCACGGTGGGGTCCTTCACGGACGCGAGCGCCTCGTCGAAGAAGGTCCAGGCCTTCTCCTCCGAGCGGAGCGCCACCTCCACGGCGTCGCGCGCCGACATGAAGACGCGCGGCGAGCCGCGGTCGGGCGCCTCCGCGTCGTCGAGCATGTCGATGGTCACGCGGCGGGGCGCATCCGGGAAGAGGGAGCGGCGGCGCGAGGTGAGCTGGGCGCCGTGCTTCTCCTCGTAGGACGCCATCAGCTTGAAGATGTCCGAGGCGTCGCCGGTGTACCTGCCGCCCACCAGCGTGGAGAACTCCAGGTAGCGCACCCGGGCCTCCTCCTCCATGAGGATGGCGAGGTCGAGGGCGTCGCGGAGATCCATGCGGGCGAAGTCGAGGGGCATCGGTGATCCTCCCGCCGCGCACCAGCCGCGCGGCCCCGACGATCATTCGACCGGGGCGGCCCGCCTTCCCGGGTCCGATGGGGCGCACCGGGAGGGTCATCTAGTGGAGTGGTCCCGACCCCTACGCGCCCGGCCATCGCTTCAGCAACGCCCGCAGCGCCGTCTCCCACAGCCTGGCCTGGCGCGGCGAGGGGCGGCCGCGGCGGAGCACGCCGGCGAGGTCGCGCACCGCGTGGCGCTCCGGACCGGCCAGGAACCCGCCGCCGCGCAGGAGGCGACGCAGCACCTCCTCGAGCCGCGCCAGGTCGGCGTCGGTGGCCAGCGCGCCTTCCTTGCCGCGCGGCGGCACGCCCCCGGCTCGCCGCGCCTCATAGGCGTAGACCAGCACCGCCTGCGCCAGGTTGAGCGAGGGCTGTGCCTCGCCCACCGGGATGGCCGAGAGGTCGTGGCACCGGTCGAGCTCCTGGCCGGTGAGGCCGCTCCGCTCCTCGCCGAACACGATGGCGGTCAGGCCGGGCGCCCGCGCCGCCGCCTCGCGCGCCACCTCCTCCGGGAGGAGCCGCCGCGTGCCGCGCACCTTGCGCGCGCTCGTGCCGACCACCCAGGCGCAGTCGGCCACCGCCTCGTCGAGCGTGGCCGTGAGGCGCGGCCGGTCGAGCAGCTCCTCGGCGTGGACCGCCACGCGCCGCGCCGCCGAGAAGTCGTGCGTCCCGAGGGCCACGATGGCCCAGTCGTCGAGACCGAAGTTGCGCATGGCTCGCGCCACCGCCCCCAGGTTCTCCGGGTTGCGCGGACGGACGAGGACGATCCGGACGGGCGCCGGCTTCACGTCGTCCCCTGGAGCTGGGCGCTGTTGACGAGGGGGTGGAGGGGCCACCACGGGGATTCTACTCCGGGTGCTGAAGGAAAACGTCGGTCGACGTGGGCTCTTGTCCCATGTCAAGGCGAGGGCCGCACCGGAGCCACTAGAGTCCCGGCGCTTTTCACCACCGCCCCGGGGAGACCCCGGCGCCCGTCAAGGAGCTCGAATGTCGATCGTGACCCGTCTCGCCCTCGCCCTCGCCCTGGTCGCTCCCGCGGCCGCCCACGCCGCCGGCGGACATGACAGCGTGGGCTGCACCGGCTGCCACGCCATCCACACCGCCAAGGGCGAGATCATCTTCGCCGTGGCCCCCAACAAGTCGGCCGTCAACCCGAAGACCAAGGCCCCCTACACCGGCACCACCTCGCTCTGCCTCGGCTGCCACGAGGAGTCGAGCAGGGGCGGCCAGGGCTACGCCCCGGTCCACGCCAACATGAGCCACCCGTACGGCCTCGCCTCGGTCGACCCGAAGATCGCCAAGGTCCCGGCCGAGCTGCTCCGCGAGGGCGGCCGCTTCGAGTGCCTCGGCTGCCACGACCCGCACCCGTCGAACCCGAACTACAAGTACCTGCGCGTCGACACCGGCTCGAAGGGCCAGAACATGGACGGCTTCTGCGGCGCCTGCCACCCGATCAAGGCCGATGCGGCCGCGGTGGCCACCAAGGCCGCCCTCTTCACCTCCATGGACGAGACCGGCAGCCGGGTCATGAAGGCCGGCGCCCAGGCTCCGGCCCCGGCCGCCAAGCCGGCCGCACCGGGCAAGAAGTAACCGGTCACCGGCCGCACCTTCACCCGAGCCCTCTGGCCGCGAGGCCGGGGGGCTTCGTCGTTCCGGGCGCTCACCGAGCCCGTCGGGCGTCTCGACGCCGCGCGTCACCGGCCCGGGCGCACCGAGCCCGTAGCGCGCCGGCCCCCGCATCGGCTAAGGATCCTGGATGCCCTACACCGTGCGCTTCGCCTCGTCCGCCGAGGATCGGGAGCTCGCCTACGCCCTCCGGCGCGACGTGTTCGAGACGGAGCAGGACGTCCCACGCCCGCTCGACCGTGACACCCATGACCACAACGCCAACCACGTGGTGGCCATCGACGACCAGGGGCGCTGCGTCGGCACCGGGCGGCTGGTCCGGCTCGACGCCCGCACCAGCCAGATCGGGCGCATGGCGGTGGCCGCCTCGCACCGCCGCCACGGCGTGGGCGACAAGGTCATCGAGATGCTGGAGCGGCTGGCCGTGCTGCGCGGCATCGGCGACATCATCTGCCACGTGCAGCTGCCGGCCATCGCCTTCTTCCAGCACCGCGGCTACGTGAGGGAGGGCGAGGAGTTCCTGGCCGAGGGCGTGCCGCATGTGGTGATGCGCAAGAAGCTGACCGGCTGAGCCGCGCCGCGGAGCCCTTCGCCCCACGGGCTCCTAGTTCAGGTACTCGCGCCGGGCCGACGGCTGCGGCGCCCCCACGCCCATGAGGTCGAGCCCCTGCCGCGTCAGGAGGTAGCGCACCTTGCCGCTGCCCCGCGCCGTGTCGAGCTCGGCCTCGAAGGCCGGGCCGACGATGCTTCCGAGCGAGAGGCTCTTCCTCAGGTTGACCACCCGCCCCGAGACCACGTCGCCCGCCACCGGCCCGAAGCCCGCGTCGCGCTGGTAGAGGTCGACCGCCGCCTGGTGGAGCGTGCCGGCCAGCCCCTGCTCGAGCGGGAAGGTGGAGAAGAGGACCGAGATGAGGGTGTAGCCGGGCGGCGGGCGATGCGGAGACATGCCGTTACTCTAGCCCGGCAGGCGGGCGAGCGCCCGTGCCGCCGCCCACCTCAGCTGCCGCGCCGGCCGGGCGTGCCCAGGGCGGAGCCCGGGCTGAAGTCGAGCCGCCTCGCCTCCTGCCGCCCCGCCGCGCGGGCCCGGCTCTCGGTGCAGTAGGTGGCGAGCCGCTGGCCGTCCACCGAGACCCGCCAGCGCAGCCGCTCCAGCCGCTCGACGGAGACCGTGTGCTTTCCAACCACCACCGAGGCTCGGGCTGGGTCCATCCCACTGTCATAACGCACGGCGAGCCCCGGAGCCCGCCCTTCGGTGCGGCGACGTCAGGGCCCGCCCTGCCCCATTGACTCCGGCCCCACCCCGGGCGACCCTCCCGCGCCGTGAACCTCCTCCTCCTCGAGCCCGCCGAGCTCGGCCCCGGCGGCGAGGCGCGCCTCGCCGGGCGCCGCGCCCGCCACGTGCGCGAGGTGCTCCGCTGCGGGCCGGGAGACCGCATCTCGGCCGGCGTGGTGAACGGCCTTGCGGGCGAGGCGGAGGTGCTGGCTGCCTCCCCCGACGAGCTCGTCCTGCGCGTCACGCTCGATCGCCCGCCGCCGCACCCCTCCCCCGTGGGCCTCCTGCTGGCCCTGCCGCGTCCCAAGATCTTGCGCAAGGTGCTGCAGGCGGTGGCGGCCATGGGCGTGAAGCAGGTCGTGCTGCTCGGCTCCTACCGCGTGGAGAAGAGCTATTGGTCCTCGCCGCTCCTCTCGCCGGAGGCGCTGCGGCGGGAGCTGCTGCTCGGCCTGGAGCAGGGCAAGGACACGGCACTGCCGGCCGTCACGCTGGAGCGCTTCTTCAAGCCCTTCGTGGAGGACCGGCTCGACGCCGCCTTGCCCGGGGCGAGGCTGCTGGCGGACCCTGGCGCGCCCGGCCCCATCGAGTCCCTCCCGGTGCCCGCCGGCGGCGTGGCCGTGGCCATCGGGCCGGAGGGTGGCTGGACGCCCTACGAGGCGGCCGAGCTGGCGCGCCGCGGCTTCGCCCCCTTCAGCCTGGGGCCGCGGCCGCTCCGGGTGGACCAGGCGGTGCCGTTCATCGTGGGACAGGCCGAGGGCTGGCTCAGGGGGTGGCGCGCCGTCCCGCGTCCAGCGCCTTGAGCCGCCGCGCGGCGAGCTCGTGGCTGGAGAGCCCGTCGGGCCGCTCCGGCGGTGCGACGCGCCGGTAGGCGGTGGCCGCCTCCTCGGGCAGGCCGTAGCGCTCGGCGATGAGCCCCATGACGAGCCAGTCGTGCGGCTCGGGCTGGTTGGTGGCGCTGCCCCGCTCCACCGCCTTGCGGAGGATCTGCATGGCCTCGGCCGCCTCGCCCCGCACCGCGTGGACGGTGGCCAGCGTGTGCAGGTAGGCCGCGTCCCGCTCCCGTGAGAGCTCCACGGCGCGGCGCGCCTGCTCCAGCGCCCCCTCCTCGACCGGCGGCTGGAAGAGCAGCGCCCAGGCCAGGTTGTTGTGGTCGCCGGCGGTGGCCTTGCCGGAGGCCACCACGGCCCGCTCCTGCGCCAGCGCCGCCGCCACGTCTCCCACGCGCAGCGCCTGCGAGAGGCGCGCCCTCGCGGCCGCGACGTCCGCGGGGGCGGCGGCGAGCCGCCGCGAGATGACCCGCTCCAGCTCGTCGGCGCGCCCCAGCTCCTGGAGCGCCCCCACCTGGAGGGCGAAGGCCCGCTCCGAGGCCGGCGCCGCGGCGAGCAGCTCCTCCGAGAGCGGCAGGACCTCGCCCCAGCGGTCCAGCCGCACCAGGGCGGCCGCCAGCGACCAGCCGAGCGCCTGGCGCGCCGCCGGCTCGGCCGTGGCGCGCGCCCGCTCGAGCAGGGCGCGAACACCCTCGGGCGCCGCGTAGGCCTCCAGCGCCGCCCCGGCCAGCCGCAGCGCCGGCAGTCCGAGCTCCACCCCCTCGGGCGCCAGCGCCTCCAGCACGCCGGCGGGCCGCCCTTCACCGGGCTCGCCGGCGCCCTGCCGCGCCAGCGCCAGCGCCGCCCTGGCTCCGGCCGCGTCCCCCGCCTCGGCCAGCCGCCGCGCCGCCGCGCCGAGCCCTGGCGTGGGCGGATCGGTGGTGACGAGGCGCCAGGCGCCCCGCTCCTTCACCACCGCGAACGTGAGAGGCACGGGGACGGAGGGCGTGGTGGCCACCAGCCGGAGCGCCCGCGAGGTGTCGCCCTCGACCCGCACCTCCAGCAGCGAGAGGGCGGCGTCGAGCGCCACCCGGTCGGGCAGGCCGGAGGCGCTGCGCAGGCCCCGCCGGAAGGAGGCGCCCGCCGCCTCGGAGTAGGCGCCTGGCGCGGCGGCGCGGGCCTCGGCCGACAGCTCCGGCACGGCCTTCCAGGCGTCGCCTCCCTCGGCCAGCGCGCGCAGGAGGCGCAGCGGGAGCGTGGACGGGGCCTTCGGGTCCGGCCTGAGCGCCTCGGTCCGCACCACCTTCAGCAGGCCCGCGGCGCGCGTCCTCAGCTGCGCCGACTGCGGCGTGCCGCCGGCGCCGCCATCGAGGAGCCGCGCCGCCTCGGGGTAGCGCCGCGCCAGCACCAGGTGCTGGGCCGCCTGGTCGAGCACCGCGGCCCGCTCGCCCGAGGGGAGGCGCAGGGCGTCCTTCACCGCCGGCTCGACCCCCTCGGTGGCCGCGCGGATGGCCAGCTGGGCGGCGCGCCGCTCCGCCCCCTCGGGCAGGTCCTTGGCCACCGGTCCGGCGTCGGCGAAGCGGCCGGCGCGCAGCAGCACCGTGAGCAGCGCCCGGTCGTACTCCTTGCTCTTCAGCTCGGAGCGGATGACGCGGTAGGCGGCGGCGGCCTCGTCGAGCCGCGCCCCCTCGCCGAAGCGCTCGCACCCCTCGCCGTGCTCCAGCAGGAAGGCCAGATGGCCGCGCACCGCCGGGTCGCGGTCCAGCTCGACGGCCCGCCGCTGCGCCGCCAGCGCGCCGGCGAGGTCGCAGCCTGGCACCAGCCAGCGCCCCAGCGCGTCGTGCTCCAGCGCGGTGGCCAGCACCCGCTGCGCCCAGCTGCTGGAGGGGTCCAGCGACACCGCCCGCCGCGCCGCCTGGCGCGCCGCCTCGCCCAACCCGAGCCGGAGCAGTCCCTTGGCCAGGTGGTTCCAGTGGCGCGCCTCGGCGGGGTGGAGCGCGATGAGGCGCCTGAGCTCGTCGAGCGCCTCCCGCCCCTGGCCGGCCTCGAGCAGCCGGGCGGCGGTGCGGGTGAAGCGGACGCGCGGCTCGTCGGCCAGCAGCGGCGGAAGCCCCTGGCGCAGCGCCTCCACCTCCTCGGCCGTGAGCCGCCGGCGAGCCACGGAGAGCTCGTGCGCCACCGTCACCACGCCGTCCGGCTCCACGGCGTACTGGCTGGTGGCCGAGAGCGGCCCCAGCGCGAGCCGCCGCGGCTCGGGGAGCGGCAGCTCGGGCTCGAAGCCGGCGGGCGGCACCACCCGGTAGCGCAGGGTCCCCTGGTAGGCCATGGGGAGCAGCAGATCGGCCTGGCGCGGCGTCTCGGCCTCCTTGGCCGCGTCCGTCCCTTCGCCGCCCCCGTCGCGGGCCGGGCGGGGCCGAACCTGGGGCGGCAGCCACTCCAGGAGATAGCCCGCGCTCACCACCGCCTCGGCGTCCTCGCCCCGGGTGACGCCCCAGTGCGAGCCGGTGGCGGAGAGGGTGACCCGCACCGGCGTGCCGGGGCGCTCCAGCCCCTCGAAGGCGACCTGCCCGCCGCTGGCCTCCACGAAGTGGCTGGTGACGAGGGCGTGGTCCCGCTCCGCCCGCTGCCCCGGCCCGAGGCGGAGCAGGACGGCCCGCTGGTCGGTGGCCGGCCAGCCGGTGAGCGCCTGCGCCTCGCTGGCGCTGGACCAGCCGCTCTCGGCGAGGCGGATCTCGCGGGTCACCTCCACGCGGTTCCGCGCGGCCGGTTGCTCCGGCAGCCGGATCAGGCCGCTGGTGTCGGGCCGGGCCACCAGCGCCAGCCGCCCCTGCAGGAGCCCCGGCAGCTCGCCGGCCGGCGTCACCGGGTCGGAGGGGTCGAGGAAGAGCAGGTCGGGGCCGCCCACGGCCACGATGGCGTGGTCGAACTCGCCGAGCCCGGGGAGGTCCGCCGGCGCGTCCCCGTCGACGCGCACCAGGGCCAGCGTGGCGGGAAAGCCGGCCGCGCGCAGCACGCCCGCCACCAGGAGCGAGAGGTCCTTGCCGTCGCCGGAGCGCCGTTGCAGCGACTCGGCCGGCCGGGCCGGCACCAGCGCCGCCTCGCCGAGCTCGAGCCCGGTGTAGCGCACCCGCGCGCGCTGCCACTCCAGCACCGCCTGCGCCGCCGCCTCGCGGCTGGAGCCCGGCCGCACCACCTCGGCCGCCACGGCCGCGAGCTCGTGGCCCTCGAGCTGGCGCTCCACCACGGCGGCGTAGGCCGCCGCCACCGCCCTCCAGCTGCGGCCGGTGGTGAAGGCCAGGTGCGGCGCCACCGCGGCGTCGGGCGGCTGGAGCGGCTCCGGGCGGGGGCGCTGCGCCAGCGGACCCCACTGCCAGGTGAGGACGCGCCGCCCGCCCTTCACCGACTCGCGAGGCGCGCCGGCCAGCCCGCCGCGCAGCGCCCAGGCGAGCGGCAGCCCCCTGGGCGCCTCCAGCCGCAGCCGGATGGTCCGCAGCGGCCCGTCGCGCCCCACGAAGAAGCGGCGCACCGTGCCGGCCTCGAAGAGCGGCGCGAGGTCCCGCACCGTCTCGGCCTCCTCCACCACCGTGCCGGCGTCCACCGCCGGCAGCGGCCCCTTGAGCATGCGCCGGTCGCCGTACTGGCCGCGCTCCTGGTCGCCCATCCCCGCCTCCACCAGCGTGGCGGGGTCCAGCACGCGGACCGCACCGTCGGGGCCGATGACCCGCGCGCGCATCTCGGGCCGGGCCTGGTGCCATGGCGACCAGGCCCGCGCCACCTCGCTCCAGCGCTCCGCCCCCTCGCGCGTGATGGCGCGGTAGACCAGCCGGTAGGTGGTGGTGGCCCGCCCCTGCTCGTCGAGGATGATGACACCCTCCTCGAGCAGCACGTCGATGTCGGTGTCCGGGGGCGGCGCCAGGGCGGCCGCCTCCCGCGCCAGGGCGGCGGGGTCGGCCATGAAGGGTGGCGCGGAGAGCCAGGACGGCTCCGAGGCGAGGACGAGGAGGCTGAGGGCGGCGAGCGTGGCGGTCATGGGTCCCCGGTGCGGCCGGCATCATCCGCCGGAACCGGCGACGTCCGCCAGCCGGGGGGAACGTGCGGAGGGTGGCCTCCGATTCCCCGCGGCTGGGCCGCCGGCCCGTCAGGGCCCGTGAGGAGAGCCCCGGACCGAGCCGGGCGGGGATCTCTTCAAGGGCCCGTCAAGGCTGGAGGATGCGGCGCAGCTCCTCCTTGTCGGCGGAGAAGGTGAACTTGTCGTAGAGCGCGAACGCCTGGTCCGGATCGACGAGGCGCGGGCGGACGCGGCGCACCAGGGCGAGCTGCTCCTGCGAGAAGCTGAAGAGGCCGAGGAGCCGGCTCACCTGGTCCACCGAGAGCCAGGCATCGGACGCGGCGAGCGCGGTGTCGAGGACCCGCAGCCGGCCCTCGCCGAAGCCCTCCTGGCGCATGGCCAGGTAGAGGGCGTCGAAGCGCTCGGCCCGCAGCGGCTGGACCCGGGGCGCCGGCGGCGGGGGCGGCGGGCCGGCCGGCGGGCGCCAGGCCTCGCGCTCGTCACGCTCGGTGCGGTCGTCGCGCCGGTCGTCGCGCCGGTCGGCGTCCCGGTCATGGTCGCTCTCCCACTCCCGCTCCCAGGTCCGCTCGCGCTCCCGGTCGCGCCGGTCGTCGCGGGGCGCGCGCCAGCCGTCGTCGTCGCGATCATCGAGCATCTCGACGAGCTCCAGCCAGGCGGACTCGGAGAGCTCCGCCAGCGCCGACCGCTTCTGGTCCAGGCTCATGGTGTCGGTCTGGCCTCGCCCATCGGTGAAGACCTGGCGAGCCCGCTGCAGCGCGCCCAGGCGCCGCTCGATGCCGCGCCGCCGGTCGCGCCGCGCCTGCTCCAGCTCCGCCGCGACCTCCTCCAGCACCTTGGCCTCCACCTGGCGCAGCAAGGCCGCGTCGCGCCGGATGGTGGCCAGGTCGAACCGCACGGCCAGCCGGCCCAGGCGGGCCAGGTCGCCGGCGTCGTCGTCCCAGGTGCTCACCACCGGCGGCGGGGCCGGGCGGGCGGCCAGCGCCGCCACCTCCTCGTCCGCCAGCGGCCGGCGGTAGAGCCGGACCTCGTCGAGCGCGCCCAGGAAGAAGGAGCCCGGGAGGCCGGCGCTGCGTCCGTCGCGCCCGCCGCTCTCACCGCGGGCGCCGATCACCGTGTCGGTCCGGGTGCTGGCGTAGCGGACGTCCATCGACTCGGGTTCGCGCGCGCCGTCCAGGTACAGGGAGGCGCGACGGCCGTCGTAGACCGCCGCCAGGTGCGTCCACCGCCCGGCCGCGACGGCGTGGCGCGACTGGATCGACTCCCAGCCGCGCCCCGATGGGACCATCAGCACGGCCCGTCCGCCCGGCTCGAGCCGGAGCTCGAAGTTGCGCTGCGTGTGACCGGGCAGGTTTCGGATCTTGGAGACCACCACCTGCGTCCGGTCCACCGCCTCCGGCCGCACCCAGGCGGCCACGGTGAAGCGGTCCGGCTGGAACCGGGCGCCCAGCGACACCAGGCCGCGCTGCCCGTCGAAGCGGAGCGCGCCGCCGAGCAGGCCGTCCACCGGGCGCGTCCCCGGAGCGTTGAGGCGGACCCGGCTCACGGACTCGAGGGCGTCGCCGTCGAAGGGGAGGCGGGCGGCCAGCCCCCGGTCGAGGTCGACCGGCGCGGGCGCGGTGAGCTGAAGGGCGAGGAGTGCGGTGACGAGGGCAGCGGGCATCTGGATCCTCCAAAGGTTCGCAGCGGCGTGGTGCAGGACCCTCGGCCGGCGTGGCGCGGAGGTCAAGCGGCTCGTGGGCTTCGCTCCTCCGACGTACCAGGAATGACCCGGATTCACGCGCCCGCCCCCCATCGGGGAGGGACCACCATCCCGGCCAGGTGTAGGACAATCCCCGCCCCCCCCACCCCGAGGCCGCCATGTCCGCCCCCTCCGTCGCCGAGCTCGCCCCGCCCACGCGCCTCCTTCTCGGCCCGGGCCCGAGCCCGGTCCACCCGCGCGTGCTGAAGGCCCTCTCCACGCCGCTGCTCGGGCACCTCGATCCCAGGTTCCTGGAGATCATGAACGACGTGCAGGGACAGCTCCGCGCCGTGCTGGGCACGCGGAACGCCTTCACCATCGCCATCTCCGGCACCGGCTCGGCCGGCATGGAGGCGGCGCTGGTCAACGTGCTCGAGCCGGGCGACACCATGGTGGTGGTGGTCTCCGGCGTCTTCGGCACGCGCATGGCCGACATCGTGGGGCGCTGCGGCGCCCGGCTCGTCAAGATCGAGATCCCCTGGGGCGAGGTGGTGACGCCGGCCCAGATCGCGGAGGTGCTGAAGCGCGAGGGCAAGGTGAAGGCGGTCGGGCTGGTCCACGCCGAGACCTCCACCGGCGCCTGGCAGCCCATGGAGGGGCTGGGCCAGCTCTGCCATGACCACGGCGCCCTGCTGGTGGTGGACACCGTCACGTCGCTGGGCGGAATGCCGGTGGAGGTCGACGCCTGGGGCGCCGACGCCGTCTACTCCGGCACGCAGAAGTGCCTCTCTTGCCCGCCCGGCCTGGCGCCCTTCACGCTCTCACCGCGGGCGCTGGAGGCGCTCAAGGCCCGCACCCACAAGGTGCAGAGCTGGTACCTCGACGCCACCCTGATCGCGGACTACTGGGCCGAGGGGAAGCGCGCCTACCACCACACCGCGCCCATCTCCATGGTCTACGCGCTGCGGGAGGCCCTGCGCCTGGTCTTCGAGGAGGGGCTGCCGGCCCGCTTCGAGCGCCACCGCCGCAACTCGGCGGCGCTGCTCGGCGGCCTGGCGGCGCTGGGCTGCGAGCCGCAGGCGTCGGCGGGCCACCGGCTTCCCTCGCTCAGCTGCGTCAAGGTGCCGGCGGGGGTCGACGAGCTGGCGGTGCGCAAGTGGCTGCTGGCCGAGCGGAGCATCGAGATCGGCGGCGGGCTCGGGCCGCTGGCCGGCAAGGTCTGGCGGGTCGGCCTCATGGGCGAGGGCTCGCGGCAGGAGCACGTGCTCTCCGTGCTGGCGGCGCTGGAGCAGGCGCTGGCGGCGCAGGGCCACGGGCCGAAGCCCGGCCTGGCGGTCTCGGCGGCGCTGGAGACCTGGGCGCGTGGCTGAGGCCCCGGGCGCCCCGGAGGACGTCCCGGCGGCGCTCGGCGGCGACGTGACCCGGCTCTTCCTCACCCGGGGCCTGCGGCTCTTCGCCTACGGCGCGCTCTCGGTGGTGCTGGTCTTCCACCTGGCCGCCACCGGCCTCTCCGAGGCGCGCATCGGCCTGCTGCTCTCGCTGACGCTGCTGGGCGACGCCGCCCTCTCGCTCGTCATCACCACGCGCGCCGACCGGGCGGGCCGGCGGCGCATGCTGCTCGTCGGCGCGGCGCTCATGATGGGAGCCGGGCTGCTCTTCGCGGTGACGCAGGACTTCTGGCTGCTCCTGCTGGCCGCCACGCTCGGCATCATCAGCCCGTCCGGCAACGAGGCGGGGCCGTTCCTGGCCATCGAGCAGGCGGCGCTGGCCCAGGCCGTCCCCGCCGGGCGCCGCACCGGGACCTTCGCCTGGTACACGCTCACCGGGTCCTTCGCCACCGCCGCCGGCGCCTTCACGGGCGGCGGCCTGGCCGAGGGGCTGCAGCAGCTCGGCTGGACGCCGCTCCAGAGCTACCGCGCCGTCATCGTGGCCTATGCGCTGCTGGGCGGCGGGCTGGCGCTGGTCTTCGCGCGCCTCACGCCCGGCGTGGAGGCGCCCGCCCTCCAGGCGGCGGCGCGGCCGCCCCTCCTCTCGCCCGCCCTGGGGCTCCACCGCTCGCGCGGCGTGGTCTTGCGCCTCTCCGGCCTCTTCGCCCTCGACGCCTTCGCCGGCGGGTTCATCGTGCAGAGCTTCGTGGCCTGGTGGCTGCACCGGAGGTTCGGCGCGGGCGAGGGGCTCATCGGCGCCGTCTTCCTCGGGGCCAACGTGCTGGCGGGGCTCTCGGCGCTCTGGGCCGCGGCGCTGGCGCGCCGCTTCGGCCTGGTGAACACCATGGTGTTCACCCACCTGCCCTCCAACCTCCTGCTCCTGCTGGTCCCCTTCATGCCCACGCTGGGGCTGGCGGTGGCGGTGCTCTTCGCCCGCTTCTCCATCTCGCAGATGGACGTGCCGACGCGCCAGTCCTACACCATGGCGGTGGTCGATCCCGACGAGCGAGCCGCCGCGGCCGGTGTGACCGGCATCGCCCGCACCGTGGGGGCCTCGCTCGCGCCCCTGCTGGCCGGGCCGCTCTACGCCTCGCCAGCGCTGGCCGGTATCCCGTTCCTGGCCTGCGGCGGCCTCAAGATCGCCTACGACCTGCTCCTGTGGCGCGCCTTCTCGAGGTCGCCACCGCCGGAGGAGCGCTCCCGCTGACGGAGCGGTGTACCATGACGCCATGTTCACCACGCGCCGTGACTCCGGACTGCCAGGCCTGCTCGCGGTCACGCTCCTCGCCGCCGGCTGCGCCGCCCCTGGGCCCCGCCCGCTGGTGGCGCAGGCGGCCAACGCGCTGCCGGAGTCCGACCCGGCATCGCGCGGCACCGTGCAGGGGCCGAAGGGGCTCTCCCAGGTGGAGCAGGTGGTGGTGAGAATGGGGCGGGACCCCTCGGGCGGGGTGGTGGTGCTCCAGGTCCTCTCGCCGGCGCTCACGCCGGAGCAGCAGGAGGAGGTGCGGCGCGCCTTCTCACTCGGAGGGTGGAAGCGGCAGCTGCCGGCGCCGACGGAGGCGGAGACCTGGATCGAGACCATCGTGCGGACCAGGCCGTGAGCCGGGGGGGGCGCGACCACGCCCTCGACCCCACCCCTCACCGACCCCGCTTCTCGGTCGGCGTGTAGGCGCCGGCCTAACCCCGCCCGATGTACTCGTGGAGCTGCTCGATGACGAACTGCTTCTCGTCGAGCATCACCTGGATGATGTCCCTCATCGAGACCACGCCGATGACCTCGCCCATCTCCTCCACCAGCAGGTGACGGGTGAAGTGCTTCTTCATGAGCTCGGCGCAGTCGGTCTCGGAGGCGCTCGGCTCCACCCGCGGCAGCGTGCGCATGGCCTGCTTGACCGGCTGAAGCCCGTCGCCGCCGCGCGCCAGCACCGTCACCACCAGGTCGCGCTCGGTCGCCAGGCCGACGACGCGCCCGTCCACCTGGACGGCCACCGAGCCGATCTTCCGGTCGGCCATCAGCTTGGCCGCCTCGCGGCAGGGGGCGTTGGCGTCGATGGTGGCGATGTCGCGGGTCATGTGCTTGCGGATGGTGGCCATCGAGCCCTCCTGGCGGCGCGGCGTGGACGTCGGCTTGATTCCCTATCATCACCGTGGGTGACCTTCACGCGGATGCGCGGGGCTCGACAGGGTTCCCCGTCCAGGGCGGGAGGCGCCACCTCCCCCGCGTGGCCGCGATCCTTACGCCCCGATCGGGGTGTGGTTCCACGCCCACCCCTTGCCAGCCCCTTCTGGTCATGCGAGTCTCCGCGCCCTCGCGGCCCTGGACGCCTCTCGGCACCTGGCCGCCTCCACTCCGGCTGGCGCCCCCACCAGGGCGCCGCCCCTGACGAAGAGGACGGAACCATGACGGATACCAAGGACTTGACCGGCCTGGCGGCCCAGGTGCAGGGGCTCGTGAACGGCTACCTCAAGCTCCGCGACGAGAAGGTCACGCTCGAGGCCGAGCTCTCGACTCGCCGCGAGGACATCCGCCGGCTCGAGAAGCTGGTCGCCTCCCAGAACGCCGAGATCGACCAGCTCAAGAAGAAGTAGGCCGCACCCGCGGCGACGCCCCGGCGCCGCTGCACCCACGCCCCGTCGTCCCCGGCGCTGCGGGCCGCGGGGTGGCGGGGCGTTCGGTCAGGGCAAGAGCACGAGCGAGCCGCTGGTGGCGCGCGACTCCAGCGCCCGGTGCGCCGACGCCGCCTCGGCGAGCGGCCACCGCCCCCCCACCGCCACCTTGACGCGCCCGTCGGCCAGGCGGGCCAGCAGCGCCGCCGCGGCCTGCTCCAGGTCGGCGCGCCGCGCCACGTGGTTGAAGACGCTGGGGCGCGCCACGCCGAGCGAGCCCTTGCGCCCCAGCAGCCCCAGGTCGAAGGGCGGCACCGGCCCCGAGGCGCTCCCGTAGCTCACCAGCAGGCCGAAGGGGGCCAGGCAGTCGAGCGAGGCCTCGAAGGTGGCCTTGCCCACCGAGTCGTAGACCACCGGCACCCCGCCGGTGAGCGCCCGCACCCGGGCCGGCACGTCATCGCGCGGCGTGACCAGCACGTGCGCGGCGCCCAGCGCCCGCACCACCTCGGCCTTGGCGTCCGAGCCCACCACCGCGATGACCTCGGCGCCGCTGGCCTCGAGCCACTGCACCAGCACCTGCCCCACCCCGCCGGCCGCGGCGGTCACCACCACCGGCTCGGTGGCCCGGGCGACGCGGTAGCGGGTCACCAGCATGTGGGCGGTCAGCCCCTTCAGCAGCGCCGCCGCGGCGAGCTCGAAGGTCACGTCGTCCGGCAGCGGCACCAGCCGGTCGGCCGCCACGTTGCGGGCGCCGGCGTAGGCGCCGGGGCCGCTCATGTAGGCCACCCGGTCGCCCTCCTTTACCAGCGTGACGCCCGGGCCCACCGCCTCCACCACGCCGGCCGCCTCGACCCCCAGGCCGGTCGGCAGCGGCAGCGGGTAGAGCCCGGTGCGGTGGTAGGTGTCGACGAAGTTCACGCCGATGGCCCGGTGGCTCACCTGCGCCTCGCCCGGCCCGGGGGCGGACAGCTCCACGCGGGTGAGGCGCAGCACCTCGGGGCCGCCGGTGGCGGCGATGCGGATGGCGTCGGTGGTCATGGCTCGAATCTACCGCAAGGAGGCGTTGATGGCGTCCAGCGCCGCGCGAGGCGGGCGGACCCGCTCGGGCGGCAGCGTGGCGAGCGGCTCGGGGGGCAGCTCGAGCCGCTGGGTGAAGGTGGGGGCCAGCGGATCGACGAAGAGCAGGCCGGTCAGCACCTCGCCGGCGGCCTGGGCCCTGAGCAGGCGGGTCACGGCCGCCACCCGATCCCGCGGGTCGTAATCCGCCTCCAGCTTCTTCAGGCGCAGCCGCGAGCCGTCGTGGAGGGTCACCTCCGCGGTGGTGCCCGGATCGTAGTCCACCGTGATCTCCTCGAAGGCCGGCACGAAGGAGAGCTCCTGCAGCGGCGCGTCGTGCTCCTTCACGAAGGCGAAGCTCTTGGTGGAGCCCTCATGGTCGTTGAAGGTGACGCAGGGCGAGAGCACGTCGAGCAGCGCCGTGCCGCCGTGGGCGATGGCCCCGCGCAGCAGCGCGGCCAGCTGCTTCTTGTCGCCGGAGAAGCTGCGGGCGACGAACGCGGCGCCCAGCTGGATGGCCAGCGCGCAGGTGTCGATGGCCGGCAGCTGGCTGACGTCGCCGCCCTTCAGGGTCGAGCCCGCGTCGGCGGTGGCGGAGAACTGCCCCTTGGTCAGGCCGTACACGCCGTTGTTCTCGATGACGTAGACCAGCGGCAGGTTGCGCCGCACCAGGTGGACGAACTGGCCGATGCCGATGGAGGCGGTGTCGCCGTCGCCGGAGACCCCCACCCCGTGGAGCGTCCTGTTGGCCAGCATCGCCCCGGTGGCCACCGAGGGCATGCGGCCATGCACCGCGTTGAAGGCGTGGGAGCGGCCCATGAAGTAGGCCGGCGTCTTGGAGGAGCAGCCGATGCCCGAGAACTTGGCCACCCGCTCGGGCGCGATGCCCAGGTCGAAGTAGGCCTCCAGGATCCGCTCCGAGACGGCGTTGTGGCCGCAGCCGGCGCAGAGCGTGGTCTTGCCGCCCTTGTAATCGGCCACGGGCAGGCCCAGCCGGTTCACCTTGGGTGCGGTGGGAGACGGGGCGGCGGCGGTGGGGCTGGCCATGGTCAGGGCTCCTCGTGGGCCAGGATGGCGTCGGTGACGGAGCGGGCGTCGAGCGGGAGCCCGTCGGTGTGGGGAATGGGGCGGAGCCGGCCGGCCAGCGCCGGGTCGAGGTCGAGCCGGAGCAGGGCGGCGAGCTGCCCGTCGCGGTTCTGCTCCACCACGTAGGTCCGCTCGTGGCCGGCCACGAAGTCGCGCACCGCGGCGGCGAATGGCCAGGCGCGCACCCGCAGGGAGTCGACCGCCAGGCCGCGCTCGGCGGCGAGCTGGGCCCGGCTCTCCTGCACGGCCGGATCCGAGGAGCCGTAGGCCAGCACCCCCACCCTGGCCCCGCCGCCCAGCACCACCGGCGCCGGCAGGAGCGCGCGCGCCCCATCGATCTTGCGGGCCAGCCGCTCCAGGTTCCGCTGGTAGACGTCGGCCTTCTCGCTGTAGGCGGCCTCCTCGTCGTGGCCGGTGCCGCGGGTGAAGTAGGCGGCCCTGGGGTGGTCGGTGCCGGGCAGCGTGCGCCAGCCGATGCCGTCGCCGTCCACGTCCCGGTAGCGGGCGAAGCCGCCCAGCCGCGTCAGGTCCGCCTTCGACAGCACCTTGCCGCGGTCCATGGGCCGGTCCGGGTACTCGAAGGGCTCGGCCATCCACTGGTTCATGCCGAGGTCCAGGTCGGAGAGGACGAAGATGGGCGTCTGCAGCCGCTCCGCCAGATCGAAGGCCTGGTGACCGAAGGTGAAGCACTCCTCCACCGAGCCGGGCAGGAGCAGCGGGTGGCGGGTGTCGCCGTGGGAGAGGAAGGCGGTGGAGAGCACGTCGCCCTGCTGGGTCCGCGTGGGCAGCCCGGTGGAGGGGCCGACCCGCTGCACGTCCCATATGACCGCCGGGATCTCCGCGTAGTGGCCCAGGCCGGCGAACTCGCTCATGAGGGAGATGCCCGGTCCGCTGGTGGAGGTCATGGCCCGCGCCCCGGCCCAGCCCGCGCCGAGGACCATGCCCACGGCGGCCAGCTCGTCCTCCGCCTGCACCACGGCGTAGGTCGGGGCGCCGTCCGGCCCGCGCCGGTGCGCCTCCAGACTGGCGATGAGCGTCTCGGCCAGCGAGGAGGAGGGGGTGATGGGGTACCAGGCCAGCACGGTCACGCCGCCGAAGACCGCGCCGTGGGCGGCGGCCGCGTTGCCGTCCACCAGGATCTTGCCGCGGGTGGCGTCCATGCGCGCGGCCCTGAAGCCGAGCGGCCGGGTGAAGGACCCGGCGTGCTCGAAGCCGGCGCGCGCCGCCGCCACGTTGAGCGCCACCGCCTTCGCCTTGCCCTCGAAGACCCGCCCGATGGCCGCCTCCACCTCGGGGAGCTCGAGGTCGAGCAGGCGCGCCAGCGTGCCCACGTAGGCCATGTTGCGCAGCAGCTTGCGCAGCCGGGCCTCGGGGCTCACCGGCGCCACCAGCTGGTCGAAGTCCACCGGGTACCAGCCCAGGTCCACCCGGGCGCCCTCCAGGCCGAGCGGGGCGTCGAAGACCACCGGCGTGCCGGGCCGGAGCGCGGCCAGGTCCTCCCGCGCCGTCTCGGGGTTCATGGCCACCAGGAGGTCCAGCTCCTTCTTGCGCGCCACCCAGCCGTCCCTGGAGGCGCGGATGGTGTACCAGGTGGGCAGGCCGGCGATGTTGGACGGGAAGAGGTTCTTGCCCGAGACCGGGATGCCCATCTGGAAGAGGGTGCGCAGCAGCACGGCGTTGGAGCTCTGCGAGCCCGAGCCGTTGACGGTGGCCACCTGGATCGAGAAGTCGTTCGCGGCTGGAGCCATCGGGTGCGGGCCTCTCCCCGGGGGGGGCGCGAGGTGAAGTCCTCGGGCGGCCGGTGAGATAATGCTTCCGCCCCTGGTCGGCTCTCCCTTGGTGCGGCCTGGCCGCGGCCCGGGTGGGGCTCAGCCGAGCACGAAGATCAGGTCCTCCTTCTCGACCTTGTCGCCCTCCTTGAACCTCACCTCGGCCACCGTGCAGTCGGCCCTGGCCTTCACGTTGGTCTCCATCTTCATGGCCTCGGTCACCATGAGGACGGCACCGGCCTTGACCGCGTCGCCGGCCTTCACGCCCACCTTGAGCACCTTGCCCGGCATGGGCGCGCCCACGTGGGCGGCATTGCCCTTGTCGGCCTTGACGCGCACCGCGCTGCCGCTCACGGCCGACTGGTCCCGCACCGTGACGGTGCGCCCCTCGCCGTTCAGCTCGAAGAAGAGCTCCCGGGTGCCGTCCGGCTGCAGCTTGCCCACCGTGACGAGCCTCACGATGAGGGTCTTGCCCGGCTCGATCTCCAGGCTGGTCTCCTGCCCCGGCTCCAGGCCATAGAAGAAGATGGGGGTGGGCACCATGGAGGTGTCGGAGTACTCGTCGCGGTGGCGCACCAGGTCAGGGTAGACGTTGGGGTAGAGGAGCCAGGAGGCCAGCGCCTTCTCGTCCACCGGCTGCCCGGTCTTCTCGGCCGCCTTCCTCCGCTCCGCCTCGAAATCGGCCGGCTCCAGCAGCTCGCCGGGCCGGTGGGTGATGGGCTCGGCGCCACGCAGGATGAGCTCCTGCAGCCGCCTGGGGAAGCCGCCGTAGGGCTGCCCCAGCATGCCCTTGGCCAGCCCCACCACCGACTCGGGGAAGGCCAGGTCCGCCCCGCGCTCGGTGAACAGGTCCTCCGGCTCCAGGCCGTTCTTCACCAGGAACATCGCCATGTCGCCCACCACCTTGGACGAGGGCGTGACCTTGATGATGTCGCCGAAGAGCAGGTTCACCTTTCGGTACATCTCCTTGCACTCCTCCCACTTGTCGAGGAGGCCCAGGCCGGCCACCTGCGGCCTGTAGTTGGAGTACTGCCCGCCCGGGATCTCGTGGCGGTAGACCTCGGCGGTGCCGCTCTTCAGCCCCGACTCGAAGGGCGCGTAGTGCTCGCGCACCGTCTCCCAGTAGTTGGCGAGCTGCTGCAGTCCGGCCTGGTCCAGCCGGGGGTCCCACTGGCTGCCGGCCAGCACCGCCACCAGCGAGTTGAGGTTGGGCTGCGAGGTGAGGCCGGAGAGCGACGAGAGCGCCGCGTCCATCACGTCCACGCCCGCCCTGGCCGCCTCGACCAGCGTGGCCGAGGCCACGCCCGAGGTGTCGTGGGTGTGCAGGTGGATGGGGAGGCCCACCTCCTGCTTCAAGGCGGAGATGAGCTTGGCCGCCGCGAAGGGCTTGAGCAGGCCGGCCATGTCCTTGATGCCCAGGAAGTGGGCGCCCATGCGCTCCAGCTCCTTGGCCAGCTTGACGTAGTAGTCGAGCGGGTACTTGGTGCGGGAGGGGTCGGTGATGTCGCCCGTGTAGCAGAGGGCGGCCTCCAGCACCTTGCCCTCCTTGCGCACCGCCTCGCAGGCCACCGTCATGCCCGTGGTCCAGTTGAGGGCGTCGAAGACGCGGAAGACGTCCACGCCACCCACCGCCGCCTCGTGGACGAACTTCTCCACCACGTTGTCGGGGTAGTTCGTGTAGCCCACCGCGTTGGAGCCGCGCAGCAGCATCTGCAGGAGGATGTTGGGGATCTCCTGGCGCAGCGCGGCCAGGCGCGCCCACGGGTCCTCCTTGAGGAAGCGCATGGCCACGTCGAAGGTGGCGCCGCCCCAGCACTCCAGGCTGAAGAGCCCGGCGGCCAGGCGGGCCGTGGCGGGGGCGATGCGCACCAGGTCGTGGGTGCGCACCCTGGTGGCCAGGAGCGACTGGTGGGCGTCGCGCATGGTGGTGTCGGTGAAGAGCACCCCGCGGTGCGCCAGCGCCCACCTCGCCAGCGCCTCGGGCCCCTGCGCGTCGAGGAGCTGCTTGGTGCCCCGCGGCGGCGCCTGGGTCAGGTCCACCGCCGGCAGACGGGCCTCGCGGAGCTCGCTGGGCTTGAGCGGCCGGGCCACGCCCGGCGAGCCGTTCACCGTGACCTCGGCCAGGTACTTGAGGAGCTTGGTGCCCCGGTCCTTCTTCTGCGGGACCTGCAGCAGCGCGGGGTGGGACTCGATGAAGGAGGTGTCGCACCTCCCGTCGAGGAAGACGTGGTGGCGCATCACGTTCTCGAGGAACGGGATGTTGGTCTTGACGCCGCGGATGCGGAACTCGGCCAGGCAGCGGCTCATGACGTGGGCCGCCGCGTCGAAGCGCAGCCCCCAGCAGGAGACCTTCACCAGCAGCGAGTCGTAGTGGGGCGTGATGACCGCGCCGCCGAAGGCCGAGCCGGCGTCGAGCCGCACCCCGGCGCCGCCGGGCGAGCGGTAGACCTTGAGGACGCCGTAGTCGGGGGCGAAGCCGTTCTGCGGGTCCTCGGTGGTGATGCGGCACTGGATGGCGTAGCCGCGCATCTGCACGTCGGCCTGCGTGCCGATGGCGATCTCCGGGTCGGAGAGCTTCTTGCCCTGCGCCACCAGGATCTGCGCCTGCACCAGGTTTCGCCCGGTGATCAGCTCGGTGACGGTGTGCTCCACCTGGATGCGAGGGTTGACCTCGATGAAGTAGTGCTTCCCCTCCTGGTCCAGCAGGAACTCCCAGGTGCCGGCGTTGCGGTAGCTCACGCTGCGCGCGATCTTGAGCGCGTCGTCGCAGATGGCCTGGCGCTGCGCCGGGGTGATGGCCAGCGAGGGGGCGAACTCCACCACCTTCTGGTGGCGCCGCTGGATGGAGCAGTCGCGCTCGAAGAGGTGCACCAGGTTGCCGTGCTGGTCGCCCAGCACCTGCACCTCGATGTGCTTGGGCCGGTCGATGTAGCGCTCCAGGAAGACGGCCGGGTTGCCGAAGGCCGCCTTGGCCTCGCTGCGGGCGCTGGTGAGCCCCTCCAGCAGCTCACGCTGGTCGCGCGCCACCCGCATGCCGCGGCCGCCGCCGCCGCCCGCCGCCTTGACGATGATGGGGTAGCCGGCCTGCTTGGCGAAGAGCAGCGCCTCCTCGTCGTGGAGCACCGGCTCCGGCGTGCCCGGCACCACCTGCACCCCGGCCGCGATGGCGGCCTTGCGCCCCGCCACCTTGTCGCCCAGCCTGCGCTGCATCTCGGCGGTGGGGCCGATGAAGACGATGCCGCTCCGCTCGCAGGCCTCGGCGAAGTCGGCGTTCTCGGAGAGGAACCCGTACCCGGGGTGGATGGCGTCCACCTCCAGCCGGCGGGCCAGGGCCACGATCTCCTCGATGCCCAGGTAGGCGTCGATGGGCGGCTTGCCCTTGCCGATCAGGTAGGCCTCGTCGGCCTTGTAGCGGTGGAGGGAGAGCCGGTCCTCCTCCGAGTAGACGGCCACCGTCTGGATGCCCAGCTCGGTGCAGGCCCTGAAGATGCGGATGGCGATCTCGCCGCGGTTCGCGGCCATCACCCTGCGAAACGGGATCGTCACGTTGACTCCTGGCGTGGGCGGCGGCGCGGGAGCCGCCGGGTAGTGGTCAGAGCACCGCAGGAGAGCATGCCGGCGCGCGGGAAGTCGACCCCATAGCGACGCAGCGCGTCGACCCGGGAATCAGGACGCCAGGTCGATGTGGCGCGCCTGGAGCCAGCGCCCCAGCGCCACGTCGGCGCCGCCGATGTGGTGGACCAGCCACTCGTTGAGCCAGTTGTGGACCGTGAGCGCCACCAGCGGGGTGGGCCCCTTGCGCTGGTACTCCCGCGCCATCTCGCGGAGGTCGTCCTTGAAGCGCCGGTGGGCGTCGCGGTGGGCTTCCAGCCCGGGGTACTCGGCCTGCATCATCCACCGCTCCTCGCAGTCGAAGTGCGAGACGACGTAGTCGGAGAGGTAGTGGACGAGCGGCTCGACCTCGCCCCGGTCACCCGCCTTCAAGGCGTGGATGAGCCGCTCCGCCCGGCGGAAGAGCTCCTGGTGCTGCTCGTCGATCTGCTCGACCCCGACCGCCAGGTCGAGCGTCCACTCGATCGCCATCCGGCCTCCGGGCGGCGCTGGCCCCGCGCCGAGCAGACCACCCGGGCCGCGCCGGGGCAAGCCCCCGGCATGGCAGCCCGAAAGCTGGTACGTTTCCGCGCCCCGGCGAACCACCAGGCCTGTCCCCACCGGCCCCGGCGAGGCACGATGACGGCACCAACCACTCCGCTCCGCGAGATCCCCTTCAACTACACCTCCGCCGACGACCGCCAGGCCGTCACCTTCCTGCTCGGCCCGGAGGTGTGGGCCAAGCTGGAGGAGCTGCGCAGCCGCCGCGTCACCGGCCGCTCGGCCCGGCTGCTCTCGCGCTTCCTCGGCGAGCTGCTGGTGCACCGGCGCAACCCGTTCCTGATGCAGGAGCTGGTGGACTCGCCGCGCCGGCGCAAGCGGCTGCTGGAGAACGCCGGCAAGGACCTGCGGGTGGTGGAGCGCAACGCCGGCGGGGAGCCGCGGGTCCTCGAGATCCTGGCCGAGTGCCACGCCCTGCTGACCCGCTTCCGGCAGGAGGTGGAGGGGCTGCCCGAGCTGCGGCGCCGCCTGGCGCGCGAGCTCGGCGCGGTGGTCGGGCCGCAGGGCGTGCTCTTCGACCCCTTCACGCTGGTCTCCCACGCCACCGACGCCACCGACTGGCGCCTCCACCTCCCCACCGCGGTGGTCATGCCGGACGAGGAGCGGCAGGTGGCGCCGCTGCTGGCCGCCATCGCCCGGCTGGGCCTGAAGGCCATCCCGCGCGGCGCCGGCACCGGCCTGACCGGCGGCGCCGTGCCGCTGCGCCCCGGCTGCGTGGTGGTGAACACCGAGAAGCTGAACCGCGTCCGCGGGCTCACCGAGCGGGAGCTGCCGCTGCACGGCGGCGGCCGCGGACGGGCCCAGGTGCTCGAGGTCGAGGCCGGCGTCATCACCGAGCGGGCCATGGAGTTCGCGGCGGAGCGCCGGCTGGTCTTCGCCACCGACCCCACCAGCGCCTGGGCCTGCACCATCGGCGGCAACATCGCCGAGAACGCCGGCGGCAAGGACTGCGTGCTGTGGGGCACCTGCATCGACAACCTGCTCTCCTGGCGCATCGCCATGCCCTCGGGGCGCTCCTGGACGGTGCGCCGCGTCGACCACCAGCTCCGGAAGATCCTGCCGGACGACACGGTCACCTTCGAGGTGCAGGACGAGGCCGGCGCGGCGGTGAAGCGCATCGCCCTCGCCGGCGGCGAGATCCGCAAGAAGGGGCTCTGGAAGGACATCACCAACAAGGCGCTGGGCGGCGTGCCCGGACTGCAGAAGGAGGGGACCGACGGGGTCATCACCTCGGCCGAGTTCATCCTCTACCCGGAGTACGAGGCGAAGCGGACCCTGTGCCTGGAGTTCTTCGGGCCGGACATGGAGGAGGCGGCCAAGGTCATCCTGGAGCTCTCCCGCGCCTTCCCCTTCCCCAACCAGGGGCAGGAGGCGCTCATGGCCCTGGAGCACTTCGACGACCAGTACGTTCGGGCCATCGGCTACGAGGTCAAGGCGCCGCGCGCCGAGACCCCCAAGGCGGTGCTGCTCGTCGACGTGGTGGGCCACTCGGCCGGCGAGGCGGCCCGCGGCGTGGCCACCATCCGCCGCATCCTGGAGCCGCACCCCAACACGCTGCTCTTCGAGGCCCGCGACGGGGCCGAGTCGAAGACGTTCTGGGCCGACCGCAAGAAGCTGGGCGCCATCGCGCGCCGCACCAACGCCTTCAAGATGAACGAGGACGTGGTGCTGCCGCTCGCCGCGCTGGCCGAGTTCGCCGCCTTCCTCGACGGGCTCAACCTGGAGGAGGAACGGTACGCGCAGGGGCGCTTCGTGGAGCGGGCCGAGGCGCTGCTGCACGGCGTGACGGCGCAGGCCGACGACCCGGAGTGGCTGCTGGCCAAGATCCCGGCGGCGCTGGCCCGGCTGGGGACGGCGCGGCCCGCGCTGGCCGCCGCCGACGGGAAGGCGCTGCGCTCCCTCTCCCTGCTCGGCGAGCTGCGCCACGACCTCGGCGAGCTCTTGCGCGGCCACCAGAAGCTGGGCGTCGCGCTGGACCGCATCCACACGGAGGTGCGCGACCGGCTGGTGGTGCTGGCCACCCACATGCACGCCGGAGACGGCAACGTGCACGTCAACGTGCCGGTCCTCTCCAACGACCGGCCCATGCTGGACCGCACCGAGCACGTCATCGACGTGGTCATGGCCAGGGTCATGGCCCTGGGCGGGGTGGTCTCCGGCGAGCACGGCATCGGCGTCACCAAGCTCAAGTACCTCTCGGCCGACCGCATCGAGGCGCTGCGGGCCCACCGGCGCGAGGTCGATCCGACCGGGCTCATGAACCCGGGCAAGCTCGACGACCTCGACGTGCTCGACCGGGTCTTCACCCCCTCCTTCAACCTGCTGGAGCTGGAGGCCAGCATCCTGCAGCACGGGCAGCTCGAGGAGCTGGCCAAGGCCATCGCCCACTGCGTCCGCTGCGGCAGGTGCAAGCCGGACTGCTGCGTCTTCCACCCGGCGCGCGGGCTCTTCATGCACCCGCGCAACAAGAACCTGGCCATCGGCTCGCTCATCGAGGCCCTGCTCTACGACGCGCAGCGCGAGCGCTCCACGCGCTTCGAGCTCCTGCGCTGGCTCGAGGAGGTGGCCGACCACTGCACCATCTGCCACAAGTGCCTGAAGCCCTGCCCGGTGGACATCGACACCGGCGAGGTCTCGGTGCTGGAGCGGCAGATCCTGGCCGGCTGGGGCTACAAGCGGCGCCGCCAGGCCACCGAGAAGACGCTGGGCTACCTGGACAGCCGCTCGCCCGCCTACAACGCCCTCTTCCGCGCCACCGTGGTGCGACTGGGCGGCGCGGCGCAGCGGGCCGGCTGCGCGCTGGCGAGCCCCTTTCAGCCGGCCGACCGCCCCTCCGACTTCTACCCGCTGCAGCTCCTCAGGGCGCCGGTGCCCCGGGTGCCGGCCGAGACGCTGCGCGACGTGCTGCCCCCCTGCGAGGCGGACCAGGTCCTGGTGCTCGAGCCGGAGGGCGAGGCGCGCCAGACCGTCTTCTACTTCCCGGGCTGCGGCTCGGAGCGGCTCCACTCCACCGTCTCCATGGCGGCGCTGCACGTGCTGCTGGCCACCGGCACCCGGGTGGTCGTGCCGCCCCCGTTCCTCTGCTGCGGCTTCCCGGCCCACGCCAACGCCAAGGAGGAGATGCACTCGCGCCAGGTGCTGCGCGACACCATCCTCTTCAGCCAGATCCGCGAGATGTTCGCCTACCTGGAGTTCGACGCCTGCGTCGTCACCTGCGGCACCTGCCGCGAAGGGCTCGAGGCCATGGGGGTGGAGCGGCTCTTCGGCGAGCGGCTGGTGGACGTGGCGCGCTACGCCGCCGAGAAGGGGCTGAGGGTCGAGGGGACGGGCGACTACCTGTACCACGCCCCCTGCCACGACTCGCTCGACGGCAAGGCCGGCGAGGTGCTGGTGAGGCTGGGCGGCTTCACCTCGGTGGAGCCGGTGCCCAACTGCTGCTCGGAGGCCGGCACCCTGGCGCTGTCGCGCCCGGACATCACCGACAAGATGCTGCACCGCAAGCAGGAGGCGCTGCGCGAGGCGCAGCACGAGCACCCCGGCCGCGCGGTGGTGCTCACCAACTGCCCGTCCTGCGTGCAGGGGCTGGGGCGCAACCGGCCCATGGGCGTGGAGGCCCAGCACCTCGCCGTGGCGCTGGCCGAGAAGCTCTCGGGGCCCGGCTGGCTCGAGAGATTCAGAGCGCAGGCCGAGCGGGCGCGCGCCATCCAGTTCTAGGCGTTCGGAGGGGGGGGCATGGACGAGTCGTTCCTGTTCGCGCTGGGTGGCGCCTATCTGCTCTCGCCCATCGCGCTGGCCATCGCCGTCGCGCTGCAGGCGCGCAAGCGCCGCGCGCTGGAGGCGGAGGTGCGCCGGCTCTCGGTGCAGGTGGACGCGCTGGGACGGCGGGTGGCGGCGGGGCCGACCCCGACCTCCCGGACCGCCTCCAGCAGCACGGCCGCCCAGCCCGAGCGTGGGACTGCCGCAGGCGGGCCGGCGTCGAGGGAGACCTCGACCTCGACCCCGATCGAGTCCGCAGCGCCCATCCTCCCCACCACCGCTCTCCCGACCGGGCTGCCCCCGGCGCTCCCACCGCCCGCGCTCGCCGCTCCCAGCCCGGCGCTCGACTGGGAGGCCTTCGTGGGCGTGCGCCTCTTCTCCTGGGTGGCCGGCGTGGCGCTCCTCGTGGCCGCGGTCTCGTTCCTCCGCTGGTCCATCGAGCACG
>JANNKC010000102.1:0-12685 GCA_031396105.1 Anaeromyxobacter sp.
GGGCAGGACATGCTGACGACCGAGAAGGTCATGCAGACCTTCAGGATGCCGAAGGAGCTGGTGGCGAGGCTCCGGGCGGACGCCGACCGGAAGGGGCTCGACCTCACGGCGCTCGTCGTCAAGCTGACCAGCGCCTACCTCGAGGACTTCGGCCTCCCCGAGGCGGCGACGACGCTCCTCGACGAGGACCGCGCGGCGCTCTAGATGGACCGGTACACGTACCTGCTCCACCTGCTCTTCCAGCGGAGCCTGGCCGTCCGCGACCAGGGACCGGGGTTCGACGCACCGAGCAAGGCGCGGAGGAGATAGCCAGATGCCGACGACCTTTCGCAAGCTGAACGATGGCTGGAACGCCGCGCCCAACGCGCCGTACGAAGCGGTGACCGTCGTCGGACGAGACGTCCAGCTCGAGTTCCGCCTGAATCACTTCCTCTATCCCAGCGTGGAGCGAGGAGATGTCGGTCGCCTCACCTTCTCGGGCTGCACCAAGTACCGGCTCGGATCAGAGAACGACGAAGGCTGGCACCGCGGACAGTGCCGGTTCAGTCGCCTGGCGCCGGCGTGGGGAGAGTTTTACGAGGTCGAGGGTGACCTGCTGGACCATCGGGTGTCGGACTGGGTCGCGATAGGTCTGCCGGACCAGGCTCGGCGACGCCGGTTCCTCTTCTACCTGAAGGACAACATGTTCGAGGTCGACGCCGAGGCCTGGCGCTTCGACAGGCCAACTGCCCCCAAAGGCCCGTTCCCGCAGGCACAGGGACGCTGACGTGGACCTGGCGACCGAGGTCGGCAAGGGCGGCGCCCAGGTCCCCTTCCCGCTCGCAGCGCTCCGCGCCAACGACGTCGACCGGTACATCTCGGTCCGGCGCGGGGAGCAGGTGGCCGACACCACCATCTCCAAGGAGCTGGTGGTCCTGCGCAAGGCGCTGCGGCTCGCCATCCGGGCGGGCGCCTGGCGCGGCCGGGTCGAGGAGGTTATCCCGGTGGCTTTCTCCCCGGGCTACGAGCCGCGCGAACGGGCGCTCTCGGCCGGCGAGCTCTCGAAGCTCCTGGCCGAGTTGCTGCCGGACCGGGCCGCCCGGGTGGCCTTCATCGTCGCCACCTCCGCCTGCTGGCGCGAGACCGAGCTGGCCCGGCGCGAGGACGTGGGCGAGGGGCTCTCGACGGTGCTGCTGCGCGGCACCAAGCGGAAGACCCGCTTCCGCACCGTGCCGATCGTGAGCCCGGCGCAGCGGTCGCTGCTCGCCCACGCGCTCGAGCACGCCGGCGGCACCGAGGGGGCCCTGTTCACGGCCTGGCGCAACGTGCGGCGCGACCTGGCGGAGGCCTGCGAGCGGGCCGGCATCGAGCGCTGCAGCCCGAACGACCTCCGGCGCACCTTCGCGAGCTGGCAGGTGGAGGCGGGCGTGCCGCTCTTCCCCATCGCCCAGGCGATGGGACACAAGGACACGCGGATGCTGGAGCGGGTCTACGGCCGGCAGACGCCGGAGCAGCTGGCGGCCCTCATGGCGCGGGCCATGGGACTCCCCGTGTCGAGGGCCGAAAACTGTTGCAGCATTGTATCAGCCGCCTCGGGATCGGCTGGATCCGGTGGACCGGGTGGACAAGGCGCCACCCCCGGCGTGGCCAGCGCCTCCACCCCAGAAAGCGTTGAGGCCCCGAGGACTTCGCAGTCCACGGGGCCTCTGATGTCGGACGAGATGCTTGTGCCTGGACCCGGAATCGAACCAGGGACACGGGGATTTTCAGTCCCCTGCTCTACCAGCTGAGCTATCCAGGCGTGCGGCGCCCCCGGCCGGAGCCGAGGGGCGCCGGTTTTACGATCCGCGGCCCGGGAAAGCAAACCGAAAGCGTCAGTCGCCACCGGCCCCAGGGACCTCGCCGAGCGGCGCCGCGGCGCCGGCCGACGCGGCCGATGCGGCCGGCGCCACCACCGACGCGAACCTGGGCGCGCGCGCCCCGGCCGCGAGCCAGCGCGCCTCCTCCTGCAGGCGCGCCATGTCATCGGCGTGGCGCCCGTTCACCTCGCAGGCCACCGCGGACACGCGCCCGTGGCGCGCCTTCAGCTCCTCCCAGCCGCGCACTCGCGCCTGCCCGTCGAGCAGCCGCGCCTCCAGCCGGTCGAGCGACGCCTCGAGGTGCTGCCGCTGCAGCTGGAGGCGCGCCCGGCGCGCCGAGCCACCCCCCGGCCCGCAGGCCGCGAGGAGGAGCGCGCCCACCGTCGCCACCTTCACCACCGTCGCGGCCCACATGGACACCTCCGTCGCTCCGTGCGCTGGCGGTTCCAACCTGCGGCGGTGAGGGCGCTGGCGCAGCCCCCAGGTGGAGGCTCCGACCCACTTTCACCTCTGGTGATCCTGCTGGAGGCGTCGCTTGTCACCTGTCTGCGGCGCACGCTCTGGAGCGAGTGTCACCGGAAGGCGGTGCACGGGGCGGGGCGCACCGAGCCGCGACGCGCGCGCGCACCTCCCGTCGACGCGACCTGGTGGGGGGGGCCGCGCCTCGCCGGCGGGCGGCGAGTCAGCCCTTCGGGACGGCGGTCAGCTTCGCCTTGCCGTCCTTGATGACGACCTTGAACTCCACCGACCTGGCCCGGTGCTGCTTCATGATCTCGGGGATCTGCTTCGACACGCTGCTCGCCACCGCTTCATAGGTGAGCCTGGAGGTGTCCTCGTTGCAGCGCTTCTTGGCGGTGACGTACGCGTCGTAGAGCTCGCGCATCTGCGCGTCGGCGAGCCGGCCGGTGGACGCAGGGGAGGCCGGCGGCGGCGCGGCAGGGCGCGCGGCGGCGCTGGGGGGCACCGGCAACCTCTTCGCGGGGACGGCCGCGGCGGCGGGCGGCGCGGCTGGGGCCGTGAGCGCCTTCGGCTCGGCCTCGGCGTGGAAGTCCGAGAGGTCCACGTCCTCGCCCTCGTGGTGTGGGTGGACGGCAGGGCCCGGCCGAGCAGCGCCCGCGGCCGGCCTGGCGCCCGGGCCCACGGCCGCCTTGCCGCGCGCGTGCAGCCGGGCCTTGAAGAGGTCGCGCCGGTAGGTCCCCTCCTCGCGCTCGCGCGCCGAGCGCAGCCAGAGCCGCTCGTAGGAGATGAAGCGGGCGTGCAGCGACTGGAGCCGGAAGCGCAGGCCGGTGTTGCGCGTGAAGCTCTCCTTGAGCCGCAGGACCTTCTTCCGCACGTCTTCGCGCCACCTGTTGGGCTCGCGCAGCTCCACGCCCAGGAAGTACATCTCGTACTTCACCCTCAGCTCCTCCACCTCGGTCTCGAGCGCCGTGCAGGCCGCGGTCAGCTCGTCGCCGGCGCTGCGCTGGCGCCCCGAGGCGTCCTGCGCCGCCTGCGGACCGGCCGGGTTCCTGGTGGGGGGGAGCGCCACGAGTCGAGTCTATCGGCCGGACAGGGGTGGAGCAACGCCCGGTCCGGCCGCCCCCTCGACGCCGCGCCGCCGCCGGCGGCCCTACGCCCGGGATGAACCGGGGAGCGCCGCCACCTCGGAGGCCAGGCGCGCCCGCCGCGTGCGCCACCCGGAGGCGAAGATGGACGCGCCCACGGCGAAGATCACGATGGAGGTCCAGGTGCCGACGCCCAGCCCCAGCACCAGGCCGCGCTCCAGGTCGCCGCGCAAGGACTCCACCACCGAGCGGAGCACCGCGTAGACCATGAGCCAGGTGGCCAGCACCTGCCCGTGGAACGCCTTGCGAGGCCGCACCCAGAGCACCAGCAGGAGGAAGATCCCGAGCTCCCCGAACGACTCGTAGAGCTGGGTGGGGTGGAGCGGCAGGGTGTGGAGCCGGTCCGGAGCCAGGAAGGCGGCCGGGTTGGGCCGGTTGGCGAAGGTCTGGTAGGCCAGCGACTCGGGCGGGAACTCGGCCAGCCAGGGCAGGTGGAGGTGGGCCACGTCGCCCCAGCAGCAGCCGGCGCCGAAGCAGCCCAGCCGCCCGAAGAAGTGGCCGATGGCCACGCTGGGGATGAGCGTGTCGGCGTGGGCCAGGAAGGGCATGCGGTGCCGGCGCAGGTAGAGCCAGGCCGCCAGCGCGGCGCCGATGAAGCCGCCGTAGAAGACCAGCCCGCCCTCCCAGATGGCGAGGACGCGCGGGATGCGGCCGAAGGGCGTCTGCGCCAGGAAGGTGGCGGCCTCGAAGTAGTCCTTCCAGTTCACCAGGATGAAGTAGACGCGGCTGCCCACCAGCGCGGCCACCAGGATCCAGAAGGAGAGGTCGGCGATCCGCTCCGGGTCCTGGCCGCGCCGCCTGGCCTCGCGCTGCGCCAGGCCGATGCCCACCATGAAGCCGGTGGCGATGAGCAGGCCGTAGGTGTGGAGCGGCAGCCGGATCTCCTGGTCCAGCAGCCCGCCGCGCCAGAGCGCGCCGGCCAGCACCACCAGCCCGCCGATGACCCAGGCGTCATCCTTGAGCGCCCCGAGCCAGCTCACCTCCTGGCCATCGGCCCGGGCACGCCGCACGTAGAAGAAGGCGCGCCCTGCCGTGAGGAGGACGATGGCGGCGATCACGGCCGGCATGGCCAGCCAGGCCGGGATGACGATGGAGAAGAGGACGGGGAGCATCGGGATCCTTCAGGAGTGGAAGGTGCGGCGGCCGGCGATCATTCCCGCGGCTTGGCGGGGTCCTGCTTGGGTCCAGGGAAGAGGAGCAGCAGCCCCACCCCCACCACGATGAGCGAGTCGGCCACGTTGAAGGTGGGCCAGTAGAGGTCCGGCCTCCTCCACCAGTGCCAGTCGACGAAGTCCACCACGTAGCCGCGCGCCAGCCGGTCCAGGTAGTTGCCCCAGGCCCCGGTCAGCACCATGGAGAGGGCCACCTGCAGGGTCCGCTGCCCCGGCTCGAGCCGGCGCAGGTAGAGCAGGATGAAGACGGTGGCGCCCAGCGTCACCAGCCCGAAGAAGACGGTGCGGGTCGCCGCCGAGAGGTCGCGCAGGAAGCCCCAGGCCGCGCCGGGGTTCTCGGCGTAGCGCATGCGCCACAGCGGCGCGTACACCACGTGCGGCTCCTTCGAGTAGGCCTCGAGGTGCTTCAGCGTGTAGAAGCCCGTGACCCGCTCGCCGAGCGAGGCGCCCGGCCGCGAGAGCGCGGTGGTGAGCCGGTCCACCGCCAGGAACTTGGAGGCCTGGTCGGCGGCGAGGCCGGTCACCAGGATGAGCGCCAGCAGCCGCCACTTCGACATCGGTCCCCTCCTCAGGTGAGCGCCGTCACGCACTTGGCGCAGATGGTCGGGTGGGCCGCGCTCCGCCCCACGTCCTCGGCCTGAACCCAGCAGCGGGCGCACTTGTTCCCCGGCGCCAGCGCCACCGCCACGCCGAAGGGACCCTCCTCCAGGTCCACCTTGGAGACGATGAGGAGCGCCGGCAGCTCGGCGCGCGCCGACTCGAGGAGGGCGCGCTGCTCGCCGGTGGCGGCGATGGTGACGGCCGCCTCCAGGCTCTTGCCGATGAGCTTCTGCTCGCGGGCCCGCTCCAGCTTGGCCTGCACCGCCTCGCGCACCTGGAAGAGCGCGGCGTAGCGGGCCTCCAGCGCCGCGGCGTCGGCGGGCCTCGCCCGGCGCGGCAGCCCGGCCAGGAAGACCGACTCGAACGGGCGTCCCGGCAGGTGGCCCCACGCTTCGCTCATGGTGAAGGAGAGGATGGGGGCGAGCAGCGTGGTGAGGTCGTGCGCCACGGCCCAGAGCACCGTCTGGGCGCTGCGGCGCGGCCGGCCGTCCTTGCGGGACGTGTAGAGCCGGTCCTTCACGATGTCGAAGTAGAGGCTGGAGAGCTCCACGGCACAGAGCTGCATGGTGGCGTGGTAGGCCACGTGGAACTCGTAGCCCTCGTAGGCCGCCGTGACCTTCTCCTCCCAGGCGGCCAGCCTGGCCATGGCCCAGCGATCCAGCGGCTCCAGGTCGGCCACCGCCACCGCGTCGCGGACCGGATCGAAGTCCACCGTGGCCCCGTCCACCGTGTCTCGCAGGGCGCCCAGGGCATAGCGGATGGTGTTCCGGATCTTGCGGTAGCCCTCGGCCAGGCCGTTCAGGATCTCGTCGCCGACGCGCACGTCGTCCCGGTAGTCGGAGGCCGAGACCCAGAGCCGGAGCACGTCGGCCCCGTGCTTCTTGATGATCTCCTCGGGCGCCACCACGTTGCCCACGCTCTTCGACATGGCCTTGCCGTGGCCGTCGAGCACGAAGCCGTGGGTCAGCACGGCCCGGTAGGGCGCCTGGCCGCGGATGGCCACGCCGGTGAGGAGCGCCGAGTGGAACCAGCCGCGGTGCTGGTCGGAGCCCTCCAGGTAGAGGTCCACCGGGACGCCCAGGTCCGGGCTGCGCTCGGCCACCGCCGCCCACGACACGCCCGAGTCCCACCAGACGTCCAGGATGTCCTGCTCGCGCCGGAAGGCGGTGCCGCCGCACGTGGCGCAGGGCGCCCCGGCGAGGAAGTCGGCCGGCGGGCGCCGGTACCAGGCCTCGATGCCCTCCTCCTGGAAGGCGTCGGCCACCCGGTTCATCACCGCCGGAGAGACCAGCGGCTCGGCGCACGCCTCACAGTAGAAGACCGGGATGGGGACGCCCCAGGTCCGCTGGCGCGAGAGGCACCAGTCGGGCCGGCTCTCGATCATGCTGTAGATGCGGTCGCGGCCCCAGCGCGGGATCCACTGGACCTTGTCGATCTCGGCCAGCGCGCGTTGCCGCATCCCCTGGTTGTCCAGGCTGAGGAACCACTGGTCGGTGGCGCGGAAGACCACCGGGTGGTGGCAGCGCCAGCAGTGCGGGTAGCTGTGCTTCAGCGTGGCCGCGGGGTCCGAGAGCAGGTGGCCGGAGGCGTGGAGGTCGGCCACGATGAGCGGGTTGGCGTCGAAGATCTTCCGGCCGGCGTACGCTCCGGCCGCCTCGGTGAAGACGCCGGCGCCGTCCACCGGGTTCAGGACCTCGAGCCCGTACTTCATGCCGACCTGGTAGTCCTCGGCGCCGTGGCCCGGCGCGGTGTGGACCAGGCCGGTGCCGGCCTCCAGCGTGACGTGGTCGCCCAGGATGACCGGCGACTGCCGCCCCATGAACGGGTGCAGGTAGGAGAGCCCCTCCAGCTGCTTGCCGTCGAAGGCGCCGAGCACGCGCTCCGGGTGGGCCAGCGAGGGCACCGCGAGGACCCCGCCGCCGCCGGTGGCCGCCTCGTGGGCCGCCGGCGAGTGCGGCGCCGGCCTGTCCCGCGGTGTCAGCTCGCCGGGCGCGCAGTCGGCCAGGAACCGCGCCAGCAGGTCCTTGGCCACCACCAGCACGGTGCCGGCCAGATCGTAGGCCAGGTAGGTGAAGTCGGGGTGGACCGCCACCGCCAGGTTGGCGGGCAGCGTCCAGGGCGTGGTGGTCCAGACGACGAGCCGCGCCTTCCGGCCGGCCAGCGCGACGCCGGGCAGCGGCGAGGCCAGGTCGAAGGCCACGTAGATGGAGGGCGAGACGTGGTCCTCGTACTCCACCTCGGCCTCGGCCAGCGCGGTCCGGTCGGTGATGCACCAGTAGACCGGCTTCTTGCCGCGGAAGAGGAAGCCGCGCTCGGCGGCGCGCGCCAGCGCCCGCACCGTGTCGGCCTCGTACCGCTTGTCCATGGTGGCGTAGGGCTGGTCCCAGCGGCCGAAGATGCCGAGCCGGCGGAACGAGTCGCGCTGCCGCTCGATCCACTTCTGCGCGTAGGCGCGGCAGGCGCCGATGATGGCGGGCCGGTCCATCTCGCGCTTCCTCGAGCCCAGCTCCTTGTCCACCTTGAGCTCGATGGGCAGGCCGTGGCAGTCCCAGCCCGGCACGTAGTCCGCCACCTCGCCCTTCTGGTTCCGGTACTTGACGACGATGTCCTTCAGGATCTTGTTGAGCGCGTGGCCGATGTGGATGTCGCCGTTGGCGTAGGGCGGGCCGTCGTGGAGCACGAACTTCCTGGCGCCCGGCCGGGCGGCGTTGCGCGCCACCACCTGGGCGAAGATGCCGGAGGCCTCCCAGGCCTTCAGGATCTCCGGCTCCCGCTGGGCCAGGTTGGCCTTCATGGGGAAGTCGGTCTTGGGGAGCTGGAGGGTGTCCTTGTAGTCCACGCTGGAGTCCTTGGAAGGACAGCGGTTCTAGCAGCGGTGGCCCGTTCGATCAACGAAGCCGCCCGGCGCGTGGCGCGCCGCGTTGCCAGCGGGACGCCGCCCCGGCTACCGTGCCCCTCCCATGGCGAGCGCGAAGCGGCGAGCGGTGAAGGTCCCGGGGCGCCGCCGGCCCGGCTCGACCCGCCGCCTCGGCGTGGTCATCCTGTCGCGCAACCAGAAGCTCCACTCCACCCGCCGGCTCACCGAGGCGGCCCTGGCGCAGGGCCACGCGCCGCGCGTCCTCGACACCTTGCGCTGCGACATGGTGCTGGGGAGCGACCGGCCGCGCCTCTTCTACCGGGGCGAGGAGCTCCGGCCGAGGCACGTCCACGTGGCCATCCCGCGCATCGGCGCCTCCATCACCGGCTACGGCCTCTCGGTGGTGAACCAGCTCGACCTGATGGGCGTGCCGGTGCTGGCCAGCGCCAGCGCCATCGCCCGCTCGCGCGACAAGCTGCGCGCCCTGCAGCTCCTCTCCCGCTTCGGCATCGACATCCCGCGCACCGCCATGTGCCGCTACCGGGACGAGGTGCCGGCCGCGGTGGAGATGATCGGCGGGCTCCCCTGCATCATCAAGCTCATCCAGGGGACGCAGGGCGTGGGCGTCATGATCGCCGCCACCATGGCCGAGGTGCAGGGGCTGCTCGACACGCTCTGGACGCTGGGACAGGAGATCATCCTGCAGGAGCTGGTGGCCGAGTCGCGCGGCAGGGACGTGCGCGCGCTGGTCATCGGCGACCGGGTGGTGGCGGCCATGCGGCGCACCGCCCGCGCCGGGGAGTTCCGCTCCAACATCCACCGCGGCGGCGAGGCCACCGCGCTCGACCTGCCGCGCGAGTACGTCGAGGCGGCGGTCAAGGCCGCCCGGGTCATGGGGCTCGAGGTGGCCGGGGTCGACATGCTGGAGGCCCGCACCGGTCCCAAGATCATGGAGGTCAACAGCTCCCCGGGCTTCGAGGGGCTGGAGCAGGTCACCGGCGTCGATATCGCCACCCTCTACGTGCGCCACGCGCTGGAGTACGGCCATCGACGAACCCTTGCGCTCGACGCGTGAATGGTCGAGCCTTCCGGCACGTCCCTTCCGAGAACGGACTTCCTTCACCTCCGAGGAGTGCCCCGATGAAGCGCACCTTGCTGTTCCTCGCGCCGCTCGCGCTGCTCGCGGGCTGCGTCGTCCACCAGCGGCCCCACCAGCGCGGCTACGTCGAGCCGGCCCCGGCCTACACTCCGGAGTATGCGCCGCCGCCGGCCTACACGCCGGAGTACGCGCCGCCGCCGGCCCCGCCTCCGGCGCCGCCGCAGCGCACCTCGTACTACGGCCAGCACTTCATCCCCGACGACTTCGGCGGCGGCTGGTGCTACCTGGACGGACCGCACCTCCACGAGTACCAGCCCGACCGCGAGGACTGGTACGAGAGCGACGGCGGCCACCTGTATTTCCGCGGTCCGTTCGAGTTCAACTTCTTCGACGGTCACCCGCTGCCCGGTGGCGGCTGGTGCCCGTTCGACGGCCCGCACTACCACGACTACTACCCGCCCCGCAGCGGCGACTGGTTCTGGCAGCGCGGCCGCGGCTACGTCTACCAGGGTCAGTACCGGCCGCACCGGTTGCCGCCGCCCACCTACTGGCCGCGCCCGCTGCCGCCGCCGCCCCGCGTGGCCCCGCCCCCGCCGCGCCCCTACGACCGCCGCATCGAGCGGCCGGCCCGCCTCGAGCCGGTGCGCCCGCCCCCGCCGCGCCCCGGCTTCGACCGTCAAGAGGCTCCGCGGCCTCCGCCGGGGCGCGTCGACCCGCCGCGCCCGAGCTGGGACCGCCCGGAGCCGCCCCGCCCGCAGGTGGAGCCCTACCGGCCCCCGTCCAACCCGCCCGGCCGGCCGGACATGCGCCCGCCCGGCCGCGATGATGACCGTCGCGGCCCGCGGGATCGCGACGACGACCGGGAGCGCGGAAGCGACCGCGACCGGCGTGAGGAGCGGGATCGCCGGGATGACCGCGAGCGGCGCGACGACCGCCCGGGCCGCTCCGGCGACGCGCCGGGTCACGGCGGGACCCCGCCTGGCCAGGGAGGCGTGCCTCCCGGTCATTCGGGCGACGCCCCCGGCCGCGGCCACCAGCCGCCAGGCCTTGGCGGAACTCCGCCCGGCCAGCTGGTCAACCCGCCGCGCTTCGACCCGCCGGCCGAGCGCCCCGTGGTCCGCCCGGAGCCGCAGCGCGTCCCGGTCGAGCGGGAGGACCGGAGGAAGAAGGACAAGGACGAGAAGAAGGACAAGGACAAGGACGACGACAAGAATGATGACAGGAAGGACGAACGGAAGAACGATCGACGGCCTCGCCCACCGGGGCGCTAGGAGCCCGTGAAGACCTCCCCTCGCGGCGCTGAGCGTCCATGAACCCTCTCCTCACCGCGGCGCTGCTCCTCGCCGGCGGGGCCGCGTTCGCGGTCTCCGCCGTCGTCCGTCTCGCCCCGCTCCTGGCGCTTCGGCGGGTGGACCGGATCTCCAGCCCGGGCGCGCGGCTGGCGGCGCTGCTGCGCTTCGGCTTCGGCCAGCGGCGGCTGCTCGATCCGGAGGAGCGGGTGGCCGGGGTGCTCCACGTCTTCATCTTCGCCGCCTTCCTGGTGCTGGCGCTGCGCACCATCACCCTCTTCGGCGTCGGCTTCGAGGAGGGGTTCCACCTGCCCGGCCTGGCGCCCGGCTCGGCGCTGGGCCACGCCTACGACCTGGTGAAGGACGTGGTGGTGCTGGCCGCCATGGTGGGCGCGGCCGGCTTCCTGTGGCGCCGGCTGGTGACGAGGCCGGACCGGGTCACCGCCTCGGCCGAGGGCTCCGTCATCCTCGGCTTCATCCTCGGCCTCATGCTGACCGAGCTGGCCTACGACCGGGCCGCCGATCTCGCCGCGCTCGGCCTCACCGCGGGCGGCGTGGAGTTCTTCCGCCAGGGGGCCTTCTGGCTCCACCTGGTGCTCCTGCTGGTCTTCCTCAACCTGCTGCCGCACGGGAAGCACTTCCACATCTTCACCGCGCTCCCCAACGTCTTCTTCCGGCGGCTGCCGCCGGAGGCGCGGCTGGAGAAGCTGGACCTGGAGGCGGAGGACGCCCGCTTCGGCACCGCCACGGTGAAGGACCTCTCCTGGAAGGAGGGCCTGGACGTCTACGCCTGCACCGAGTGCGGCCGCTGCCAGACCCACTGCCCCACCTACGTGACCGGCAAGCCGCTCAGCCACAAGGAGGTGAACCGCGCCCTGCGCCGGCACCTCGGCGAGGTGGGGCCGGACCTGGTGGCGCTGGCCCGGGCCAAGGACCCGGCGGCGCGCCAGGCGGCGCTGGCCAGGCTGCCGCCGCTCACCGAGGTGATCCCGGCGGAGACCGCCTGGGCCTGCACCACCTGCGGCTGGTGCGAGACGGCCTGCCCGGTGCTCATCGAGAACGTGCCGCGCCTCGTCGACATGAGGCGCCAGGCGGTGCTGGTGGACTCGGTCTTCCCGGACGAGGCGGCCCGCGTCTTCAAGGGGATCGAGACGCAGGGGAACCCCTGGGGCATCGGCTCCAACAAGCGGGCCGAGTGGTGCGAGGACCTCGACCTGCCGCGCGCCTCGTCGGGCGCGCCGTTCGAGTGGCTCTTCTTCGTGGGCTGCGCCGGCGCCTTCGACGACCGGCAGAAGAAGGTCTCGCGCGCCATCGTGCGCATCCTGCGCCAGGCCAAGGTCTCCTTCGCCATCCTGGGCGAGGAGGAGACCTGCACCGGAGACGCGGCCCGCCGGCTCGGCAACGAGTACCTCTTCCAGCTGCAGGCCAGCGCGCTCACCGGGACGCTGAACGGCCACGGCGTGAAGAAGATCCTGGTGCAGTGCCCGCACTGCCTCAACACCCTCAAGAACGAGCTGCCCGACTTCGGCGGCCGCTTCGAGGTGGTCCACCACGCCGAGCTCATCGCGCGGCTGGTGGCCGACGGCAGGCTCACCCCGGGCGCCGCCGACGGGCTCTCCGGCACCGCCGTCACCTTCCACGACCCGTGCTACCTGGCCCGCTGGAACGGCGTGGTCGAGGAGCCCCGCGCGGCGCTCCGCTCGGCCGGCATCGCGCCGCTGGAGATGGCGCGCAGCGGCCGGCAGGGCTTCTGCTGCGGCGCCGGCGGCGGGCGGATGTGGCTGGAGGAGACGCTCGGCACGCGCATCAACCGCAACCGGGTGGACGAGGCGGTGGCCACGCTGGGCGAGCAGGGCGGCGTCATCGCCACCGGCTGCCCCTTCTGCCTCACCATGATGAAGGACGGCATCGCCGACGCCGGCAAGGAGGAGACGGTGCGGGCCATGGACGTGGCCGAGCTGGTGGCGCTCGGGCTGCCGAAGGAGCCGGCGCCGGCCTCGTAGGCCCGGGCGCCGGGCGCGCGCCCTACCAGGGCGCCGGCCGGTAGTCCTTGTAGAAGTGGCCGGCCTGGTGTCGGCCCGTCTGGAAGCCCTCGATGATGGGGGCGACGATGCGGGCCGCGCCGTCCACGATGTCGAGCGGCGGGCTGAAGGCGTGCTCCTCGGCCTTGCGCGCCGCGAGGTGGGCCGGGTCCTCGTCGGTGACCCAGCCGGTGTCCACGGCGTT
>JANNKC010000148.1:0-23452 GCA_031396105.1 Anaeromyxobacter sp.
GCGGCGGCGCTGCTGGCGGCGGCCCTCCTGGGCGCGGGCGCGGCGCGCGCCGAGCTGGCCCGGCGGGGGCTCGACGGCGACCGCGGCGCCATGGAGCGCGCGCTGGGCGGGCGGCTCGAGGGGGCGGCCTGCACCCTCATCTTCCCGAGCGAGACCGCGCCGGCGCTGGCGGCCGCGCACCTGGCCGACTGCGAGTTCCACGCCGCCGACGTGGCGGCGGCGCTCGGCCTGGCCGCCTCGCCGCGCGTCACCGTCTTCCTCCACCGCAGCGACGAGGAGAAGCGGCGCCACGTGGGGGCCGGCGGCACCAGCTTCACCAAGCCCTGGCTCCGGGAGATTCACCTCACCGACTCCGCGGTGCCCCAGCCCATCCTGCGTCACGAGCTGGTCCACGCGGTGGCCTCGGCGCTCTCGCCGGGCTGGCTCGGCGTGCCGGCGCGCCACGGCCTGCTGATCTCGATGGGGCTGGTGGAGGGGCTGGCGGTGGCGCTCGAGCTGCCGCGCGGCGCCTGGACCGGCCACCAGTGGACCCGGGCGGCGCGGGACCTCGGCGTCCTGCCCGACGTGGCCTCCGCCATCGGGCCGGCCGGCTTCTACGGCGCGGCGCCGGCGCGGGCCTACGGCGCGGCCGGCAGCTTCCTCGCCTTCCTGCGGGAGCGCCACGGCGCGGCCGCGGTGGCGGCCCTCTACCGCGGCGGCGACTTCCAGGCCGCCTTCGGCCGGCCGGTGGGGCCGCTCGTGGCGGAGTGGCTCGCCTTCCTCGACACCCAGGAGGTGCCGCGCGGCCTGAGGAACGCGGCGCGGGCCCGCTACCTCCGGCCCGCGCTCTTCGCGGTCCCGTGCGCCCGTGAGGTGGCGGCGCTGGAGGAGGGCGCCTGGGCGCTGGCCCGGCGCGGCCGACGCGAGGAGGCCTGCCAGGCGCTCCGGCGGGTGGCCGCCGTGACCGGCCGCGCCGGCCCCTTGCGCGCGGTGGGCGACCTCGCGGCGAGCGCCGGCGACCTCGAGGCGGCCGACATCGCCTACCGGGAGGCCTACCGGGCGGCGCCGGAGGCGGACGGGACGTTCCGGGGGCAGGTCACCGCGGCGCTGGCCGACCTCAGCTGGCGGCGCGGCGAGCCGGCGGCGGCGGCGGCGGGCTGGCTCCAGGCGGCGGCGCTCGACCCGGATCGGCCGGAGGCGCGGCTCCTCCAGGCCAAGCTGACCGCCCTCGCCGACCCGGTGCTGGCGCTGGAGGCGCGCCCCGCCCTGCTCGGGCTCACGGGGCAGGGCGAGGCGCTCGACCGGCTGGCTCGCGTGGACCACCCGCTCTCGGCCTACCTGCAGGCGCGGCAGGCCCTGGCGCGCGGCGAGGCCTCCCGCGCGGTGCCGCTCCTGGCCCGGGCCGTGGCGGGGCGGCTGCCCGCGGCGCTTGGGGAGGAAGCCGCCTTCCTGCTGGGCGAGGCGCACTGCCTGGCCGGCCAGGCGGGTGAGGGCGAGGCGGCGCTCGCCAGCCTGGCCGGGTCCGTCACCGCGGCGGCCGATCGGGCGCGCGCCGAGGCCGGCCTGCGCCGCTGCCGCGTCGAGCGGGCGCGCGCGGGTCGGGGGCCTGCCCCGGCCGCCGGTGGGTGACGGCAGGCCCCGGCGAAGCGTGTCTCGGCCCGGCAGGCGCCACCCCAGCGGCCCGGTCACTTGCCGCGCAGCTTCTCCATGATCCGCGCCGGGCTGGCCACGCCGCGCCGGAGCAGCCAGAGCGCCACCTTGACCCCGCCCAGCGCCAGCACGGCGAGGTAGCCGTGAGCCAGGAGCCGGGCGGTGGGGGCCTGCACCGAGACGCCCACGTGCAGGGCCGGATCGCGCTCCAGCACGAGCTGGAAAAAGGCCAGGCCGGCCTCGCCCACGTCGTCCCCCGGCAGCGCCACCAGCCGGTCCACGGCCCCGCCCGGCAGGCGCAGCGTGAAGTCGGGATCCGCGAGCGGACCGGGCGAGAGCCGCGGCGCCCCGGCCTCGAGCGTGAAGCCGGCCGGCCCCTCGTCGAGCTGGAGCGCCACCCGCGCCCCGGCCGCCAGCGGTCGGACGGCCCGGCGCGCCGCCGGCGCGGTGTCGAAGAAGCGCGTCAGGCGCGTCAGGCTGGTCCCATTCACCAGGCGACCGTAGGGCCGGCGGACCGCGCCCGCAAGCCCCGCCTCGCAAGCCCTGCCTCGTGAGCCCCGCCTCGCAAGCCCCGCCTCGCAAGCCCCGCCTCGTGAGCCCCGCCTCGTGTGCCCCGCCTCGTGAGCCCCGCCTCGTGAGCCCCGCCTCGTGTGCGCCCCAGGGCCTCGACGGAATGTGGACGCGACGGCGCGAGTTCCACCCCGAAGCGCCGGTCCCGTTGACCTCACCCAGCCCCCGCGCTTACGGTCCCGCCCATGACCCTTCGCCCGTTCGCCCTGCTCGCCGCCACCGCGCTCGCCGCCTGCTCGCCCTCGCTCCTGCCCGGCACCGAGGTGAAGGATACGCGGGAGAACCGGGAGGTCTACGGCGTGCTGCGCGCCTACGCCGTGGCCCTGCAGACGAAGGACACCGCGGCCGTGCTGGCGCTGGTGGCCCCCGACTACTACGACGTCGCCGGCACGCCGTCGCCGGACGACGACCTGGACCGCGCCGGCCTGGAGCGCGCGCTGGCCGCCGACCTCGGCAAGGTGGACTCCCTCAAGCTGGAGATCGGCGTGAAGCGCATCGAGGTGAACGGAGACCGGGCGCAGGCCCAGCTCTTCTACGACGGTTACTTCCGGGTGATGACGCCCGGCGGCGCCGTGCCGAAGCGCCAGTCCGACCTGCACCAGATGGAGCTCCGCAAGGTCGGCGCGGCGTGGAAGATCACCTCGGGGCTCTAGCCCGGCGCGGCGTCGGCGCGCCGGCGCGTCAGCGCGCCAGGCCGAGCAGCCGCAGGTAGCCGGCCTCGCCCAGGTGCCGCAGCGCCACCAGCCGGTCGCGGTAGGTCCGCCAGTCCTTCCAGATCACCGTCCCGACCGGCGGCACGCCGCCAGGGAAGGTGTGCAGCCGCCCCACGGCGTACCGCAGCGCCTGCAGCCGTGCGTGGGCGTGCAGCGCGGCCACCGTCTCCGGCTCGATGCGGCGCCGCGAGCGGTACCCCTCCAGGAGCGCCACGGCGCGCAGGTGATCGTGGCCGCCCCGCCAGCACCAGGCATCCACCGCCACCGCGAGGTCCCAGGCGAAGGCCTCGGTGCAGCTCATCTCCCAGTCGAGCAGGTAGGCAACCCGGTCGCCCAGCCAGAGCACGTTGTCCACGAAGAGGTCGCCGTGGACGAGCCCGCGAGGGGCGCCGGGCAGCGCGGCCGCGGCGGCCAGCTCCTCCCGGAAGAGCGGCAGGGCGCCCCTCGCCTCGGCGTCGGCGCCCCCGTCGCCGAGCTCGGCGAGCCAGCCGGCCACGCGGGGCGCGCCGTACGGGTTGGCGCGCTCGGCGGTGAAGCCGGCCGAGAGCTCGTGGAGCCTGCCCAGCTGCTCGCCGACGCGACGGCAGCGCTCCGGGCCGGCCTCGGCGCGCGCCACCTCCTCGCCGGGCGCGTAGGCGAAGAGCATGGCCGGCTTGCCCGCCACCGTGGCGAAGGGCTGGCCTTCGGTGGTGGTGACCAGGCGCGCCACCGGGAACCGGGCCTGGTAGAGGTAGCGGAGCACCTCGGCCTCGAAGCGGACGGCCTCCTCGCCGGCCGCCTCGACGAGCCGGAGGAACCAGCGCTCGCCGCCGCACCAGAGGTGGTAGCTCGTGTTGACCCGCCCCTTGGGCTCCGGCTCCGCGCGGTCGGGCGGCGGCAGGCCGAAGCGGGCGCAGGCCTCGGCCAGCGCGGCGGGCGGGAGCTCCGTGGAGTGGGCCATGGCGGTGAGCCTGCCCGCCGTCCGGGGTGTCGTCAACGTGCCGCGCCCGCCGCGAGCGCCTCGGCCAGCGGGACCTGCGCCCAGCTGGCGCTCGCCACCTTCCAGCCCCCGGCCTCGCGCCGCAGCCGCGCCTCGACGCGCCAGGCGCTGGCCTGGCTCGGCAGCAGGTCCGCGAGCGCCGTGCCCGGCCCGCCCCGCGAGAGCACCAGCGCCAGGCTGGCGGTGGCCGCCTCGCCGTCCACCGCCACTCGCGCGCCGGCCACCTTCACGGCCACCCAGGCGCGGCGCAGCGCGTTGACGGCCACCAGCTGCTCGAGCTCGCGCCGGGTCAGCCCCTGGCCCTGGAAGGCCTCCGAGATACCGGCCACCGCCTCGGCCGGCCGGCGCGCCTCGGCGGCGCGGGCGGCGTCCTGCACGAGGGCCAGGATGAGCGCCTCGTCGCTGGGGGGCGGGGGGCGCGCGGCGAGCCACCAGCCGGCCGCTGCGGCGGTCAGGACGGCGACGGCGAGGAGGACGGTGCGGCGGTTCATGGGCGGCGCCAGGTGGCGCCCGGGAGTAGACTCCCGGCGGTGAGCCAGGACAAGGACCGCGTCGCCCTCTCCGACCAGCACAACGCCCGCGGCATCGAGCTGGCGGACCGCGGCTGGCTCGACGAGGCGGTCAAGGAGTTCGAGAAGGCCATCGAGCTCGACCCCGGGTCGGCCCACGCCCACGACAACCTGGCCACCGTCTACGCGGAGCAGAGGCGGTTCCGGGAGGCCCTCGCGGAGCACTTGACGGCGCTGCGGCTCGAGCCGGACGGCGCCGGCGTCCACTACAACCTGGCCAGCTTCCTGGCCAGCCACGGCGCCGACATGGCGGTGGCCGAGTACCGCGAGGCGCTGGCGCTGGAGCCCGCCTACCCGGACGCGCAGCTCAACCTGGGCCTGACGCTGGCCGACCAGGGCAAGACGGCCGAGGCGCGGGAGGCGCTGGGCGCCGCGGCGGCCCTGGATCCCCGGGACGCCCTGGCGCGCCACGAGCTGGCGGCGCTCCTGATGGACGAGGGGGACCACCGCGCCGCCATCGGCCTGCTCAAGGACGTGGTGCGGCTCGAGCCGGCCAACTTCGAGGCCCACCTCGACCTGGGCATCTGCTACGCGCAGAAGGGGTTCTACGCCGAGGCGGAGCGCGCCTACTCGCGGGCGCGCGAGCTCTCGCCGGACGACGTCCTGGCCAACTACAACCTGGCGGCGCTGCTGGCGCTCTGGAGCCGCCCGGCCGAGGCGCTCGAGGCGCTGCGCCGGGCGCTGGCGGTGGACCCGGCCAAGGTGCGCGGGTGGCTCGAGACCGACCCGATGTTCGGGTCGCTCCGGGGGACCCCGGAGTACCAGGCGCTGGCGCGCGGTTGAGCCGCGCCGTGGCGGTACGTCCCGCCCGCCCACCGATGGTCCGCGCCGCGGACCATGGTTCGCCACTCGGCCGGTCCGCGGGGGCCGATGGTGGTCCGCGAGGTGGTCCGTCCGCAGTTGAATCGGACGCTTGGCGGCCGTCCGGGGCGCGGTCCCGTCCGTGCAATGGACGGCTGTCATGCACCCCACCCCCGCGGCCACTCCCGGACCCAGCGTCACTTTCTCCTTCACCTCCTCGGCAGATTTGGGTAACCAGGGAGGGCCCATGCCCGAGCTCGCCCTCTTCCGCCACGGAGAAGAACTCCTCCGCATCGCCCTCGCCGACCGGACCTCGATCGGCCGGGCCCCGGACTGCGACGTCTCGCTCCCGGACCCCGGCCTCTCCCGCCTGCAGGCGGTGGTGGAGCGGCGCGGCGATCGGTTCCACCTGGTCGACCGCTCCGGGAGAGGCACCCGCGTCGGCGGCGCCGACGTGGCGGAGTCCCTGCTCGCCGACGGCACGGAGATCTCGCTCGGTGCCTGGCGCGCCCTGTTCCGCCTGGGGTCGGCCGGCGGCGTGGAGGCCACGCGGGCCGGCCAGACGCAGCTGCGCCGCGGCGGCGAGCGGGCCACGCCGGCGCCGCAGGCGCGCCTGCGGGTCAAGGCGCGCGGCCGCGAGCGGTCCGTGCCGCTGCCCGCGGGCGGGCTCTCGGCCGGCACGGCGGCCGGCAACGACCTGGTCCTCGACGACCCCTTCGTCTCGGCCCACCACCTCCGCATCGAGGCGCGCGGCGGGCGCTGGCTGGTCACCGATCTCGGCTCCACCAACGGCACGCTGCTGGGCGGCGCCCGGGTGGAGCGGGCCGAGCTGCCGCTGGGCGCGACGCTGCACCTCGGCGACGTGGAGCTCACGCTCGAGCCGCCCCAGGCCGCGCCGGCGGCCCGCCCGGCCGCCTTCGAGGGGATGATCAGCCGGGACCCCGGCATGCGGCGGGTCTTCGAGCTGGTGGAGCGGGTGGCGCCCTCCGACACCGCGGTGACCATCCTGGGCGAGACCGGCACCGGCAAGGAGCTGGTGGCCCGCGCCCTCCACGCCCGCTCGGGCCGCGCCGCCGGCCCCTTCATCCCCGTCAACTGCTCGGCCATCGCGGAGACGCTCATCGAGTCGGAGCTCTTCGGCCACGAGAAGGGGGCCTTCTCCGGCGCGGAGCGGCTGCGCAAGGGGGCCTTCGAGGAGGCCAGCGGCGGCACCATCTTCCTCGACGAGATCGGCGAGCTCCCCTTCGACCTCCAGGCCAAGCTGCTGCGCACGCTGGAGCTCGGCGAGGTGAAGCGGGTGGGCGCGTCGCGCCCTCTCACGGTGGACGTGCGCATCGTGGCCGCCACCCACCGCGACCTGCGCGCCCAGGTGCGGGCCGGCAAGTTCCGCGAGGACCTCTTCTACCGGCTCTGCGTCGTCCCGGTCACCATCCCGCCGCTGCGCCAGCGCCGCGGCGACGTGCCGACGCTGGCCGAGACCTTCCTGGCAGCCGCCGCGCCGCGGGGGCTCCCGCTGCGCTGGTCGGAGGAGGCGCTGGCCCGGCTGGAGGGCTACGACTGGCCCGGCAACGTGCGGCAGCTGCGCAACGTGGTGCAGCGGGCGCTCCTCTTCCGCGGCGAGGGGCTGGTGGTGGCGGCCTCGGCGGTGGCCTTCGAGGACACCCGCACCACCGCTGGCGACACCGGCGACGACGACACGCTCTTCGTGCGCGGCCTCACCATGGAGGACCTCGAGCGCGAGGCCATCCGGCTCTCCCTGCGCCGCCACGGCGGCAAGCGCGCGGCCGTGGTGAAGGAGCTGCAGCTCGCCAAGAGCACGGTGATGAAGCGCATCGGCCAGTGGGGTCTGCAGCACGAGGGGCGCACCGGCGGTGAGCCGCCCGACGACGACGACGGGACCTGACTACTTCTTCCTGGGCGGAGCCTTCCTCGGGTCCTTCGGTGGCGGGAACAGCTCCGTCAGGCGGACCTTGGCCCTGGCCGCGGCGTCGGTCCTGGGGTGCTCCGCCACCACCTGCTCCAGGAAGGCGCGCGCGTCCTCCTTGCGGTCGAGGTGCACCATCCCCTCGGCCACCAGCAGCAGCGCGGGGCCGGCCTTGTCCGACCTGGGATGGTCCTCGGCGACCCGGCCCAGCACGACCACCGCCTCGCGCCAGCGCCCCTGGGCCGACAGGAGCTCGCCCGCGCGCAGCCCGGCCTCGTCGGCCTTGTCGTCCTTGGGCCAGCGGCGCACGTAGTGCTGGTAGAGCTCGCGGGCCACCCCCTTCTCGCCGGCGGCCTCCTCCTTCTGGGCCAGCGCCAGCACCGCCGCCCGGTCGTCCGGCCGGGGCAGGTCGGCCAGCCGCTGGCGCGCCATGGCCTCGTCGAGCGCCCCGGTCCCCTTGAGGGAGGCGAGCCGCGTCTCGGTCTCCTTGGCGCCGCTCCTCACCGCGGCGTCGAGCTGCCCGAGCAGGTGCTGCTGCGCCTCCAGGTCGCCGCGCAGCCGCGTCAGCTCCTCCTGCAGCCGGCCCACCGCCACGCCGAGGTCGGCGCCCTTGGCCCGCGCCGAGGTGTTGAGCTCGTCGAGCTTGGCCTGGACCTCCTTCAGCTTCCGGTCCGCCTGCGCCATCTTCTCCTTCAGCTGCTCGTCGGCCTGGCGCGCCTGCTCGCGGGTCTCCACCTCGAGCCGGGCGATGCGGGCGTCCATCTGTCGTCCGCGCTCCATGGGCACCCAGCAGCCGGCGGCCAGGAGGAGGAGCGCCGGAGCGGCGCGGCGGGCGGACCTCATGCTCAGCGCTCGACCTTGAACTCGGCCCGGCGGTTGCGCGCCCAGCAGTCCTCGGAGGCCTCGCGGCAGAGGGGGGTCTCCTCACCGTAGGTGTTGGTCTCGAGGGCGCCGGCCGCGCCCAGGTCGGCCAGGTACTTCTTGACGGCCTCGGCGCGCTTCTTCCCGAGGGCCATGTTGTAGGCGGTGGTGCCGCGATCGTCGCAGTGGCCGTCCACCAGGATCCGGCGGGCCGGGGCCTGCTGCAGGCAGGCGGCCAGCCGCTGGAGCGTGGCGGGCGCGTCGCCCGAGACGGACGCCTGATCGAAGGCGAAGCGGACCGTGAAGGCGGCGGGGTCGGCGCAGGCCGGGTCGAGCGTGCTGACGCACCGGCCGGCCTGGCAGCCCTTGCCGCTGCCGCACTCGCCGTCGGTGAGGCACTCGGGCTTGGGCTCGGGCTTCATGGGCAGGGTGGCCTCGGCCGGCTTGGGCTCGCAGCGGTTGGCGGCGCAGACGAAGCCGGCATTGCAGTCGGCGTCGGCGGCGCACTCGGCGCACTGGCCCGAGACGCACACCTTGCCGAAGCCCGCCTGGTCGGCGCAGTCCTTCGAGGACTTGCACTCGCCGTTCTTGGGCGGCGACGGACAGGCGGTGAGCAGGACGGCGGAGACGGAGAGCGCGAGGACGAGGAGGCGGCGCATGGGTGGGGCTCCCTGTGGTTGAAAAGTGGTGGAACGAGGCTCTATGTGGCCCCGGTGAACACGGCTGTCAAAGGATTTAACTCCGGAGTCACCATCCCGCGCCGTGGCGGCCCGCAAGGGTCAGTTCGAGCAGGCCGGCGGCGGCGCCCGGTTGGCTCGACCCCACCGGCGGGGGTATGGTTCCGCCGCCCTCCCCCGATGGAAGCTTGCACCACATTCCGCCGTCCGGCCCGGACGACGCCGTCGGCGTGGACCCGGCGCGCGCCGTGACGAAGCCCACCCGCCGCACGCTGCTGCGCGCCGCGCTCGCGGCGGCCGTCCTCGGCGTGGCGGTGCCGGCCTTCGTCTTCTGGCTCTGGACCCGCGAGCTGCCCGCCTTCGACACCCTCAGGGACTACCGGCCGCTCGTCTCCACCCGGGTGCTCGGCGCCGATGGGCGGGAGCTCTTCGCCTTCGCGCGGGAGCGGCGAACCGTGGTGCCGCTGCCGGAGATCCCGGAGCTGCTGAAGAAGGCGGTGCTGGCCTCGGAGGACGCCAAGTTCTACCAGCACGAAGGGGTGAACTACCTCGCCATCCTGCGCTGCGCGGCGAAGGGGCTGCTGCGTGGCGGCGTCTCCTGCGGCGGCTCCACCATCACGCAGCAGGTGGTGAAGACCTTCCTGCTGGCCGACGAGTGGCGCCCCAAGCGCAAGGTGAAGGAGCTGGTGCTGGCCCCGCGGCTGGAGCAGAACCTGGGCAAGGACGAGATCCTCTGGCTCTACCTGAACCAGATCTACCTGGGCCACCGGCGCTACGGCGTGGAGGAGGCCAGCCGCTTCTACTTCGGCAAGCCGGTCAAGGCGCTGGACCTGGGCGAGGCCGCCTGCCTGGCCGGCGTGGTCCAGTCGCCGGAGCGGCTCTCACCGGTGAAGCACCCCGCCGCCGCCAAGGCGCGCCAGACCTACGTGCTGCGGCGCATGGCGGAGGAGGGTTTCATCACCAGGGCGCAGGCCGAGGCCGAGGTGGCCCGCCCCATCGTGACCTCGCCGCCCGAGAGCGTGCCGCCCGGGGCCTCCTACGCCGACGCGGTCAAGAAGCTCCTCGACGCGCGCTACGGCGCCGAGGAGGTGGAGACCGGCGGCCTCATCGTCGAGGTGGCCATGGACCCTGCCATGCAGCGCTACGCCGAGGCGGCGCTGGAGGCCGACCTCCGGGCGGTGGACCGCCGCCAGGGCTACCGCGGGCCGCTGGCCCACCTCACCGCCGAGCAGCTCGCCGTGGCGCTGCCCGCCTGGCGCACGCGGCTCACCGAGGCGTCGAGGCCGAAGGGGCCGGCGCTGATCTGGGACCTCGCCGGCGTGGACCCCGACGAGCTCGACCCGGGCGAGACCAGCATCGCCGACGTGCGCCGGATCATCCGGCTCCGTCCGCTGGCGGCCGGCGAGGTCTACGCCGCGCTGGTGGCCAAGGTGGAGGCGAAGGCGGCCACGCTCGACCTGGGGAGCGCCACCGGGGTGCTGCCGCTCGCCGACGTGGGCTGGGCACGAAAGTGGAACCCCACCTCCGGCACGGCCGCCCCCAGGAGCCTGACGGTGGTGGTGGCGCCGGGCGACGTGGTGCTGGTGCGCGTCATGCCGGGCCCGGTGGCGCCCGAGGCCCTGGCCCGGGCCGGGCGGCCGCTGGCCCTCTCGCTGGAGCAGAAGCCGCTGGTGCAGGGGGCGCTGGTGGCCATCGACCCGGCCACGCGCCAGGTGCGGGCGCTGGTGGGCGGCACGAGCTTCCAGGCCTCCACCTTCAACCGGGCCACCCAGGCCCGCCGGCAGCCGGGCAGCGCCTTCAAGCCGTTCGTGTGGGGGGCGGCCATCGAGTCGCGCCGCTTCACGCCGGCCACGCTGGTGTACGACACCCCCGACCTCTACCGCGATCCCTGGACCGGCAAGGAGTGGAAGCCGCGCAACTTCGAGAGGGACGAGTTCGACGGGCCGCTCCTGCTCAAGGCGGCGCTGGCCCACTCGAAGAACACGGTCGCGGTGAAGCTCACCGACGCGCTCGGGGTGGACACGGTCATCGCCTTCGCCCGCCGCATGGGGATCGAGAGCGACCTGCCGCGAAACCTCACGCTGGCGCTCGGCACCGGCGAGGTGACGCCGCTCGAGCTCACCAACGGCTACGCCACCCTGGCGGCGCAGGGGCGGCTGGCCGCGCCCGCGCTCGTGCTCCGCGTCAAGGACCGGAACGGCAATCTGCTCGACGACTGGGTGATGGAGGCGGGGGCGACGACGGCGACCTCGACCGAGGTGGCAGCGGACGGCGCGCCCCCCCTCCCCGACTTCCCACTCCCCGCCACCGGCACCCGGGCGGACGTGGCCTTCGTCCTCACCTCGATGCTGCGCGACGTGGTGGAGTACGGCACCGGCATGGCGGCCCGGCACGTGGCGCGGCCGGTGGCGGCCAAGACCGGCACCGCCCAGGAGCACCGCGACGCCTGGTTCGTGGGTTTCACGCCGGAGCTGGTGGCCGGCGTCTGGGTGGGCTTCGACGACCACTCGCCGCTCGGGCCCCGCGAGACGGGCGCCGTGGCCGCGCTGCCCGCCTGGCTCGCCTTCATGCAAGCCACGCTGGGCACCCGTCCGGCCACGGAGTTCCAGTCGGCGGAGGGGGTGGAGTTCGCCCGCATCGACGCCGCCACCGGCCTGCTGGCCGGAGAGCCCAGGCCCGGCGACGCCGAGTCGCCCTTCGTGCCCTTCCTGGCCGGCACGGCACCCACCGAGACCGCCGACGGCCAGAGGAACGAGGGGCCGAGGAACTTCTTCCTCGACGATCGGTGACGAGGCCCTGGCGCGGCGCCGGCTACCTGACCGGCGTGGCCTTGAGGGCCGCCTTGCCGTCCTTCACGTAGACCGAGAACCGGACGCTGCGGCAGCCGTACTTCTGGACGAGCGCCTCCTTGTTCTTCTCCAGCTTGGGGCGGAAGCGATCGAAGGCCAGGTTCTCCACGCTCTCGCCGCAGCGGGCCCGCACCTCCAGGAACTCCGCGTGGACGGCGCGCCAGTGGGCGTCCTCGTCCTCCTCCGGGCCTGGGGAGCTGGACGGCGCGGTGACGACCGGCATCCCCACCGCCGTGAGTCCAGCCGATGTCATGGCCGGCGCGGGCGCCGGGCGCGGGACCGGGCGGGCCGCGAAGGATTCGTTGGCGAAGGCGCTCCCGCCGCCGGCGGACGCCGGCGTGCGCGGCGCCGGGCCGGCCGCCTTCTCCACGCCATCGAGCCGCTGGGTCGTCTCCCGCGCCTCGGGGACCGGCGGAGGTGGCGCGGCCACGCGAGCCGGACGCGGGGCCGGCGGCGGGACCGCGGCCGGAGCCGGCAGCCGGGAGAAGTCGAACTGCGGCTCGGCGGGCTCGGCCGGCGGCGCGGCGAAGGGGTCATGACGCGGCGCCGGGGCCAGGGCCAGCTGGGCCACCTCGGCCGCCTTGTTGAGGGCGCTGGAGAGCGTCCCGAGCGACCCCAGGTACTCGGGGGCGCGCGCCGAGAAGTCGCCGCGCTCGATCCTGGAGGCGGCCGCCACCAGCGGCGGCGGCACCTGTGGCAGGACCTCGGTGTTCACCAGCAGGCCGAGGAGCAGCCCCACCAGGAGGAGCCCCACCACGACCTCGAGCGCCACCCACTGGTAGTGGGCCAGGCCCGTGAAGGCGCCCGCCGTGGAGCGCGAGAGGACCACGTAGGCCTTGGGCAGCCCCGGCAGCTCGAGCGCCTCGGCCCGCAGCGCCGGCGGCGTGGCGAAGAGCAGCGGCGCCCGGATGCGCACCGGTGAGGTGAGCTGCAGCCGGCCGAGCAGTCCCTGTCCGACGGGGCGGCCCGGCGCCGCCCGCGCCGCCGCCGCCACCTGGCGCGCCTGATCGGCGTCGGTGGTGGTGAGGAGCTGCGGCGTTCCGGCGTCGAGGGTGACGTCGCAGCCGGACTCCGCCTTGAGCGCGGTGGCCCAGGCGGCGTCCACCGGCAGGAAGAGGACCAGCGCCGAGCCCCCGCCGGCGGGCAGCGCCACGCCGTACCAGAGCCCATCGTTGACGCGGGCGTAGCCTCGGCGGGCCGTGCCGCGCGCCGCGTCGCGCAGGAAGGCGACCGCCTCCTTCTGCTGGCTGTCCTGGGTGGCCTCGTTCCTGGCCAGCCACTCCGGGTTGGCCACCGCCCAGAAGGCGGGGCCGGGCAGGTCGATGTCCAGGGTCGTGGCCGCCTGTTCCACGGCGGCGCGGGCGGCCGCCTCGGCGGCCTCGTAGCGCGCCAGGGCCTCCGCCCCAGCATCCAGCTCGGGCTTGCCCTTCGCCTTCGGGTCCGCCCTGGGCGCCGCGGCCAGGGCCTCGAGCAGGGCCGGGTCCTTCACGGCCAGGGCGGTGACGCCCGCGGCCTGGCTGGCCATGAGCCGCTCGCGCGCCCGGTGGGCCGCGGCGCCGCTCTCCAGCGCCGCGTCGGTCTCCTGGATGGCGCGCGCCGCGCCCTCGATGGTGAGGAGGTAGATGTTGACCACCCCGGCGCCGAGGACCACGAGCATGTAGAGCCAGAGCTTGAGCCGGTTCATGGTCTCCCCTTCTATCCCAGGCCGAGCCGGGCCGCGAGGCGGGAGCGCGCCCCCTCCGGCGCCCGCTCAGGCGTCCCGCGGCACCGCGATCATCCGCGTCAGCGCCCGGCGCGCCCCCTCGGCCACGTCGGCCGGCACGATGATCTCGTGCTTGCCGCGGCTCAGCGCGTCGCGGACCGCCACCAGGTCCACCATCTTCATGTACGGGCAGTGCATGCGGCAGCCGATGCAGCCGTCGGCGATGACGAACTCCTTGTCGGGCCAGCGCTGCTTCATCTGGTGGACGATGCCGTGCTCGGTGGCCACGATGAAGGTGTGCGCCTCGGGGTGGCGAGCCACCGCCGAGAGCATGGCCGTGGTGGAGCAGACCTCGTCGGCGATCTCCAGCACGTCGGCGCGGCACTCCGGGTGGGCGATGATCACCGCCGCCGGCCGGCTGGCCTTCACCTTGTTGACGCTGGCGCTGCGCAGCACGTCGTGCACCGGGCAGCAGCCGTCGTAGACCACGATCTCCTTCTCCGGCACCTTGGACTTCACCCAGGCCCCCAGGTTGCGGTCCGGCGTGAAGAGGATCTTCCGCTGCGGCAGCGAGCGCACCACGCTGGCGGCGTTGGCGCTGGTGCAGCAGATGTCGGAGAGCGCCTTCACCTCGGCGGAGGAGTTCACGTAGGTGACCACGGCGTGGTCCGGGTAGCGCGCCTTCCAGTCCTCCAGCGACTCGGCGGTGATGGAGTCGGCCAGGGAGCAGCCGGCCGAGAGGTTGGGGAGGAGCACCCGCTTGGCCGGCGCCAGCACCTTGGCCGACTCGGCCATGAAGTGGACGCCGCAGAAGACGATGGTGCCCTGCGGGACCTCGCGGCCGGTGATGGCCAGCTGCAGCGAGTCGCCCACGTGGTCGGCCACCCGCTGCACCTCGGGGAGCTGGTAGTTGTGGGCCAGGATGACGGCGTCCTGCTCGCGGGCCAGCTGCCGGATCTCGGCCTCGAGCTCGGCGACCTGGGCGGGCGAGAGGTCGCTCCCCGCCTCGGGATTGGCCACTGGATCGTGGATGGGAACGACGGGCAGGCTCATGTGAGCTCCTTGCGGGAGTGCAAGTATCCGTCCCGGGGTGTGGGGGGTGCAAGCGGGGGCGTGGGAGGTCGAGGTCGCTTGCGCCTCCCGCCTCCCTGCGGCACGGTCCCGGCCCGTGCGCCTCGCCGTCACCACCCCGCTGCGCTTCGCCCCGGACGAGGAGGCCACCGCCCGCGCCGCCGCGGCGCGCCACGCCCTCCCCTTCGTCCCGCGTGGACGGCGCCCGCTGCCCGCCCTGCTGCCGGACGCGGGCCTGGACGGCCTGCTGGTCCTCTCGCGCCGCCACGCCGTGCTCTGGACGCCTGACGGCGAGCACCGCTGGGCCGGCGGCATGGGGATCCTGCGGATGAAGCGGGCGCTGGCGAGGGGTGCCGGCGCGCCGGACGATCCGTCCGAGCGCGACCCGCTCCTGGAGGCGGCGCAGATCCGCCCGGGCGACCTGGTCCTCGACGCCACGCTCGGGCTGGGCGCCGACGCCCTGGTGGCCGCCGCCGCCTGCGGCCCCGCCGGCCGGGTGGTGGCGCTGGAGGCCTCCGCGCCGCTGGCCGCCTGGGTGGACGAGGGGCTGCGCCGCCTCGAGGCCGAGCCGGCCCGACGCGTCGAGGTGCGGGCTGGCGAGCACGCGGCGCTGCTGGCCGCGCTGCCGCCGGCGAGCTTCGACGTGGTGCTCTTCGATCCCATGTTCCGCCACGCCCGCGACGCGCCGGGCGGCTTCGACGTGGTGCGCCGCCTCGCCGAGGCGCGCCCGCTCGACCCGGCCGCGGTGGCGGCGGCCCGGCGGGTGGCGCGCCGCTGGGTGGTGGTGAAGGACGGCGCGCCGGGCTGGGACCTGGCCCGGCTCGGGCTCACGCCGCTCGCCAGCGCGCGCGGGGCGCACCGCTACTACGGGCGGCTGCCGCCCCTCCCTTGACCGCTCGTGGCGGTGCGGGCGCGGCGGTGTCCGGCGGGGGCGATGGCCCGGCCCGGCTCAGGCCGTCGCGCCCTCCGCGGGCGGGGCCGTCGGCACGGGCGGCAGCTCGGCGCGGGACGGGGCGGTCCCGCGCAGGAACTCCTCGGGGTGCTCCAGCCGCAGCGCGGCGCGAAGCACCTCGTCCGCCGAGTCCACCAGCACGATCTCCATCCGCTCGCGCACGCGGCGAGGGATCTCGCGGATGTCCTTCTCGTTCTCGCGCGGGATGAGCACCCGGGTGATGCCGCCGCGGTGGGCCGCCAGCACCTTCTCCTTCAGGCCGCCGATGGGGAGCACCCGGCCGCGAAGGGTGATCTCGCCGGTCATGGCCACGTCCTTGCGCACCGGGATCTTGCAGAGCGCCGAGACCAGCGTGGTGGCCATGGTGACGCCGGCCGACGGGCCGTCCTTCGGGATGGCCCCCTCGGGCACGTGCACGTGGATGTCGATGGACTCGAGGAAGCGCTTCTCCAGCCCGAGCGCCTCGGCGCGGCTGCGCACGTAGCTCATGGCCGCCTGGGCCGACTCCTGCATCACGTCGCCCAGCTTGCCGGTGATGGTGAGCTTGCCCTTGCCGGGCATGACGGTGGCCTCCACCGTGAGGAGCTCCCCGCCCAGCTCGGTCCAGGCCAGGCCGGTGGTCAGCCCCACCCGGTCCTCGGCCTCGGCCGTGCCGTGGCGGTGGCGCGGCGGCCCGAGCAGCCTCTGGATCCGCTTCTCGGTCACCACGTAGCCGCGCTCGCGCCGCTCCGGCCCCTTCTTGAGCACGTCCTTGGCCAGCTTGCGGAAGACGCTGGCGATCTCGCGCTCCAGGGAGCGCACGCCGGCCTCCTTGGTGTACCGATCGATGAGGAGGCGCAGCGCGCTGCGGCGGAAGTCGACCTTGACGCCCTGCAGTCCGTTCAGCTCCTGCTGCTTGGGGAGGAGGAAGCGCTCGGCGATGGAGAGCTTCTCCAGGTCGGTGTACCCGGCGATGCGGATGACCTCCATGCGATCCTGCAGCGGCAGCGGGATCCCGCCCATGGTGTTGGCGGTGCAGATGAACACCACCTTGGAGAGGTCGTAGTCCAGGTCCAGGTAGTGGTCCACGAAGGTGGCGTTCTGCTCCGGGTCCAGCACCTCGAGGAGCGCCGCCGACGGGTCGCCGCGGAAGTCGGTGGACATCTTGTCCACCTCGTCGAGCAGGAAGACCGGGTTGCCGGCGCCCGCCCGCTTGAGCGACTGCACGATCTTTCCCGGCAGCGCGCCGATGTAGGTGCGCCGGTGGCCGCGGATCTCCGCCTCGTCGCGCACGCCGCCCAGGCTGATGCGCACGAAGCGGCGGTTCATGGCGCGGGCGATGGAGCGGCCCAGCGAGGTCTTGCCGACGCCAGGCGGCCCCACGAAGCACAGGATGGGGCCGCGCACCCTCTCCACCAGCTTCTGCACGGCCAGGTACTCGAGGATGCGCTCCTTGGCCTTGCGCAGGCAGTAGTGGTCCTCGTCGAGGACGCGCTCCGCCTCGGCGATCTCCAGCTTGTCCTCGGAGTACTCGCCCCAGGGGAGCGAGATGATCCAGTCGACGTAGTTCCGGACCACCGTGGCCTCGGCGCTCATCGGGCTCATCATCTTGAGCTTCTTGAGCTCCTTGCGGGCCTTGAGGGCGGCCTCCTTGGAGAGCTTCTTGGTCTTGACCTTCTCCTCGAGCTCCTGCAGCTCGCTCTTGAACTCGTCGCGCTCCCCGAGCTCCTTCTGGATCGCCTGCATCTGCTCGTTGAGGTAGTACTCCTTCTGCGTCTTCTCCATCTGCTTCTTGACGCGGGTGCGGATCTTCTTCTCGACCTGGAGGATCTCGATCTCGCCTTGCATCAGCTCGTGCAGCTTCTCCAGGCGCCCCGCCGGCGACCCGGTCTCCAGGATGGCCTGCTTGTCGTTCAGCTTGAGCGACAGGTGGGCCACGATGGTGTCGGCCAGCCTCCCCGGATCGTCGATGGCCGCCACCGACTGCAGCATCTCCGGCGGGATGCGCTTGTTGAGCTTGACGTAGGCCTCGAAGGTGGAGTGCACGGAGCGCATGAGCGCCTCCAGCTCCACCCGCTGCGCCTCCTCCACCACCTCGTCGAGCTCGTCGGCCTCGACGAGCAGGTACTTGTCGGCGTCGAGGTACCGGCGCACCCGGGCCCGCTGCGTGCCCTCCACCAGCACCTTGACCGTGCCGTCGGGGAGCCGGAGCAGCTGGATGATGGTGCCGACGGTGCCGACGGCGAAGATGTCGTCGGCCACCGGGTCGTTGGTCTTGGCCTTCTTCTGGGCGCACAGGAGGATGGCCTTGTCGCCCGCCATGGCCGCCTCGAGCGCGGCGATCGACTTCTGGCGGCCCACGAAGAGGGGCACCACCATGTGCGGGAAGACGATGATGTCCCGCAGCGGCAGCAGGGGCAGGCTGCGCGGCTTCTTCCCCTGCTTGCCGTCGTCACGCGAGAAGAGCGACACGATATCTCCTTCGTCGCCGCGCACCGGTCGGCGAGAGCCGTGATCTAACACCTTACCGGACACCGGTGGGGTGACCGCGCCGGCCGAAGGCGCTCCCACACGGGTGACGCTTGTGGGCTCGAGCCCCCTCCGGTACAAGCGGCCCATGACCGGCTTCGCCGAGGTGGCCTCCCTCCTGCGCCAGGCCGAGATCGGGCGACGCACCATCGTCGCCACCCCCTTCGGCCGGCGGCTCGTCACCTACGCCGACCAGACCGCCACCGGGCGGGCCCTCGACTTCGTGGAGCGCGCCATGGCCGCGGTGCGCCCGCTCTACGCCAATACCCACACCACCACCTCCACCGCCGGGCGGATCATGACCCGGCTCCGCGAGGAGGCCCGCCGCACCGTGGGGCGGGCGGTCCACGCCGGTGAGGAGGACGTGGTGCTCTTCACCGGCAGCGGCGCCACCGCCGCGGTGAACAAGCTGGTGGGGCTGCTCGGCCTGCGCATCGACGAGCCGCTGGAGCGGCGCTACGGCCTCTCGCGCCACATCCCGGCGGGTGAGCGGCCGGCCGTGCTGGTCTCCCCCTACGAGCACCACTCCAACGAGCTGCCCTGGCTGGAGTCGGTGGCCGAGGTGGTGGAGGTGGCGCTGAGACCCGACGGGCGACTGGACCTGGCCGACCTCGACGCCAAGGCGCGCGCCCTCTCCGGCCGGCCACTCAAGGTGGGGGCCTTCTCGGCCGCCTCCAACGTGACCGGCGCCCTCACCGATGTCCCGGCGGTGGCGCGCCTCCTCCACGCCCACGGCTTCCTGGCCTGCGCCGACTACGCCGCGGCCGGCCCCTACGTGCCCATCGACATGCACCCGGCCGACCCGGCCGAGCGGCTCGACGCCATCTCGCTCTCCACCCACAAGTTCCTGGGCGGCAGCGAGGGCTCGGGCGTGCTGGTGGCCCACCGCGACCTGTTCCGCTCGGCCGTGCCGGAGCGGCCGGGCGGCGGCACGGTGTCCTACGTGGCCGACTTCGACCGGCTCAGCGTGGACTACACCACCCACCTCGCCGAGCGCGAGGAGGGCGGCACGCCGGACATCCTGGGCGACGTGCGCGCCGCCCTGGCCTTCCTGGTGAAGGAGGCGGCCGGTGCGGAGGCCATCCTGGCCCACGACCTCTCGCTGGCGGAGCGGGCGGTGGCCCGGCTCTCCAGCCACCCGCGCCTCACCCTCTATGGCCCGGCCGGCCCGCGCCTGCCCATCCTCTCCTTCAACGTGGCGGGGCTGCACCACGACCTGGTCTCGGCGCTGCTGGACCAGCTCTTCGGAATCCAGAACCGGGCCGGCTGCGCCTGCGCCGGCCCCTACGGCCACCGGCTGCTCGGCATCGGGCCGGAGCAGAGCGCCGCCTTCCGGCGGGCCATCGGCGGCGGCGCGCTGGCCCTCAAGCCGGGATGGGTGCGGCTCTCGCTGCCCTGGTACGCCACCGAGGACGAGGTGGAGTTCCTGCTGCGGGCCGTGGAGTTCATGGCCGACCGCGGCGAGGCCTTCGTGCCGCTCTACCGGCTGGGGTGGCGCGACGGGCTGTGGCGCCACCTGGCCGGGGAGCCGCCCGACCCCGAGCCGCTGCGGCTCGAGGCGGCGGCGCTCCTCGAGGCCGCCGCCGGGCGCGACCCCTGGCCCGCGCTGGAGCAGCCTGGCCTCACGGAGGCGGACGCCGCCGGCTGGCGGGCCCGGTCGCTGCAGGAGGCGGCCGCGCTGGCCGACACGCTGGAGGCGCGCTGGCGCGCCGAGCCGCCCCGCTGGAACGTGCCCACCGGCGACGCCTTCCTGGACGCCCTGGTCTGGTTCCGCTACGTGCACGCCGCCTGAGGGGGCCGCGCCCCTCGACGCCGGCTCGCCGAGGCTCGCCGCAGCCTGTCCCGAGCGCAGCCCAGCGAGAACCGGGTGGAGTCGAAGGGCCCGGGGCGACCGGGGTGATCTCGCTTCGTGCTCGGTCGCTCAGGCGCTCTCGGCCTGCTCCTGCATGACCACCAGCGGCGCCTCGCCCTTGTCGATGACCTCCTCGGAGATCACGATCTCGGCCACGTTCCGCCGGCTCGGCACGTCGTACATGATGTCGAGCATGGCCTGCTCCAGGATGGCGCGCAGGCCGCGGGCGCCGGCCTTGTTCTTCTGGGCGGCCCGGGCCACGGCCTTGAGCGCGCCCTCGGTGAACTTGAGGTTGACCCCGTCCATCTCGAGGAGCCGCCGGTACTGCTTCACCAGCGCGTTCTTGGGCTTGGTGAGGATCTCGATGAGGGACGGCTCGTCGAGCTCCTCCAGGCTGCTCACCACCGGCAGGCGCCCCACGAACTCCGGGATCATGCCGAACTTGAGCAGGTCGTCCGGCTCCACCAGCGCCAGGAGCTCGCCGATGTTCTTCTCGGTGCGCGAGGTCACGTCGGTGCCGAAGCCCAGGCTGCGGCCGCCCACCCGCCGCTCCACGATGGACTCCAGGCCGCAGAAGGCGCCGCCGCAGATGAAGAGGATGTTGGTGGTGTCGACCTGCAGGAACTCCTGCTGCGGGTGCTTGCGCCCGCCCTTGGGCGGCACGTTGGCCACGGTGCCCTCGATGATCTTGAGGAGCGCCTGCTGCACCCCCTCCCCCGAGACGTCGCGGGTGATGGAGGGGTTCTCGCTCTTGCGGGCGATCTTGTCGATCTCGTCGATGTAGACGATGCCCTTCTGCGCCCGCTCGATGTCGTGGTCGGCGGCCTGCAGCAGGTTGACGATGATGTTCTCCACGTCCTCGCCCACGTAGCCGGCCTCGGTGAGGGTGGTGGCGTCGGCGATGGTGAAGGGGACGTTGAGGATCTTGGCCAGCGTCTGCGCCAGAAGCGTCTTGCCGGAGCCGGTGGGGCCGAGCAGCAGGATGTTGGACTTCTGCAGCTCCACGTCGTCGATGGAGACGCGGCTCTCGATGCGCTTGTAGTGGTTGTGCACCGCCACCGCCAGCGTCTTCTTGGCCCGGTCCTGGCCGATGACGTACTCGTCCAGGATGGCCTTGATCTCGGAGGGGCGCGGGACCCGGAGCTTCTGGTCCTTCTTCTCCTCGCCGGCGATCTCCTCGGCGATGATGTCGTTGCACAGCCCGATGCACTCGTCGCAGATGTAGACGGTCGGCCCGGCGATGAGCTTCTTGACCTCCTTCTGCGACTTCCCGCAGAAGCTGCAGCTCAGGCTCTCTCGCTTCTCCACGATGCCTCCTGGAGCACCCGCGCGGGCGCACCCCTCATCTTAAGCCAGCTTCTTGTCCGGCGCCTTCTTCGAGACGATCACCTCGTCGATGAGACCGTAGTCCTTGCCCTCGGCCGCGCTCATGAAGTAGTCGCGCTCGGTGTCCTTCTCGACGCGGTCCAGCGGCTGCCTGGTGTTCTTGGCCATGATCTCGTTGAGCCGCTTCTTGAGGCGCAGGATCTCCCGGGCCTGGATCTCGATGTCGGTGGCCTGGCCCGACGACCCGCCCGACGGCTGGTGGATCATGATGCGGGCGTTGGGCAGGGCGAACCGCTTGCCCGGGGCGCCGCCGGCCAGCAGGAAGGCGCCCATGGAGGCCGCCTGGCCGAGGCAGATGGTGGAGACCTGCGGCTTGACGTACTGCATGGTGTCGTAGATGGCCAGGCCGGCCGAGACCACGCCGCCCGGGCTGTTGATGTAGAGGTTGATGTCCTTGTCCGGGTCCTCCGACTCGAGGAAGAGGAACTGGGCGATGACGACGTTGGCCACGTCGTCGTCCACCGGCGTGCCGAGGAAGACGATCCGGTCCTTGAGGAGCCGGCTGTAGATGTCGTAGCTGCGCTCGCCCCGGTGGGTCTGCTCCACCACGAACGGCATCGGGATGTAGGGCATCGGTCTCTTCCCAGTCTGGTTGTCCGCCGGCCGGCGCCGGCGGGTGATCCTACTGCGTCTGGATGGTGGCGGCCTGGGTCAGCAGGGCCAGGGCCTTCTCCTCGCGCACCCTGTTCTCTAGCGCGGCGCGGGCGTCCTTGCTGCGCATCTGCTGCAGGGCCTTCTGGAGCGGCACGCCCATCTCCTCGGCGACCCGGGCCACCTCGGCCTGCAGGTCCTCCTCGGTGACCTGCACCTGCTCGGCCGCAGCCACCGCCTCCAGCAGCAGCGAGCCGCGCACCTGCAGCAGCGCCTGCTCGCGCAGGTCGGCGCGCAGCCGGGCCACGTCCAGGTCGAGCTGGCGCACGTCCACGCCCATGCGGGCGAAGCGCTCCACCGTGCCCTCCAGCATGTTGTCGATGGCCCGCTCCACCAGGGAGGGCGGCACCTCGAACTCGTTCTTCTGCAGCGCCGCCTTGAGGAGGGCGTCCTTGAGCTCGGACTCGGCCTTCCTGGCCTCGCGCTTCGAGAGGTCGGCGCGGATGCGCCCCCTGAGCGCCTCCAGCGTCTCGATCCCCTCGATGCCCACCGACCTGGCCAGGTCGTCGTCCAGGGCCGCCAGCTTCTTCACCTTGAGCCCCTTGAGCGCCACCTTCATGTGGGCCAGCTTGCCGCGGAGCCGCTCGTTGCGGTGATCCGCCGCGAAGGGCTCCTCGAACTCGGCGGTCTCGCCGATCTTCTTGCCCACCAGCGCCGGCAGGAAGCCCTCCTCCACCTTGCCCTGGGCGGCCCGCACGGTGACGTCCACGGCCTTGCCGCCGTCGAAGGTCAGGCCGTCGATGGTCCCCTCGTGGTCGATGAGGGCGTAGTCGCCCTCCTCCGCCACGTCGCGCCCCTCCACCGGCAGGAGCTTGGCGTAGGACTCCTGGAGCTTCACGACCTCGGCGTCCACGTCGGCCTCGCCCACGACCGGGACGCGGCGGGTCACGCTGAGCCCCTTGTAGTCCTTGGGCACCAGCACCGGCTTCACCTCCACGGTGGCCGAGTACTTGAACACCTGGCCCTCGGCGAGGGTGCCGTCGAGCGAGACGCTGGGGGGCGCCACGGCCTGCACGCCCTGCTCCTTGGCGGCCTCCACGAAGGTCGAGGAGACCAGCGTCTCCACCACCTCGCGCTCCACCTCCGCCTTGAAGTTCCGCTCCAGCACGCCGCGCGGCACGTGGCCGGGCCGGAAGCCCTTCAGCTTCACGCGGCGGCCGAGCTGGACGTAGGCCTTCTCGAGCTCGCGGTGGACGCGCTCGGGGGGGACCTCGATGGTGAGCTTCCGCTCGACGGGGGAGGTGGTCTCGACGTTGATCTTCATGCGTTCTTTCCGGTGCGGCCCGGGGCGGGGAAGGGCGGTACCGATAGGTGTTCGGGCGGGCCCGGTCAAGCGGATTTGGGCGGGGAGGGGGTCGAACCCTCACGCCTTGCGGCACGGGCTCCTAAGGCCCGCGCGTCTGCCAGTTCCGCCACCCGCCCGGTGACGGGGTGGTGTACCACAGGGGCGGACGCCGGCGCCCGGCCGGGGGCGTGGTAGAGGAGGCCCGTGACCTCGCACGACCATCCCCCCGTGGGCGAGTGCCTGCCCACCTGCCCGGGCTGGTCCGAGGGGGCGCTGGAGCTCTACGCGCTGCAGCGGCGCCACGGCGCCATGCTGGCGGCCTGCCGCGCCGCCGACCGGATCGAGTTCCTCATCGTCGCGCCGGCCACCGCCGGGGCCGAGCTGCCGGAGTTCCTGCATGAGCAGGAGCTGGTGCGGCTCAACACGGTGGTGGGGCGCGACTGCCCGGAGGTGCTGCTCGACGAGTGGGGGCT
>JANNKC010000172.1:0-12198 GCA_031396105.1 Anaeromyxobacter sp.
CCGCATGGCGCGCCTCGGCGGGCGTCGCGCGCCGTCCCTGCACCCCGGCCCCGCGCGCCTCGCGGGTGCGCCCGGCAGAGGCTGCCTCGGAGCGCCGCTCGGCCACCGCCCGCGCCGCGCCTCGCCCCTCGGCCTCGCGAAGCGCCGTCTCGAAGCCGCCCCTCCTCACCGGCCCACCGCCGGCGTGGGCGGAAGGTCCCTCGCGCTCGTTCACGCGCACGGGGGCACCTGGGCCGGCGGCGTCGCCGGCTCGGCGGCGCGCCGCGCCACGGCGGCTCGGGCCCGGATGGCCGCAGCCAGCGCCTCGGCGGAGCTCAGCCGGGTCTCGGCGGCGCGGGCCCGGGCGGCGTGGAAGGCCGCCGCGTCCCACAGCCCCTGCGCCCTCGGGTCACTCGCCCCGCCCGCATGGGCCGCGGCAAGGCGCCGGCGATCCTCGGCCTCGATCGCCGCCGCCACCGCCGCGCGGCGCTGGCGCGCCACCACCAGGGCGGCCTCCCTCGCGTCCTCGGACGCCGCCGCCGCGGCCCGGAGCGATGGTGGTCCGCCCGGCGCACGCCCGAAGAGGACGCTCCCGCCGCGCCCGTCGCTCCCGTCACCTCCGCCGCGCCCGCCGCTCCCGGCACCTCCGCCGCGCCCGCCGCTCCCGTCACCCCCGCCGCGCCCGCCGCTCCCGTCACCTCCGCCGCGCCCGCCGCTCCCGTCACCTCCGCCGCCCTCCTCACTCACTCCGCTCACGCCGCTCACGGCCTCACCGCCTTCCCCGCGCCGCGCAGCGCCCCGAGCCGCACCGCCTGCTCCAGCGCGCAGGCGAGCGGCGCCGCCGCCTCACCGCGCAGCCGCAGGCTTGCCAGGGCCCGCCAGCCGGCCTCCCGCTCCCCGGCGAAGAGGAGCGCCTCGGCATGGAGGGCGCGGCTGAAGACGTCGAGGGGGTCCTGCGCGAGGGCCGCCGCCAGCGCCCGCTCGGCGGCCAGGAAGCGCCCCTGGGCGAAGAGCGCCTGGCCCGCCAGCCGCAGGCCGGCCGGGCTGTCTGGCGCGGCCTCGGCGGCGGCAAGGCCGATGAGCTCCGCCTGGCGCACCCGCCCGGCGGCCAGCGCCAGCGACCCGGCGGCCACCGCACCGCGCAGGCCGACGGGGCGGAACGGGGCGATTCGCGGCGACAGTCCGAGGCGCGCCAGGAGGCGTGCCGCCATGGCGAGCCCGAGGGCGCCGCGCCGGAGCACCCGGGCGCGCGCCGGGCGGACGGCGGTGGCGCAGGACATGAGGCGGGCGGCCTCGGCGTCGCAGGCGGCGCCGGCCCCCTCGCGGGCCAGGCGGCGGGCCAGCTCGGTGAAGGTGTCGGGCAGGGTCATGCGCGGGGGTGATGCACCCGGGGTGCCGCGCCCAAGCGGGCGTGACGACTCAGGGGAGGGCGGCGCGGCGAGGACGCGGGGGGGTCGGGGGTCCGCGAGCCGGACGGTGCGACCCTCCAGATCGATTCCGGGCGGCGTGCGTTCACCCCCTCGGACCGCCCAACCAAGGAGCCCACCATGAACGCCACCGTCCTCGCCGCCCTCGCCGCCGTCCTCGCCGCTCACCCCCGTCACGACCCGCTCCCCTACCCGGCCGTCGTCGACCGCGTGGCCGGCATGGTCTCCGACGGCGAGGTGCAGCAGCTCGCCTCCGAGAAGGGGCTCCAGCTCCTCAACGTGCTCTGGGAGGACACCGGCCGGAACCAGGGCTCATCGGTCGGCCCCAACATCAGCGACGTGACCATCGAGGTGGTCTCCGAGGACCGCGGCGCCCGCAAGCTGGCGCTCATGCCGGTCCTGCGCTTCCCCAACTTCGCCGACCGGACCTCCGACGTGAAGCTCGACAAGGTGTGGCTCAAGGTGGGCAACCAGAAGGACGGCACGGCGGAGCGGGTCGTCTCGCTCAAGGAGTTCCTGGCCACCCCGGGCCGCTACCTCTCCAGCCCCGACGCCGGCCGCATCAAGGGCGGCACGCTGCTGGCGCCCCGCGACACGCACGCGCTGGTCTCGGCCCAGGCCACCTTCCTGCCGGTGCCGCACGGCGGCACGGCGACCTTCCACCCGGTCATCTTCAACTACCAGTCCACCCGCGGCCACCCGGCGGTGCTGACGCTGCTGGTGACGCGCCAGGGCACCTCGCTCACGGTCATCGACAACGCCCGCGACACCGTGACCGGCGGCGCGAGCTGGGGGCAGCGGCTCTTCTTCAACTCGGGCGGCGAGCGCGCGCCCCTCACGGCCGAGCGGCTCTCCGACGTCCAGGCCAGCGGCACCACCATGAACGGCGAGTCGGCCGCCAGCCTGGGCGCGGACGCCAACCTGCTCATGCTGGTGCAGGTCCCGCTGCTGGTGCACCGGCCGCAGCGCAAGGCCGAGGCCATGGGGGGCGCGTTCCCGATGTCGGCCCCGCCCGCGGCGGCCATGGAGTCGAAGTCGGCGGCCCGCGCCGCGGCCGACATGGAGGTGGCGGTGCTGGGCCACGGCGAGCTGGACGGCCCGTACACCGAGCTGGCCGGCCTCACGGTGGAGCGCGACCCGCGCTTCCCGGTCCGCGTCACCGTGCAGTTCTACCAGGCCACCGCCACCGGCCGGATCGGCCGGCCCGAGGTGGCCAAGCTCGCCTCGCTCATCGACGCCGTCTACACCAAGGGTGACTACGTGGGCTCGCTGGTGGTGCCGGCGCCGCAGGACCTGGCCCGGCCGACCCGCTGGCAGCCGCGCCACGAGGGGCCGGCCTGCCGCACGGCGCGCCCCGAGGCGTGCGAGTTCCCCGGCCTGGCCGAGCGCTGGGGCGTCTGCTGCACCGCGCCGCTGGCGCCGGCCGGCATCTGGTAGCCCACGCCGGCGCGGCGGAGACGAGGCCCGGGCCCACGCCGGGCGCCGGGCCCCGGCGCGTCAGGGGGCGGGCGCCGGCCGGAGCGTGAGCGTGTGGAGCGCCGGCCCGGGCAGGAACGGGGCCGGCTCGCCGCGCACCCAGGCCGCGTGGCCGGCCCGGTAGAAGGGCGAGCGCGGGTGGCCGCTCTGGCCGCCCGGCATCTCGAAGATCCCCTCCGCCTCCCGGCCGGGCGAGACCACGAACCGCTCCGAGGCGCCGAAGGCCGGCCCCTGCACGCGCGGCATGTGGGTGTCGCCGGGGAGCCGCTCGGCGGGCAGGTCGAGGAGGCGGCCAAGGCCGGGCACCGCGCCAGAGAGCGGGTGGCGGATGGCGGCGGTGTTCTGCTCGCCCCAGGTGCGCTCGCCGAGATCGCGGCGCCCCTGCTCCGGCAGCGCGGCGAGCACGTCGTCGAGGGCGGCGAGGAGCAGGCGGTCCCAGCTGCCTTCCGCCGGCGCCAGGAGGTGGGGCGGGCGCTCCACGACCAGCCGCCAGACCAACCCCTCGGCCTGGTGGAGGTCGCCGGGCCCGAGGCGCGGGTCGAGGCGCCGCGGCGCGTCGAGGAGCGGGGCCAGGACCCTGGCCGTCACCGCGAGCCGCCAGGCGCGCACCAGCCGGTAGCCCACCGAGCCGGGCGCCGCCCGGGCGCCCCAGCCCTTGACGGCGCGGTACACCTCGGCGCGGCGCGGATCCTCGGCCATGGCCTCCAGCGTGAGCTGCCGGACCAGCAGCGCCTGCCAGCGGGTCAGGAAGAGGGCCCGGTCGTCCAGCTGGATGGCGAGGAGGTCGCGCTCGGAGAAGGTCTCCCGGGCGCGGAGCCGATCCCGGATCTGGCCGGCGCGCGCGCCCAGCGCGTAGCCGCCGTCGCCGATGACGGTCAGCGCCTCGCCGTCCACCACGCGGGCGTTGGCGGTCCAGAGCCGGCCGTCCGGCGGGTCGAGGAGGCGCGGCGTCTCGACGGGCGGCCGCAGCCCCTCCCAGCGGCGCGAGCCATCGGTGAAGGAGACCGGCAGCCGGCCGTCGAAGCCCACCCGGCGCGGCAGCCGGCCGGCGATGGTCCAGCCGATGCGGCCGGCGTCGTCGGCGCAGAGAAAGTTCTGCGGCGGCATGCCCGCCTGGCGGGCGACCTCGAGCGCCGCGTCGAGGGTGGCGGCCCGCTCCAGCGCGAGGAGTCCGAGGTCCACGCCGCCAGGGTGGTGGGCCGTCCAGGCGAGGGCGCGGCGGCGGCCGCGGTGGTCGGTGTCGATGACCGGGCCCCAGATGGTGGAGACCACGTCGAGCGGCTCGTCGGCGCCGCCCTTGACGCGCAGGACCTCGGCGTGGTGCAGGTAGGGGCGCGGGCCGTCCGGCGTGAGGTAGGCGTCCGGCGCGCCGGGCGCGGCGCTGAGCTCCACCAGGTCCTGGACGTCGCCGTAGGAGTTGGTGAAGCCCCAGGCCACGCGGCCGTTGGAGCCGGCCACCAGCGCGGGCACGCCCGGCAGCGTCACGCCGTCGAGCCGGCGCGGCGCGCCGTCCTCGTCGGTCCAGGCGAGCGAGGCCCTGTACCAGGTGTTGGGCACGCGCAGGCCGAGGTGCATGTCGTCGGCCACCAGCGCGCCGCCGTGAGCGGAGCGACGGCCATCGAGGGCCCAGGCGTTGCTGCCGAGGGCGTCGGCGGCGGGGCCCGGGGAGAGGCCGACGGCGGCGAGGCCGGCGGCGTGCTCGCGGTCGGGACCACCGTCGAGGGCGCGGGCAAGGTCGCGGTCGGGGCCCCTCGGCGCCGCGCCTTCGGCGCCGCGCCCGGGGCGGCCGGAGGGCGGGACAGCGTGGCCGCCGAGGGCCGCGCTCCGCCGCAGGTCCAGCACCTCCGGCCCCGGCAGCGGCGGCGTCACTCCGGCCTCTCCCACCAGCGGCGCGTCGAACTCACCCTCGAGCGGCGCGAGGAGGTCGAGGAAGGGCCGCGGCAGTCCGTCGCGAAGGGCCCCGAGCGCGGCGTCGCGGCTCCCCGTCTCGCCGGTCAGGTCGATGAACATGGCGAGGATGACCAGGACCGAGTCCTCCTCGCGCCACGGCGCCGGGGCGGCACGCAGCAGCAGGTACTCGAACGGGCGGGCGTCCAGCGCGGCGGCGCCGGAGTCGACGCCGGCCGCGTAGGCCGCGAGGAGCGCCCGCTCGGCTGGCGCGAACGACGCCACGGCCTGGCGCGCCACCTGGCGCAGCCGGTGGCGGCGGGTGCGGCGATCGACGGGCAGCGCCTTCGGGCCGAACAGCTCGGCCAGCTCTCCCGCGGCCCGGCGGCGCAGGAGATCCATCTGGAAGAGCCGATCCTGCGCGTGGAGGAAGCCGGTGGCCCGGGCCACGTCGAGCCGCGTGGCGCCGCGCACCGTGGGCACTCCGAGCGCGTCGCGGGTGACCGTCACGGTCGCGCCGAGGCCGGCAAGAGGGCTCGCGCCATCGAGGACGGGGAGGCTGCGGCCGAGCGCCCACCAGGCCGAGGCGGCGGCGAGCGCGCCGAGGAGGAGGAGCGCCGCGAGGGCGCGGCCGGTCCAGCGGAGCACGGTGGGCACGCGGGGCGCGGGAACGGGGAGGAGGTCGGGCACGGGGCGGGGCTCCGGGATGCTCGCACGGTACGCCCTCCGGCGCCTCCCTAACGCCGGGCCAGGGACGGGGCCGGGTGGGGTCCCCCTGGGGATCGGCCCTGGCCACCCGCGGTCGCGTCGCCGCCGCCTGCGCCTGGCGCCGATTGGCGCGCGGCCTCCACGGCGGTGGGCGGGACCCACCCGGCCGGACCCCGCCGCCGGAGCTCCGCGAGGAGCCACGCCGCCATGCCGAGCGCCGCTGGAACGGCCGCCAGGGCGAGGCGCTCGGCGCCGGCCGGCAGCGGGGCCCAGGCGACCAGCGCCGCGGCCAGCGCCGCGAGGCGAGCGGCCTCCAGCGGCACCGCCCATCGCCGGCCGTCGAGGAGGCCGCCGACGGCGAGGAGCGTCCAGAAGACGAAGAGCGCGGCCACGCCCAGCGCGCGCGGCCGGGCCTCCACCTGCCACAGGAGCATGAAGAAGGTGGCGGCGATGAGCGGCAGGAACTGCACCAGGGCGTAGCGCTGCACGCCCGCCGCCACCGGCTGCTCGAACTTGGGCCGCGCCTGCACCTCGGCCTCCGAGGGGAGCGTGGCTCCGGCCGGACTCCAGTCGGGCGATCTCCACCAGACCCGCAGCCGGTCCAGGCCATGGAGGCGCCGCGACCTGTCCACCAGCTCGCTCCAGGGCTGGAGCTGGGCCCACATGGGGTTGAAGCTCCGGAGAGGCTTCGTCACGCCGTAGACCGGCGGCTCTCTCTCCGGCGCATAGGTGCCGAAGACCCGATCCCAGACGATGAGCACGGCGGCGAAGTTGCGGTCGAGGTAGCGCGGGTTCACGGCGTGGTGGACCCGGTGCGCCGACGGGGTGTTGAGCCAGCGCTCGAGGGGACCGAGCCGCCGGACCAGCTCGGTGTGGATCCAGAACTGGTAGAGCGTCGAGAGCGCCAGCATCGTCGCGAAGACCAGCGTGGGCACCCCCATGAGAACCATCGGCAGGTAGAAGGGGAACGAGGTGATGGTGCTCAGGATGGCCTGCCGCAGCGCCACGGCCAGGTTGTAGTCCTCGCTCTGGTGGTGCACGGCGTGGACGGCCCAGAGGAAGCTCACCCGGTGGGACGCGCGGTGCCACCAGTAGTAGGCGACGTCCACCCAGACGAAGGCCACCAGCCAGGGCCAGGCGCTCCCGTCAGGGAAGTGGATCAGGGCCGCTCGCAGGAAGAGCCGCTCGTAGACCGCCAGCAGGGTCGCGCCGATGAAGACCCCCGCCACCTGCTGAGCCACGCCGCAGCCCAGGTCGGCGAGGGCGTCCTGGAGCCTGTAGACCCGGCGGCGCTGGCCCCTGGCGACCAGCAGCTCCAGGCCCATGGCGAGCAGGAAGACGGGGATGGCCAGCGCAATGGGATGCAGCCGCACGGCGAGCCTCCTGGGGTCGAGCCCGCTCCTCCTGCCCTAACGGTGAGCACGGCCTCGCGCCGGGGTGCGCCACGAGCTCGGCGACCCCTCGCAGCAGGTTCGCGAGCCCGCCCGACCGCGGGCGTGGAGGATCAACAGGAAAAATGACGCAACCCAAATGGGAGTTGGTTCCCAAGCACATGAATTATCTGGAGAACGCATTCATTGCGCGCGAATTTTTCGCAAGGTTGCTCTGGGTCAAGGGCTGCGGAGCCTCTTGGCGGATGATCACGCCCCTCACCACATCGGGCCCACCCCGGCCCCCCCAGGAGGCGCACCATGCCCCACCTCGAGGTTGCCGAAGCCGCTCACCTCTCACGGCGCGACTTCGTCAAGGTCTGTACGGTCGCAGCCGCCACGGTGGGCCTGCCCGCCTGGGCCGGCGAGAAGATGGCCGAGGTGGTCGCCAGGGGCCGCAAGCCCTCGGTCCTCTGGCTCCACTTCCAGGAGTGCACCGGCTGCACCGAGTCGCTGCTGCGCTCCAGCGCGCCGGACCTGGGCTCGCTCATCCTCGACCTGGTCTCGCTCGACTACCACGAGACCCTCTTCGCCGCGGCCGGCTACCAGGCCGAGGCCGCCCTCGAGAAGGCGGCCCACGAGAACAAGGGCAAGTACGTCCTGGTCGTCGAGGGCGCCATCCCCGAGAAGGACAATGGCATCTACTGCCGCGTGGGCGGCAAGACCGCCGTCGAGACGGTGAAGAAGTACGCCGCCGACGCCGCCGCCATCATCGCCATCGGCTCCTGCGCCTCCTGGGGCGGCCTCCCCTCGGCCTCTCCGAACCCGACCGCCGCCACCGGCGTGCCGACGATCCTGCCCGAGCTCTTCAAGGCCAGGAAGATCGTCACGCTGCCCGGCTGCCCGGCCAACCCGTACAACCTGCTCGGCACGGTCCTGCAGTTCGCCACCTTCGGCACGCTGCCGAAGCTCGACGAGAAGGGGCGCCCCGAGTTCGCCTACAAGCGGGTCATCCACGAGGACTGCCCGCGCCGCGGCCACTTCGACAATGGACGCTTCGCCAAGGCGTTCGGCGACGAGGGCCACCGCCAGGGCTGGTGCCTCTACCAGCTCGGCTGCAAGGGCCCCCAGACCCACGCCAACTGCTCGCTCCTCGACTACTGCGAGGTCCCGGGCGCCTGGCCCATCGGCATCGGCCACCCGTGCGTCGGCTGCACCGAGCAGGGCATCGGCTTCAACGTGCCCATCTACACCAACCTGCCCATCGACAGGCCCACCGCCCCCATGGCGTACCCGGCCATCAACCCCGAGCACGGCGTCGTCTCCGCCAGCCCGGTGGCGGTCGGCCTGGGCGGCGCCATCATCGGCGCCCTGGCGGGCGCGGCCGTGGTGGCCAGCAAGAAGCTGTCGGCTGAGGACTCCAAGAAGGAGTGACGACCATGAGCCTCTCACGACGTGACCTCCTCAAGGGAGCGGTCGCCGCCGGTGCGGTGACGGTGCTCGCCTCCGACGCCGAGGCCCGGGAGCCCGTCCCGGGTCGCCCCGAGGCCCTCGGCATGCTCTTCGACTCCACCCTCTGCGTGGGGTGCCGGGCCTGCCAGTCGGCCTGCAAGGTCTCCAACAAGCTCCCCACCGACACGGTGGCGGCCGGCGGCGGCGTCTACGACGCCCCGTCCGACCTGAACGGCACCACCAAGAACGTCATCAAGGCGTTCGGCGCCGGCGGCCCCGGCCACCAGTACATGAAGCAGCAGTGCATGCACTGCGTCGACCCCTCCTGCGTCTCGGTCTGCATGATGGGCGCCCTCCACAAGGAGGGTGAGGGCAAGAGGCTCCTCGACTTCGAGAGGAAGAACGGCAGCGGCATCGTCCTCTATGACAAGGGGCTCTGCGTCGGCTGCCGCTACTGCCAGATCGGCTGCGCCTTCAACGTGCCGAAGTTCGAGTGGTTCGACACCTTCCCCCTCATCGTGAAGTGCGAGCTGTGCCGCCACCGCGGCGACCCCAAGAAGACCGGACCGCTCGCGGTGGCCAACCCGGCCTGCTGTGAGGCGTGCCCGCGCAGCGCGGTCGTGTTCGGGAAGCGCGACGAGCTGCTGGCCACCGCCAAGGGGCGCATCGCGGCCGATCCCGGGCGCTACAACGCGAAGGTCTACGGCGAGACCGAGGGCGGCGGCACCCAGGTGCTCTACCTGACCGCGGCCGGCGTGTCCTTCCAGGACCTCGGCCTGCCCAGCCTGCCCGAGGAATCGAGCGCCCGGTTCTCCGAGAACGTCTCGCACGCCCCGTACCTGTACGGGCTGACGCCGGTGGCGCTCTACGCGGCCATGGCCCTGGTCATCTCCCGGAACAAGAAGAACGAAGAGGAGGGCACGTAGATGAGCCACCACGATCATCCAAGGGCCATGGGGGGCAAGCTCCTCGACCGGCCCATGCCGGTCCTCCTCGCCATGTTCGGCGTGGCGGCCGTGATCATGATCTACCGCTTCGTCACCGGCATCGGCCAGGTGTCGAACATGACCGACGGCTTCACCTGGGGCATCTGGGAGCCGATCAACGTGGTGGTCTTCACCGGCATCGGCGCCGGGGCCTACGGGGTGGGCCTCCTCTGCTACCTCCTCAACAAGGGCAAGTACCACCCGCTGGTCCGGCCGGCCGTGCTGGTGGGCGCCATCGCCTACACGCTGGGTGCCAGCTCCATCATGGTGGCCCTGGGCCGCTACTGGAACGCCTACTGGCTGCCCTGGCTCCCGTACTGGAACCTGAACTCGGCGCTCCTCGAGGTCGCGGTCTGCGTGCTCAGCTACGTCATCGTCCTCTGGCTCGAGGTCATGCCCTCGGTGCTGGACGGCGCGGTCGCCTCCAGGTCACCGAGGTGGTCGGCCATCGGCCGGAAGTACGGCCCGCTGCTCGACAAGGGGATGCCGTACCTCATCGCCCTGGCCATCCTGCTCCCGACCATGCACCAGAGCTCCCTGGGCGGCCTGATGCTCATCGCCGGCCCCAAGATCCACCCGCTCTGGCATACCGCCCTGCTCCCCATCCTCTTCCTCATCAGCTGCCTCTCGATGGGCTACGGCACGGTGGTGGTGCTGGTCAACCTGCTCCGCGTGACCTGGAAGGCCAAGCAGGACCAGGCGCTCTTCGCCGAGATGTCGAAGGTCAACGCCGGCCTCCTGCTCCTCTACGTGGTGCTCCGCGTGGGGGACGTGGCCGTCAACGGCAAGCTCCGCTACCTCGGCGCGAACTTCGCCACCGTCCTCTTCCTCTTCGAGCTGGCGCTCTTCCTCGCGCCCGCCCTCATGTTCCTCTCGCGCAAGGTCCAGGTGAACAGGGGCCTGCACTTCGGGGCCGCCGCGCTCACCATCGCGGCCGGCTCGTTCTACCGCGTCGACACCTACCTGACGATGTACCGTCCGGCGGGCTGGACCGACGGCAAGGCCAATCCGGCCGGGTGGGACTACTTCCCGTCACTGGGGGAGACCGTCGTGACCGTCGGCATGGCGGCCGTGGGCGTCGCGGTCTTCATCCTGGTTTCCCGCCTGTTCCCGGTCGTGGTCGTGGAAGACCACAAGACCTCCACCCTCGGCGGCGCTGAAGTTCGCGCCGCGACCAGCCACTAGAGGCGTCCACCATGAGCACTCGGATCACCATCGACCCCATCACCCGCATCGAGGGCCACCTCCGCATCGACCTCGAGGTGGACGGCGGCAAGATCTCCAAGGCCTACTCCTCGGGCACCATGTGGCGCGGCATCGAGACCATCCTGCAGGGCCGTGACCCGCGCGACGCCTGGGTGTTCACCCAGCGCATCTGCGGCGTCTGCACCACCGTGCACGCCATCGCCTCGGTGCGCAGCGTCGAGAGCGCGCTCGGCCTCGAGATCCCGCTCAACGCGCAGCTGATCCGCAACATCATCATCTCGGCCCACGCGCAGCACGATCACATCGTCCACTTCTACCACCTGTCCGCGCTGGACTGGGTCGACGTGGTCTCCGCGCTCCAGGCCGATCCCAGGGCCGCCTCCGCCCTGGCCGGCACCTTCTCGGCCTGGCCGGGGAACTCGGTCCAGGCGCTCACCGCGGTCAAGGAGAAGCTGGCCGGGTTCGTCAAGGCTGGCCAGCTCGGCCCCTTCACCAACGGCTACTGGGGCCACCCGGCGATGAAGCTGCCGCCCGAGGTGAACCTGCTGGCCGTGGCCCACTACCTCCAGGCGCTCGACATCCAGCGCAAGGCCAACCAGGTGGTGGCCATCCTCGGCTCCAAGACGCCCAACATCCAGAACCTGGCGGTGGGCGGCGTGGCCAACGCCATCAACCTGGACAACCCGGCCACGCTCAACATGGAGCGGCTCTACCGGGTCAAGAGCCTGCTCGACGAGGTCCAGGCCTTCATCACCCAGGTCTACCTGCCGGACGTGGCGGCGGTGGCGGGCTTCTACCCGGACTGGTTCAAGTACGGCGCCGGCGTGACCAACTACCTGGCCGTGCCGGACATGCCGACCGACGCCGGGATGACCCGGTTCGACCTGCCGGGCGGCATCATCATGGCCGGCGCCAAGGACCTGGAGCGGATCACCGGCTGGGACAAGGGGCAGCCCTTCATCAGGAAGGTCACGGAGGGCGTGGCCCGCAGCTACTACGAGGGCCAGGAGCAGCGCCACCCGTGGCAGGGCGAGACCAAGCCCAGCTACACCGGCGACTGGAAGTTCGAGACGCCGGCGCCCGAGAAGTACAGCTGGGTCAAGGCGCCCCGCCTCGACGGCAAGCCGGTGCAGGTCGGCCCGCTGGCCCAGGTGCTGGTCGGCTTCCTCACCGGCCACGAGCTGACCGTCAAGTACGTCACGGCGGCCATCGACGCGGTCAAGGCGATCCACAAGATCGACGTGACCCCGGCCATGCTGCACTCGACGCTGGGCCGCCACGCGGCCCGCGCCATCCGCTGCGCCATGATGGGCGAGCTCTCGCTCAAGCACTGGGGGCTGCTGGCCGCCAACATCGGCAAGGGCGACACCGACATCTTCAACCCGCCGGTCTTCCCCAGGGGGACCGTCGAGGGCGTCGGCCTCCACGAGGCGCCGCGCGGCGCGCTGTCCCACTGGTGCGTCATCGAGGACGGCAAGCTCAAGAACTACCAGTGCGTGGTGCCCTCGACCTGGAACGCCGGCCCCCGCGACGAGAAGGACCAGGCCGGCCCGTACGAGGCCTGCCTCGTCGGCAACCCCATCGCCGACCCCAAGCTCCCGCTCGAGGCCCTCCGGACCATCCACTCGTTCGACCCCTGCCTGGCCTGCGCCATCCACACCCACGACGCGGACGGCCACGAGGTCAGCCAGGTGAAGGTGGGGGCCT
>JANNKC010000278.1:0-14567 GCA_031396105.1 Anaeromyxobacter sp.
CTCGCCCCGGCGGGCTCGGGCGTGATGGGGACGCACTGGCCGTCGGCCCCGCAGGCCCCGGCCGCGCCCGGGCCGCCGTTGGGGACGGAGGTGGGCGTGCCGGCGCCCACCTGGAGCTGCTGGCCGCCGTAGGTGCAGCTCGCCCCGGCGGGCTCGGGCGTGATGGTGACGCCCTGGCCGTCGGCCCCGTCGGCCCCGGCCGCGCCCGGGGCGCCGGGGCCGACGTACGTGGGGGTGCAGGTGCCCCACTGCAGCTTCTGGCCGCCGTAGGTGCAGCTCGCCCCGGCGGACTCGGGCGTGATGGTGACGCTCTGGCCGTCGGCCCCGCTGGCGCCGGCCGCGCCCGGGGCACCGTTGCAGACGTAGGTGGGCGTGCCGGCGCCCACCTGAAGCTGCTGGCCGCCGTAGGTGCAGCTCGCCCCGGCGGGCTCGGGCGTGATGGTGACGCTCTGGCCGTCGGCCCCGTCGGCCCCGTCGGCCCCGGCCGCGCCCGGCGCGCCGTGACAGACGTAGGTGGTGGTGCTCACCTCGGCAGCGTCGAGCAGGGCGTTGCCGTTGGCATCGAGGCCGGACTCGACCCTGACGCCACCGCTGCCGCATTGGGCCCCGGCCGGCTCGTCCACCGAACGGAGCAGCACGTCCAGGCCAGGCGAGCCGTCGTTGCCGCCGGGTCCAGCCGGCCCCTGCGAGCCTGTGCAGGCGCCCACGGCCAGGGCGAGCAGCAGCAACGGGCCACGTACGCACATCGTCATGATGTCCCCCTCGGCGCTGGTCCAGAATCTCCGATCCCCGCGAGGTTAGCCAAGTGCCATGTAGGTGCGCTAGCGACGCGAAGTATGGGCTGACTCGTCGAGGTGGCGGTCCGCTAGAAGTCACGGTTACCATCGCGCCCGTGCCCGCCTCCCTCGACCGCGACGTCGCCTCCCTGCTCTGCGTCGGCTTCCACGGCACGACGCCCTCGCCCGAGGTGCTGGAGCTCATCGCCCGCGGGGTGGGGGGGGTCATCCTGTTCGCCCGCAACGTGGAGAGCGCGGCGCAGGTGGCCGAGCTCACCGCCGCGTTGAAGCGGGCGGCCGGGCGGCCGCTGCTCGTCTCCATCGACCAGGAGGGCGGGCGGGTGGCGCGGCTGCGCGCGCGGCAGGGCTTCACCGAGCTGCCGCCCATGCGGGCGCTGGGCGAGACCGGCGACGAGGCGCTGGCCTTCGAGGCCGGGGCGCTGCTGGGGCGCGAGCTGCGCGCCGTGGGCGTGGACCAGGACTACGCGCCGGTGGTGGACGTGGACACCAACCCGCTGAACCCGGTCATCGGCGACCGCTCGCTGGGGCGCGATCCGGCGCTGGTGGGGCGGCTCGGCGCCGCGCTGGCCCGCGGCCTCCAGTCGGCCGGCGTGGCCGCCTGCGCCAAGCACTTCCCCGGCCACGGCGACACCAGCCAGGACTCCCACGTGGACCTGCCGCGCCTGAGCCACGCGCTGTCGCGGCTCCTCGCCGTGGAGCTGCCCCCCTTCACCGCGCTCAGCCGGGCCGGCGTGGCGGCGGTGATGACGGCCCACGTGGTCTTCGACGCGCTCGACCCCGACCGCCCCGCCACCATCTCGCCGCCGGTGCTGGCGCTGCTGCGCGAGCGCTGCGGCTTCACGGGCGTGTGCGTCTCCGACGACCTGGAGATGAAGGCCATCGCCGCCTACATGCCGCTCGAGGTGGCGGCGCCCGGCGCGGTGGCGGCCGGGGTGGACCAGCTCCTGGTCTGCCACACGCCGGCGGCGCAGCACGCGGCCATCGATCTCGTGCGGCGCGCCGTGGAGGACGGGCGCATCCCGCGGGCGCGGCTCGCCGAGGCCAGGGCCCGGGTGGAGGTGCTGCTCCGCTACGCCGGCCCGCCTCCCGACCCCCGCCTCGCCGCGGCCGCGCTCCGCACCCCGGCCCACCTCGCCGTGGCCGCCCGCATCCCGGCGCATGCCAGCGGGCGGGATCCGACCGCGGCGTGAGCGCCCCTCGACTCCGGCTCGCTCCGCTCGCCTACGCTCGGGGCGACCGGGGGGTTGGGGCGCCGAAGTCGAGGGGCCGCCTGCGTTCATGGAGCGCCCCTCGACTCCGGCTCGCTCCGCTCGCCTACGCTCGGGGCGACCGGGAGCGCCGCCTACGCGCGCTTCTCGAGGATCTTCAGCGCCGTGAGCCCGTAGAGGTACCCGTACACCATGGTCTCCGGCCGCTGCGCCATGTGGATGAGCTCGGCCAGCGTGCGCGTGCCGTCCACCCGCGCCAGCAGCTCGGCCTCCCACTTGTCCAGCTCCACCTCGTGCAGCCCGTAGGCGGGCTGCGGCGTGGGGATGAGCCGGTCCTCCGGCGAGAGGAGGCGGAAGAGCCGCTCCGGCTTGTAGAGCTTCTTGACGCCCCGCATGATCAGGTTGGCCGGGTGGAGGTCCAGCTTGATGGCCTCCTTGGCGGCGCGGTCCATGAAGTGGAGCCGGTACTCGCCCTCCTCCCAGCCGAAGAGCGAGTAGACGATGGCCTTCACCTGCTGGGCCACGTAGTAGAGCTTCTCCGTCTCCTTGAGGAGCTGCATCTCCACCAGGATGTCGCCGGTGCGCCGCTTGGTCTTCTCGGCCGCCGCCTGCACCAGCTCGAGCTGGCCCAGGGTGACCTTGCCGATGCGCACCAGGAACGGACCGAAGCGATCCGTCACCAGGTTGGAGATGGCGAAGCAGGGCCGCCCGGCGTCGAAGTAGATCGTCTTCTTGACCTTGCCCCGCTGCAGCGTGAGCTCGCCGGTCTGCTCGGTGAGCCAGTAGGCGGTGATCAGGTCCGGGAGGTTGTCCTCGAGCAACCCCACGGCGGGACCGTCCACGCGGAGCGTGGTCGGCGCGGGCGCGGGCGCGGCGGCGCGGGCGACCGCGGCGGCGGCCTTGCGCTGGGTCGCCTCGGCGTGGACCTGGGCCGCGGTGCGCGGCGCCGGGCGGATGGCCGGGGGCGCCGGCCGGCCGGGCGAGCCGAGCGGCGCCGCCGTGACCGTCTCTCCGCGCAGCACCGCCGAGACCTTTCCACCCTCGGTGAGGACCACCCGGCCGGTCAGCTCCATGGCCTCGGAGGGCTCGTCGGCCTCGACGGCGACCTCCACGTCGAAGTCCTCGGTCGGCTCGGGCTCCGGCCCGGCCGGCGCGCGGGTGGGCGCCCGCGAAGGGAGCAGGTCGTACAGCGCGTCGATGAGCTTCTTGCCGGGGAAGGGCTTCTCGAAGTAGCCGGCCGCGCCGTGCTGGGCGCGGGCCTCGCTGGCCGCCCGGCCCCCCTTGAAGACGCCGGTGATGAAGACGAAGGGGACGCCCTGCCTTCGCAGCGCGGCGCCCACCTCGTAGCCCATCATGTCGGGCAGGAGCACGTCGACGGCGGCCGCGTCGGGCCGGTTCGCGGCCAGCAGGTCCAGCGCCGTCCTGCCCCGCGGCGCCGTCAGCGCCTCCCACCCCTCCGCCTCCACCAGCCGCGCCAGCAGGTTCAGCAGCTCGACGTTGTCGTCCACCAGCAGGATGCGCGGCCGGGTCATGGGATGAGCGAAGATACCACGGGCTCCGCGGCCCACCGGACCGGTTGACCGGGAGCGGGGCGCGAGGCTACATGGGCCCGATTTCAGGAGCATCGGGGGAGGCCCACATGCGTCGTGCCCGCGGTCTCGCTCGCTTCGCCCTCCTGCTCGCGCTCGCCGCCTGCGACTCGAGGAAGCCGAGCCAGACCACCCCGGCCACGGGCGCCGCCGTCCAGGCCGGGCCCGCCGCCGGCGCCCCCATCCTGCTCGGCCACGTCGGCTCCCTCACCGGACCCGACGCCAGCCAGGGCGGCTCGACCGACAAGGGCATCCGCCTCGCGGTGGACGAGCAGAACGCCCGCGGCGGCGTGAAGGGCCGGCAGGTGGTGGTCCGCACCGCCGACGACCAGGGCAAGCAGGAGGAGGTGGTGCTGGTCACCACCCGGCTCGCGGTGGAGGAGAAGGTCTCGGTCCTGCTCGGCGCGGTGGCCACCGGTCGCTCGCTCGCCATGGCGCCCATCGCCGACACGCACCGGGTGCCCATGGTGACGCCCTCGTCGACCAACCCCATGGCCACCAGGGACGGCGACAAGGTCCGCCCCTACGTCTTCCGCGTCGCCCTCGCCAGCCCGCTCCAGGGATTGGTGATGGCCAGGTTTGCCCGCGACACGTTGAAGCTCCAGCGGGTGGCGGTGCTGCGCGACGTGGGCGCCGACGCCTCGGTGGGGCTGGCCGATGCGTTCCTCTCCCGGTTCAAGGAGCTGGGCGGCGAGGTGGTGGACGACCAGAGCTACAAGGCGGGGGACGCCGACTTCAAGGCGCAGCTCGCCGCCATCCGGAAGAAGAAGCCGGAGGCCATCTACGTGCCCGGCGCCCTCGTCGAGGCGGCCCTCATCGCCCGCCAGGCGCGCGACCTGGGGCTGGCCATCCCGCTCCTGGGCGGGGACGGCTGGGACCCGGCCCGGCTCCACGAGGTGGCCCGCGGCGCGCTGGAGGGGAGCTACTTCACCAGCCTCTTCTCGCCGCAGGATCCGAACCCGCGCGTCGCGGCGTTCGTGAAGCGGTACCAGGCCCGCCACATCGTGGTGCCCGACGCGCTGGCCGCCCACGGGTACGACGCGGCGCAGGTCACGCTGGAGGCCATGGCGCGCGCCCCCGACCTCTCCCGCACGGCCATCCGGGATGCCCTCGCCGCCACCCGCGCCTTCCCGGGCGTCACGGGCGACATCACCATCGGCCCCGACCACGGCACCGCGAAGCCGGTGGCGCTGCTCAAGGTCCAGGGAGAGCAGGCCACCTTCCTGCGGGCCGTCCTGCCCTGAAGAACGCAGCGGGGCGGCGCCCGCACTGGCCGCCGCCCCGGGTGCTACGCCCCGCGTCGCCTAGTAGAAGTCGTAGTGCACGCTGGCGTTGACGCGGTGCTGGGTGCCCACGTCGTTGGTCGGGTCGGCCAGCGCGGCGGCGAACACGGTGCGCTTGCCGTAGGCGTACTCGAGGCCGATCTCCACGCCCTTGACCGGGCTGTAGAAGGAGTTCAGGTACCCCGCGTCGATGCTCTTGTTCGCGGCGCCGTTCCCGAACGGGCTGGCGGCGGCGGCGGCGGCCAGTGCGTCGTCCTTCTTGAAGAAGGTCTGCGTCCAGGCGATGTTGGACCGGAAGTTCGGCGCCCACCTGTGGGTGAGGCCCAGGTGATACGCATAGGCCTGCCAGAGCTTGATGTCGTTGCCGACGAACGCGGCGCCCTGGAAGAGCGACTGGAACATGTAGCGGCCGATGCCCTCACCGCCCTGAACCGACCAGACCAGGCTATGGGCGGCGAGGTTCAAGCTGCCGGACACGCCCGCGCCCCAGCCGCGAGCGCTGTCCTCGACCCCGCCCGCGAGGCGGCCCTGGTACTCGTGCGTGACGGCGCGCAGGTTGAAGTGGCCCATCGAGAACGGCACGGTGAGGTTGGCCGAGAGGTCGGGGAGCCGGTCGTACTCGCGCCCGATGGTGTAGCTGTTGGAGACCAGGGAGTTCACCACGATGCTCTGGGCGTTCTCGAGCGCGACCGCCAGGGTCGGCTTGCCGAACTTGAAGGTGTACCTGACGCCCGGCGAGCGGGTCAGCGCGAAGGCGCCGTGCGGGTTGAAGTCCACCGTGTCGGTGAGCGAGCCGAGGTCCATGAAGTTGGCCCAGGTCTGGCCGACGAGGAACCCGCCGTACTCGCCGTAGGCGTGGCGCATGCGGTAGTTCGTGCCGTTGGTGGTCGCCTCGGTCGAGTAGTTGAAGGCCGACGGCGAGTTGAAGTCGCCCTCGATCCGGACCGTCAGGGGACCGCCCGCGGTCGGCGTGTTGGTGATGAAGCCGAAGCGCGAGACCCGGGCCGTCACGTACATCCGGTTCTTGTTGACCTTGCCATCGTCCAGCGGCTGGAACTCCAGGAACGAGGACCAGTCGTCGCCGCGGATGTCATCGTCGGCGCCGTTGAAGTCGTAAGTCGTGTCGAGCTGCACGAACCCGTAGATCTTGAGGGTGGACTCGGTGCCGGGAATCTTGAAGACCCCCGGGGCGTCCTCGGCCGAGGCCGACAGCGGGAGGGCGAGCGCCGCCGCCAGGAGAACTGCTGCAACCACGTTGAGCCGCTTCATCCGGTAACCTCCAGTTTCAGGGTTGAGCTGAGACGACCATTTCAGGGTTGAGCTGAGACGACGGGTGTCGAGCGATTCGCTTGCGGCTTGTGCCAGGGGGCCATGTGTCACACGGAGGTCACAGCGACCCCTCCGGGTGTGCAGGATTTGCTGCGCCCGAACCATGCCATATCTCACGGTGTAGACAACAGACTCCAGTTTCGGCCAGACTCCGCCCCACGCAAGAAACGACACCTCGCCGGACGTAGCCACCCAATCCGGAGAGGCGGTCTCACCACCATCACTCGGAGGCCCCCCATGCAAATTCTGCGTTCCGTGGCGCTGACGTCAATGGTTCTCCTCGCTGTCGCATGCCAGAAGAAGGAAGCACCCGTGGCGCCGGCGGCGGCGCCCGCGCCGGTCGCGGCCGCGCCGAGCGACACCATCCTCATCGGCCACGTCGCCTCGCTCACCGGTGAGCAGGCCACCTTCGGTGAGTCGACCGACAACGCCATCAAGCTCGCCATCCAGGACGCCAACGCCAAGGGCGGCGTCAAGGGCAAGAAGCTCGTGCTCAAGACCTACGACGACCAGGGCAAGCCGGAGGAGGCCGCCATCGCCGCGACCCGGCTCATCCAGCAGGACAAGGTGCTGGTGCTGCTCGGCGAGGTGGCCTCCAGCCGCTCGCTGGCCATCGCGCCCATCGCCGACGCCAACAAGATCCCGCAGATCTCGCCGACCTCCACCAACCCGCGCGTCACCAAGGACGGCGACAAGACGCGCCCCTACGTCTTCCGCGTCTGCTTCATCGACCCGTTCCAGGGCACGGTGATGGCCAAGTTCGCCAGCGAGAACCTCAAGGCCAAGAAGGTGGCCATCCTGCGCGACGTCGGGAACGACTACTCGGTCGGGCTGGCCGACTTCTTCAAGAAGAAGTTCGAGGAGCTGGGCGGCACCATCGTCAGCGACCAGAGCTACAAGGCGGGCGACCAGGACTTCAAGGCCCAGCTCACCGCCATCAAGGGCAAGAAGCCCGAGATGATCTACGTGCCCGGCTACTACACCGACGTGGCCCTGGCCGGCCGCCAGGCCCGCGAGCTCGGCATCAAGGTGCCGCTGGCCGGCGGCGACGGCTGGGACTCCTCCAAGCTCTATGAGATCGCCCAGGGCGCGCTCGACGGCAGCTTCTTCTCCAACCACTACACCGACGAGAACCCGGACCCGGTCGTGCAGGGCTTCGTGGCCAAGTACAAGGCGGCCTACGGCAGCGTCCCCGACGCGCTGGCGGCCCTCGGCTATGACGCCGCCAACGTGGCCATCGACGCCATCGGCCGCGCCACCGAGCTGACCGGCCCGGCCGTCCGCGACGCCATCGAGGCCACCAAGGGCTTCCCCGGCGTGGCCGGCACCATCACGCTCGACGCCGACCACAACCCCGTCAAGTCGGCGGTGATCATCGGCATCGTGAAGAACAAGCCCAAGTACATCTCGACCGTGAACCCGTAGCTCGCGGTTGCGGTAACGTCTTTCCGGCGGGGGAGGGGTCGAGAGATCCCTCCCTCGCTCTGATCCACCGAGCGTCAGCCCCTGGCCGGAGAGGTCACGTGACAGAGTTCCTGCAGCATCTGGTCAACGGCCTCTCGGTCGGGACCATCTACGCCCTCATCGCGCTGGGCTACACGATGGTCTACGGCGTCCTCAAGCTCATCAACTTCGCCCACGGCGACGTCTACATGGTGGGCGCGTTCTCGGGCTACTACCTCTCGCAGGTGCTGGGGGTGCGCGGCCCGTTCGACGCGAACCCGCCCGGCGCCGGCGAGGTCTTCATGAAGGCGACCATGGTCACCATGGGCGCCATGATGATCTGCGGGATGCTGGGCTACGCCATCGAGCGCTTCGCCTACCGTCCGCTGCGGCAGCGGGCCCGGCTCACCTCGCTCATCACCGCCATCGGCGTCTCCTTCCTGCTGGAGTACGGCTTCCAGCTCGCGCCGGTCATCCGCAGCCCCATCGAGTTCCCGCCGGGCCCCAGCCCGCGCCTCTTCCCCACGCTGCTGGAGCGCGTCCCCTACGACCGGGTGGAGGCGTGGACCGGCGTCAACATGTCCAACTACGACCTGTACGGCCTGGTCATCGCCTTCGCGCTCATGCTGGCCCTGCAGTACATCGTCTACCGGACCCGCTTCGGGACGGCCATGCGGGCCGTCTCCTTCGACTCGCAGGTGGCCGGGCTGATGGGGATCCCCGTCAACCGCATCATCACCTGGACCTTCATCCTCGGCAGCGCCCTGGCGGCCGCGGCCGGCATCATCAGCGCCGTGGCCCGGCCCAAGATCGACCCGCTCTTCGGCCTCATCCCGGGGCTCAAGGCCTTCGTGGCGGCGGTCCTGGGCGGCATCGGCAACGTGCCCGGCGCCATGGTGGGCGGCCTGGTGCTCGGCCTGGCCGAGGAGTACGTGGCCGGCTACACCGACTCCTCCTACCGGGACGCCATCGCCTTCACCGTGCTCATCCTCGTGCTCTTGGTCCGCCCCGCCGGCCTCTTCGGCCGCGTCACCGTGGAGAAGGTCTAGTGGCGCGCGCCAGCCTGCTGTTCAAGTCGGTCCTGCCCTTCCTCATCGGCCTGCCGCTCCTCTTCGCCTTCCAGGCCGTCGTCTCGGACACCTACCGCCTCATCCTCATCAGCGTGGGCGTCAACATCATCCTGGCCGTGTCGCTCAACGTGGTGAACGGCTTCACCGGCCAGTTCTCCCTGGGCCACGCCGGCTTCATGGCGGTGGGCGCCTACACCTCGGCCAAGATCACGCTGGCGCTGGCGGACGTCCAGTTCACCTTCCTGCCGGCGGCCGTCTCCGACCAGGCGGTCTTCGCGCTGTCGCTCGCGGCGGCCATGGCCGCGGCGGCCCTGGCGGGCTTCCTGGTGGGGATGCCGTCCCTGCGGCTCCGCGGCGACTACCTGGCCATCGTGACGCTCGGGTTCGGCGAGATCATCCGCTCCGTCATCGAGAACATGAAGGCGCTCGGCCAGGCCACCGGCCTGTCCGGCCTCCCGCCCCGCACCACCCTGGCCTGGGTCGGGGTGGGCGCGCTGGCCACCGTGGTCATGGCGCGGCGGCTGGCCGTCTCCACCCAGGGGCGCGCCCTCTTCGCCATCCGCGAGGACGAGGTGGCGGCCGAGGCCATGGGGGTGGACACCACCGGCTACAAGGTGCGGGCCTTCGTCATCTCCTCGGCCTACGCCGGCCTGGCCGGCGCCTTCATCGCGCACGCCATCATGCTCTCCACCCCGCGCATGTTCACCTTCGTCCGCTCCATCGAGGTGGTGGTGATGGTGGTCCTGGGCGGCCTCGGCTCCATCACCGGCTCGGTGCTGTCGGCCATCGTGCTCACCCTCGGCCTCGAGGCGCTGCGAGAGTTCCAGGCCTACCGCATGGTGGCCTACGCGCTCCTGCTCATCATCCTCATGCTGGTGCGGCCCCAGGGCATCTTCGGCACCATGGAGCTCTGGGACCTGCCGTTCCTGCGAAGGCGCTTCCTGCGCGGGCTGGCCAAGGGCGGCGGCGACGCCGGGTCGAAGGGGGCGCCATGAGCGCCAACCCGCTGGAGATCACCAACGTCACCATGCGCTTCGGGGGCCTGAAGGCCCTCTCCGAGTTCAGCCTGGTGATGAAGCCGGGCGAGCTGGTCGGGCTGATCGGCCCCAACGGCGCCGGCAAGACCACCGCCTTCAACGCCATCACCGGCGTCTACACGCCCACCGAGGGCGACGTGCTGGTGGGCGGGGAGCGGGTCAACGGGCTGAAGCCGCACCAGATCTGCGCCAAGGGCGTGGCCCGGACCTTCCAGAACATCCGGCTCTTCAGGCAGCTCTCGGCGCTCGACAACGTGCGGGTGGCCTGCCACGCCCGGGCCAAGAGCAGCTTCTTCGACGCGCTCTTCCTGACCGGGCGCCACCTCGCGGAGGAGGCGCACATCCTCTCCCGCGCCGACGAATACCTGGACGTCATGGGGCTGTCGCACCGCCGCCACGAGCTGGCGCGCAACCTGCCCTACGGCGAGCAGCGCCGCCTGGAGATCGCCCGGGCGCTGGCCACCGGCCCCCAGGCGCTCTGCCTGGACGAGCCGGCCGCCGGCATGAACGCCGCCGAGAAGATCGAGCTCATGCAGCTCATCCGCTCCATCCGCGACAAGTTCGGCATCGCCATCCTGGTCATCGAGCACGACATGCGGGTGGTCATGGGCGTGTCGGAGCGGCTCATGGTCCTCGATCACGGGGTGACCATCGCCAAGGGGAAGCCCGAGGACATCCGGAAGGATCCCAAGGTGATCGAGGCCTACCTCGGAGACGCCTACCTGGAGGAGAAGCACATGGCGGTGCCGCCCGCGGAGGAGGCCCGATGAGCGGCCCCATCCTCCAGATCAAGGACCTGCAGGTCCACTACGGCGGCATCCACGCGCTGCGCGGGGTCTCCATCGACGTGCCCGCGGGGCAGGTGGTCGCCCTCATCGGCGCCAACGGCGCGGGCAAGACCACCACGCTGCGGGCCGTGTCGAAGATGCTGAAGCCGAGCGGCGGCTCCGTCAGCCTGCTCGGCGAGGACGTCACCAGGCTCGCCTCGCACCAGCTGGTGGCCCGCGGCATGGCCCACGCCCCCGAGGGGCGCGGCATCTTCCTCAACCTCACGGTGCGGGAGAACCTCGAGCTCGGCGCCTACCTGCGGCGCGACCGGCCGGGCATCGCCGCCGACGCCGACAAGGCCTACGCGCTCTTCCCCATCCTGGCCGAGCGCCGCAGCCAGGTGGCGGGCACGCTCTCCGGCGGCGAGCAGCAGATGCTGGCCGTGGCGCGCGCCCTCATGAGCCGGCCCAAGCTGCTGCTCCTCGACGAGCCCTCGCTCGGCCTGGCCCCCCAGATCGTGGAGCGGATCTTCGCCGTGCTGAAGGAGGTCAACGCCTCGGGCGTGGCGCTCCTGCTGGTGGAGCAGAACGCCCACAAGGCGCTCCAGCTGGCCCACCGGGCCTACGTGCTCGAGACCGGGATCATCGTCATGCAGGGGACCGGCAAGGAGCTGCTCGCCTCGCCGGAGGTCCGCAAGGCCTACCTGGGCGAGTGAGGCGGGCGGTCAAGTCTTCGTGCTGGCCTGGCGCCTGGCCCGGGAAAGTGGCCATGCTCGTCACACTGGAACTGCGGAGATCGGGTTGGCGTGGGTTCACCCATGGCAACTCCCTGGATTTGCAGGGGCCCAAGCGCCATTGCTTCGGCACGGCCCGTGCTCTGGATGGGAGGCAGCAGTGAAGAGCCCCGCGTCCAAGAAAGGGAACCACATGTCCACGCTCCGCAATGCCATGAAGGGCCTCATCGTCGCCGGATCGCTCCTGGTGGCCAGCACCACGCTGGCGGGCGACATCACCTCGGATCGACAGCAGCTCTCGCTGCAGGACCGGACGAGTCTCGCCGACAGGAAGGGTCAGGTGACCCTCGTCGAGGGCGAGACCATGGAGCAGGCCACCGCCCACCTCTGCTCCTGCCTCTCGGCCAAGGACCAGCACGGCGCCTCCGGCCACCAGCGCTGAGACGAGACTGCCTTGACGGCGGGCGGGATGGGGGCCGCGCCCGCCGACCGGCGGGGGCGGCGCTCGCTCGCTGGCCCATGTGCCCGCCTGACGCCGCTGGCGGGTGCGCACGACGTTGTGCCGGGGCCGTCGCGGACCGCTCGGTGCTGGGCCTCAGGCGGTCCGCGCCACCTGGCCGCCGGTCACCGCCACGAGCTCGGCCGGCGTGAGCGGGAAGACGGCGCTGGGGTGGCCGGCGGCCGCCCAGAGGCGCTCGAAGCCGAGCAGGTCCTCGTCGATGACGGTGACGAGCGGCCGATCGTGCCCGAGCGGCGGGATGCCGCCGATGGCGAAGCCGGTCTGCTCCCGCACGAACTCGGGGTCGGCCTTGTCGAGCGGCTCGCCGACGAGCGCCTCCACCTTGGCCAGGTCCACTCTGTTGGAGCCGCAGGCGATGACCAGGACGGCCCGGCCGGTGGTCCGCGCCCGGAAGACGAGCGACTTGGCGATTTGGCCCACCTGGCAGCCCAGGGCGGCCGCCGCCTCGGCGGCGCTCCGGGCGGTGGCGGTGAGCTCCTGGACCCGCTCGCCCAGGCCACGCTCGGTGAGGGCGTCCTGCACGCGCTGGGCGCTCGGCTTGAGGGGCATGCGGCGGACGATGCCAGAGCCGCCCCGGGCCGTCCACGCAAGCGGCCCGCCGCGCCGGCGGCGCGGCTCGCACGGCGCCGGCCGCCCGACCGGCGGGTGCGCCACCCCGGGTTCGGCGCTATCCTGCCCGGCCATGTCCTCCGCGCCCCCAGTCGCCACCCCCCGGCGCGAGTTCCTGGACGGCTGCCGGGACGAGCTCCCCATCCTGCTCGGGGTGGCCCCCTTCGGCATGATCTACGGCCTGCTGGCGCTCCGGGCCGGCCTCGACCCGTTCACGTCGCAGGCCATGTCGTCGGTGGTCTTCGCCGGCTCGGCCCAGTTCATCTCGGCGCAGCTCATCCGCGACGGGGCACCGGCCGCGGTGCTCATCATGACCGTCTTCGTGGTCAACCTGCGCCACGCCCTCTACAGCGCCTCCATGGCCGCCCACCTGAAGCACCTCGGCATCCGCTGGAAGGGGCTGCTCGCCTACCTGCTCACCGACGAGGCCTACGCGGTGATGGCCGCCCGCTGCACCCGCGACGCCGGGTTGGCCGAGCCGTCGCCCCACCGCCACTGGTACTTCTTCGGGGCCGGCGTGACGCTCTGGGGGTCCTGGCAGCTCAGCACCGCCGCCGGCATCTTCCTCGGCGCGCAGGTGCCGGACCGGTGGTCGCTCGACTTCACGCTGGCGCTCACCTTCATCGCGCTCGTCTTCCCGGCGCTCAAGGACCGGGCCGCCGCCGCCGCCGCGGTGGCCGCCGGCGTCCTCTCGGTGGCCGCCCTCGGGCTGCCCTACAAGCTCGGCCTGGTGCTGGCGGCGGTGGCCGGCGTCGCCGTCGGACTCGGGGTGGAGGCCCGCCGGTCATGAGCTGGCTCCCGGCGCTGGCGCTGGCGGGGCTGGTCACCTTCGCGACCCGGCTCTCCTTCATCGCGCTGCTGGGCCGGGTGCAGGTCCCGCCGCTCCTCACCCGCGCGCTCCGCTTCGTCCCCGCCGCGGTCCTCTCGGCCATCATCTTCCCGGAGCTGGTGGTCCAGCGCGGCGCCGTGGACCTGTCGGCCGGCAACCCGCGCCTCCTGGCGGGCCTCCTCGCGGCGCTGGTGGCCCTGCGCACCCGCAGCGTGGGGCTCACCATCGGGAGCGGCATGCTGGCCCTCTGGGCGCTGCAGGCGCTCCTGGCCGGGTGACCCGGCCCGGTCTCCCAGGCGGGCGGTCGACGCGCTCACCAGGGCACCTGCCCAGGAGGTGCAGGGCCGCCGTCGCGCTCCCGGACGGCGCGGCGCGAGGGCAGCTCGGCCCGCCCCATCACACCTCCCACGCGGGTCGCGCCTGGCGCATACTGACGCCCCCGCACCATGCCGCTCGTCCCCTCCCAGCTCGCCCTGTTCCTCACCGCCAGCCTGGCGCTCACGCTCACGCCCGGACCGGCCGTGCTCTTCATCGTGGCGCGCAGCATGGGCCAGGGGCGCCGCGCCGGGCTGCTCTCGGTGGTGGGCATCGGCCTCGGCAACGCGGTCCACGCCGGCGCCACGGCGCTGGGCCTGGCGGCGCTGCTCGCCTCCTCCCCGGTCGCCTTCGCCGCCGTGCGCTGGCTCGGCGGCGGCTACCTCGTGCTGCTGGGCGCGCGGAAGCTGCTCCAGCGCGGCGCGCCCGGCCTGGGGGCGCCCGCGGTGGAGCGGGCCGGGGTGGAACGGGCCGGGGTGGAACGGGCCGGGGTAGAACGGGCCGGGGTGGAGCGGGCCGGGGTGGAGCGGGCCGGGGTGGCGGCGCCGGACCCGGCGGTGGCCGGCTCTGCGTGGCTGGTGGTCCGCCAGGCCTTCACGGTGGCGGTCCTGAACCCCAAGACGGCCCTCTTCTTCCTGGCCTTCCTGCCCCAGTTCGCCGACCCCGGCGGTGGGTCGCGGCCGGCGCAACTCCTCCTGCTCGGCGGGCTCTTCATCGCCGTGGCCGTCGCCACGGACTCCGGCTACGCCCTGGCGGCCGACCGCCTGGGGCGCTTCCTCGGGCGCCACCCCGGCTTCGCCGAGGGCGAGCGCTGGGTGAGCGGCGCGGTCTTCATCGGGCTCGGCCTGGTGGCCGCGCTGGCCGGCCCGTCCGGCGCGGCGCCGCCCACCTGAGGACCGCGCCGCCCGCCATCGACTCCCGCACGAGGTAGCCCACATGGAACAGCGCTTCGACATCCTGGTGATCGGCGGCGGCATGGCGGGCGCGTCGGCCGGCTTCGAGCTCTCCCGCGACGGCCGCGTGGCCGTGCTGGAGCG
>JANNKC010000292.1:0-3025 GCA_031396105.1 Anaeromyxobacter sp.
GCCGAGCGACGGGCGCCCGCCGCGCTCCAGCCAGGCGTGGGCGAAGAGCTCGCCCGCGCCGTCCACCCGCACGCCGATGAGGAAGCGCACGTCGTCGCCGGCGGCGCGCAGCGCGCCGTAGCCGGCCAGCGAGCGCCACAGACAGGTGGTGCGCCAGAAGCGCAAGGGGCGCATGAGCGCGGAGACGAGCGCCTCGACGGACTCGGCGCGGGTCGGAAGCCCCCTCGTCTCCGGGCCCGCCCCGCGGTCCCTACGCTCGGGATGCGCGGCCGGGCTGCTCGAGGTGCCGGTGGACGTCGGGGCCGCCTCCGCGTCGAGCCGCTGGAGCAGCGCCGGCAAGGAGCCGCGCCGGAGCAGCAGCGGCAGGAGGAGCCGGTGGCGAAGGATGCGGAGCGACTGGCGCAGGGTGCTGCCCGGGGTGGTCAAGCAGCCGCCATGCTACCGGCCGAGGACCAGCTTCACCACGCCGCGCACCGGCCGCCACAGGTAGAGGAGGGGCATGAGCGGCGAGCCGGCCGCCACGCCGTAGCGCCGCGCCATGTAGCGGCGGGTCGGGAAGACCATGCCCAGCGCCCCCGCCTCCGCCGCGCCGCCGTACTCGACGAGCCGCACCCGCAGGCGATCGAGCGGTCCTTGGAGCGGCGACCAGGCCCGCGCCGCGCGCCCCGTGCCCCGCCGCGCCGCCCCGAGGAGCGACAGCGAGCCCGCCACCGAGGCGCGCCCATCGCCGTCGAAGCGCGCCGCCGCCACCTCGGCGCTGGCGCCGGCGCGGAGGAGCGCGGCCACGTCGGCCACGTGGCGGGGCAGGTGGTCCGCCCCGGCCGCGTGCTGCACCATGACGTGGCGGCACAGCAGGCCGAGGCTGTCGTCGAGCCCCGGCACCGTGAGCGCGCCGCCGCCGTGGCGCACCGTGACGGCGCGCGCCAGCAGGGCCTCGAAGGCGGCCTCCGGGCCTCGGCAGGCCGGCATGACCGTGTGGACCTCCAGCAGCGTCCGGCCGGGCCCCAGGAAGTTGGCGGTGCGGTGGAGCGCGGGCTGGGCCGACGCCCCGTCGAGCGCGGCCCCTCCGTAGTCCGGCAGGAGCTCGTCCGGCTCGAAGCCGCCGCCGGCCAGCGCCGCGGCGGCCGCGGCCAGATCCCCGGGGCGCACCAGCAGGTCCACGTCGTCGAGGTGGCGGCGGGTCAGGTGGGCCGGCGCGTGGGCCTGGAACGCCACGCCCTTCACCGCCAGCGAGCGCACGCCGGCCGAAGCGAGGCAGGCCTGGGCGCGAGCCGCCGCGTGCGTCGTGAGGGCGGCCTGGGCCGCCACCCGCTCCGTCTCCTCGCGGAGTGGCGCGGCGACCTGACCAGGGTCGAGCCCGGCCTCGCCGGTCAGCCGATCCAGGAAGGCGGCCACCCGGGTGGTCAGGGCCGCAGCGAAGAGCGCCTCCCACCGGATCCGGTCCGCCGGGAGCGCCCGGGCCGTGCGGTGGGCTGCCTCATCCCCCACAAGGGCGAGCAGCAGGATGGAGCGCTCCGTGGGGTTGAGCATCACGAGACCTGGCAGCTTACCCGAGTCTGATCGGCGGCATGGGGCTCGTGGAGGGCTCGAACCGACAACGGACGACCTGTGTCGCATGGATATCCAAGTCCCTTGAACAAGGGATGAAACGAGGGATTGCGACCTCTTGCACCCCCTGTCCAAGGTGCCTAGCTTGCGGTGATACTGTTGCCACACGTGAGTGAGGGGGCTTCAACCATGACGAATCGCCTGTTCCTGGCCACCGCTTTGGCCGCCGCCAGCCTTGCCTGCTCGCAGGCGCCCAAGAACACCGTCGCTCCCAAGGCCCGAGCCGTGGCGATGCCAAGGATGCTCGGGCAGTACACGCTGACGGTGACGCCCGTCCCGGAGTCCGGCGGGCGCCAGGCCCGTGTGGACGTGGTGCCGGACGCCAAGGACGGCAGCCCGGACGTCAATCCGGGTGGCACCGTCCAGGTGGCGGGCCGATTCTCCGCGACCATCGAGCCCGCAGGCGGCGCAGGCTGCGCGGGCCAGTCGCTCTACCTGCCGCTCACCGTGACCAACTTCGCGGCCGAGACGCTCACCAACGTGCAGGTGCAGATCACCGACATGGCGAGAGCGGGCTTCGAGGTCTGCAAGCCCACCGGAGTGGACGCCAACACGGGCGTGCCCGGGCTTCTGCCGCCGCCGGCCAACACCTCGCCTGGCGCCACGCTGGGCCTCGTGAACTACGGCCCGCTCACCGGCGCAACCGTGGCCGGCGCCCCGGTCAACGACGGGTCGGGGCCCGGCGGCACCTCCACCCTCGGCTGGTGGTTCAAGTACCCGAGCAACACGCCCACCACCTTCCACTTCGTGGTCTGGGCCGATCCGCAGCAGCCCGAGCTGATCCCGGTCGGCCCCGACCACGAGGTCGGCCTGCCGCTCACCTGGACCTCGATGGGCAGCGGCACGTCGCAGCTCGAGCTCTGCACGGTGGACCCGGCGCTCACCGCCTTCGCCTGCCCCGCCGGCAGCCGCGCCGTCACGCCGATGGTCGGAGTCGGCGCCGTCGCCCCGTGGTCCTTCACCGCGTCGACCGCCACCCTCACGGCGGGCGTCAACTACTGGTGGCGCGCCACCAACACCTTCGGAGTGGCCGGGGTGGCGGGCAACTACTCGTCCGCCTGGGAGTCGTTCACGGCCGTGGCGCCATTCAATCCGCCGCCGCCCACGCTCATCCCGCCCGCCGGACCCTTCCCGGCCGACTCCACCGTGCAGGCCCTGCCCATCTTGCTCGACTGGACCAGCGACCTCGCGGTCTCCTGGACCCACGTGCAGATCTGCGACACGGTGGACTGCCTCCCGGCCGGACTGGCCGTCGGCCTCATCGGCGAGTCGTTCGAGGGGGGGACGCTGACCGCCACCAGCTACGCCTACTCCTTCGACGCCATCCTCTTCGTGCCGACCGACCCGGCCACCGGCGACACCTGGCTGCTCCCCGGCACCTACTTCTACCGGGTCTTCAACTTCGACTCCCTGGCAG